>NZ_OZ035001.1:328474-656948 GCF_964031085.1 Spiroplasma endosymbiont of Asaphidion curtum | reverse complement strand
TTGCCAAGGTTTCTGATTGAGAAAATTTTGTTACTGTGGGAAAGGAATTTCCTAATGAATTAGCACGAGTTATTAATGGTGTTACTAATAAATATGATAGTAATTCTATAGGATTTTTACAAATAATTAATAATGATTATTTGCAACAATTAATTACTAAGAATTTCAATGTTAACTATCGAAATTTTGGTAGTAGTTTTTGATCAGGGATTTTTCATTCGGTTTCAGCTACTAATAATGCTGGTTTTGATATTATTGGTCCTAATTCTTTAAGTCCCTATCGGACACAATATTTTGTTCAGGTAGTTTTTTTAGTTCAACTGATTATTGGTGGTATTGGTTATCCTGTTTTTTATGATTTAAAGCAAAAGGCTGTGGCACGTTATCGTGGTATTAAAGTTAATTTTTCATTATTTACTAAAATAAGTGTTATATATTATTTTTCAATTTCTTTTATTGGTATTTTAGCAGTAATTTTGGTTGAATATTTTGTGCCAACGAAGTTCAGCAATACTTTTATTGATGGTGGTATTAGAAATGTTACTAATACTAATGCTGAGACTTTAATGGCGATTATTTTTAATACTTTTTCAACAAGAAGTGCTGGATATAGTACGATTGATATTAGTTATTTTAAATCGCCTTCAAAGTTTATTTTTTCGATTTTGATGTGGATTGGGGCATCACCTAGTTCTACTGGTGGTGGAATTAGAACGACAACGCTGGCATTAGTTATGATGAGTATTATTGCTAGTGCGACACGAAAAAATAATATTAATATGTTTAAAGCTAAAGTTCCTAATGAGACAGCAAAGCGAGCAACAGCAGTTTTTATTATGGCGATTTTAATTGTCTTTTTGGTGTCTTTAATTATTGTTAGCGAAAATGTGCAGGTGTCGATTGTTGAGGCTTTGTTTATATCTTCGTCGGCGTTTGGAACATCAGGTTTAACAACAATTCCTGATTTTGGACTAAGTTTTTCTGATTATGGTGTTATCAGTAAATTATTTTTAATTAGTTTAATGTTTATTGGTCAATTAGGAGTATCAAATACTTTATTATTAGCAGCAAGAAAAAATGAAATTGAACGGTTTGCATATTTAGAACAAGATGTGTCTATTGGATAGGAGGAAATATAATGGCAATTATAATGGATGGAAAAGCGATTGCTAATGAAATTCAAAGTAATTTGAAAAACAATATTAGTAATTATTTAGAAAAAAATTTACGAAAGCCTCATTTAGTAGTATTTTTGGTGGGAACAGAAGAAGCATCAAAAGTATATGTTAATCACAAAATAAAGGTTTGTGAAAAATTAGAAATTCAAGTTAGTTTAAAAACTTTTAATGAAAATGTTAGTGAGCAGGACTTATTAACAGTAATTAATAAAGTAAATAATGATGATACGGTTGATGCGATTTTGGTGCAGTTACCATTACCTAAACATCTTAATAAAAATCGGATTTTAGATCATATTAATGCTCGTAAAGATGCTGATGGTTTACATTATATTAATGCTGGTAAGTTATTTCAAGGGTTAAAAACGATTGCTCCTTGTACCCCATTAGGAGTAATTAAACTGTTAGAAGCATATAATATTGATGTTTTTAAAAAAACGGTTACAATGGTTGGAACAAGTAATCTTGTTGGTAAACCTTTGGCTATTATGTTGCATCATTTAGGGGCAACAGTTACATTATGTAATGAAAATACTGTTGATTTAAAAAAGCATACTATTAGTAGTGATATTGTTATTAGTGCTGTTGGTGTTGCCAATTTAATTGATGAAACAATGATTAAATCTAATGCGATTGTAATTGATGTTGCTATTGTTCGTGATTTGGAAACAAATAAGATTTGTGGTGATATTAAGTTTGATACAGTTAAAGAAAAAGTTAGTTATATTACTCCAGTTCCTGGAGGTATCGGACCAATGACAATCGCAATGTTAGTAACTAATGTTTATGATTTGTATGTTATTAATATGAATAAGAAAAATTTAAATATTGTTAATATGAATAATAAAAGTTTAGTCGTGGAGTAGTAATTTGTGTGAAATCATTTAGAAATTATTAATCAAGCTTTATTTATTCTTATTAGTTTTTTATTAGGTGTTATTTTTGTTGCTTATCTATTTTTATTTTTATTGTGATTGATATTTTCTTTTATTAAAAAAGGTAATAGCAAAAATCGTGTTGGTGGTGAATATTTAGAAGCTATTTTTCGTCAAGAAAAATATCATTTTAAAATTAAAATAACAAAAGTAAAGATGCGTTATTTTAATAGACTTGGTACATAACTATAACATTTTGCACCTACCAAACTATAAAATTCACTTTCATCTTTATATTTATCTAATATTTGTGCTTCATCTAGAAAATAATATTAGACTTCTTGCATTACTTATTTATTAAACAAAATTTCTATAAAATATATTTAAAATAGAAATTATAAGGAATTTAAGATTATGAAATTTGATAAATTTAATTTTATTAATGATAAAGAATTATTACGATTAACTGGAATAAAGCAAAGTACTTTTAATAAAATGTTAAATATTTTAAAAGAAGCTGAGTTAAAAAAGTTTAAAAGAGGTGGTAAAAATAATAAATTATCATTAGAAAATAGATTATTGATGACTTTATCATATTGACGAGAATATCGTACTTATTTTCATCTTGGTAAAAGTTTTGATATTAGTGAAGCTAGTTGTTATCGAAATATCAAGTGAATTGAAGATATTTTAATCAAACATCCTGATTTTCAACAACTTGCTGGTAAAAAAGCATTAATAAATGATTATTTTAATGATAAAACAATTATTATTGATGCTACAGAAACACCCATTCAACGCCCAAAAAAAGACAAAAACAATCTTATTCAGGAAAAAAGAAAAAACACACTATTAAAACACAAGTAATTATTGAAAAAGAAAGCAAAATAATTATTGCAACAAATTTTTCTCTCGGTAAAAAGCATGATTTTTGTTTATTTAAAGAATCAAAAATCCCAATTTTAAAAAATACTAAATTAATAGTTGATAATGGTTATCAAGGAATACAAAAAATTCATAGTAATGTTCTAATACCTAAGAAAAAAACAAAGAAAAACCCTTTAAATAAAGAACAAAAACATAATAATAAATTAATTTCAAAAATGAGAATTATTATTGAAAATATTTTTGCTATTCTTAAAAAATTTAAAATTATTACTGAAAAATATCGTAATCGTAGAAAACGATTTAGTTTAAGATTTAATTTAATTGCTTCAATTTATAATTTGCAATTATAGATAACATAAAATATTTATTTAAAATTAAATTTAAATAATAAAATAATTTTTTGTTGTGTCAAAATTTACACATTTAATAAAATCCATAAGTATTAACCTAATAAAAGTTAGAAATTACTATATAGTATTTTTTATTTACAAATAATTTGTAATTATTTTAATAAGTAATGCAAGAAGTCTATTATCAAAATAGTAGATAAAATTGAGGGTTATGTACCAAGTCTATTGAAATAAAATGAAAATAAATTATAATTAAAAATATAATATATAGAATTAGAAAATATTATAAATTAATAAAAGAGTAGAAAGGTGGTAAGATGAGAAATATTTTAAAATGTTTTATAACAATGTTGTTAACTGCTGTTCCTGTTTTAAGTATAGTTGCTTGCAGTAAAAATAATGGTGATGGTAATAGTAGTTTTGAACATTCTGAAGAAAATGTTATAGATCCGATTGTCCGAGCGAAAAATTTAATTGATACGGAAGTTAATAAAAATTATCGAGAAAAAATTTTTACTGCTAATGTTTTAAGGATAAGTGATTCCGATATTAAAAATACTATGATACCATTAGTTGAAAGGGCACAAACAGAAGTTGTAGTTTTAGAAAATAAAAAAGAAATTTGCCAAAATATTTTGAGAATATTGCAAAATGATTTAATTGCATCTCTTAACAAGAAACTTAAAACAGAAATGGTTTATTTTGCGAATATAAATACCCCAGCAAGTTTTACTAATGAAAAGGCTAGATTTAATGTAACAGAAGTATCTTTTGACCAAATGGTTAAAGTTCTTGGCGATTTAAAAAATTCTAATAGTCGAGTAGAACATTTAGTTAGTGAGTCTAGTAATAGTAATGATTATTATGTTTATAAACTAAAATTAGAAATTGAACTTGATTTGCTTTTAAAGCAAGGGCAAGCGGCCCATAATATTTATCTTGATATTTATTTAACACAGGATAAAGATACTTTTGTGAATAAAAGGGCTGAGTTAACTGAGTTAGTAAAGAACCATATTAGTAATAATATTACTTTTAATTTAGAATGGCTGGAATTTCAAGCTTTAAATAAGAAAAATATTCAAAATCAAATCTTAAAACAAATTAATGGTAATACTAAAGGAAAATTAAATATTTCTAATGGTTTATTAAAAACAAACCTATTAATAAATTCTTTAAATTCAAAAACAAAGCCTGAGGAATATTTGGAATTTTTGAAAGTTTCTGATAATGGAGAAATGTCTGATAAAATAAAGAGATTTATTATTGAAGATGCAAATTTTAAGATAAATAATCCTAATTTTCGTGAAATGCCAGATAGTAAAGAGATTTTATTAGGAAATTTTACATTTACTTTTTGAAATGCTACTTATTTTCAATTACCATTGCAGAGAATTGCTTTAGAAAATATGAAGATTAAAGTTACTAAAGGAGCATTTGAGACTCAATTATTAAATATTGCTGAAGTTATGATGTATTATTTTTTAAATGTTTTTTGTGAAAAGAAAACATATCGCGGTCCTAATAAAAATTCTCTATATTTGATAATTCCTAAAGAAGTATGAAGAACTTATGTGAACCTTACTGGTGATAGTAGGCAAAATAAGGTTTTTAATGTAGGTACAAAATTTCAAGGGATTTTTAACTCCGCAATTGTTAATCATAATGAGCAGTTATTGCAAAAGAAAAAATTTAAAGGTTTTAAGTCTTTGACTGATAAAATTTTAATCACTGTTACTGGAAATAAAATGGGAAGCATAGGTTCTTGAGACTCGCATTCAGGCTTAAAAGGAGTTAATGTTGAATTAAAATTTGGTTTTTTTTCTTTAAATCTTTTACAAGATGCTAATTTTTGATATGGTTTAGCGATTGAATAGATAGTATATAGTATAAAAAAATTTACTTAAGATTTACTTAAGTAAATTTTTTTATTTTTTGTTTAAAATTACAGGAATTATTAAAGGATTTCTTCGTTTTATTTTTGAAATATAAGGACTTAGAGTTTCTTTAATTTCTTTTTTGATTGCTCCGAAAGTAGGATGGTTACTAGTTAATACCTTTTTGATTGCTCTTGTTACAATGTTAATTGATTCAGCGATCAGAGCACTGGAATCTTTAACATAAAATGAACCACGAGAGATAATTGTTGGATTACATAGTAATTCATTAGTCTGACTATTAATGGAAACAACAACAGCAATTAAACCATCATTAGCAAGAATTTGTCGATCACGAGTTATTCTTGTTGTTAAACCAGAAGTATCTTTACCATCAACATAAATTGCACTAGCTTCAATTCTTTTTCCAAGAATAGCTTTACCTTTGTAAAGATTAATTTGGTCACCATTGGCACAAATAAAGATATTTTCTTTAGCAACACCAACGCTTTCTGCAGTTTGTCCGTGTGCTTTTAACATGCGATAATCACCATGCATTGGCATAAAGTATGTTGGTTTAATTAAGGTTAGCATTAGTTTTTGTTCTTCTTGCGAAGCGTGTCCTGATGTATGTAAAGAATTAAATGAGGAGTTTTCTAAAACATTAGCTCCTAAGCGTGATAAGCGATTAACAACCATTTCAACACTAGCTTGATTTCCAGGGATAGGACTAGAAGAAAAGATAACAGTATCGCCAGGAATAATAGAGATTGCTTTATGAGTTCCAGTTGAAATTCGTGAAAGTGCCGCCATTGGCTCTCCTTGGGAACCAGTACAAATAATTAAGATTTCATTTTTATGATATTGGCCAGTTTCGTGAGGTTTAATAAATTGTTTATCAGAAATCTTTAAATGCCCCATTTCACGAATAATTTTAATAATTCGTTCTAAACTACGACCAAAAATTAAAATTTTGCGATTATATTTTTGTGCTACCTCAATAATCTGTTGAATCCGATGGACATTAGAAGCAAAAGTAGAAATTAAGATTCGTCCTTTAGCTTTTAAAAAGTAATCACTAATATTTTTAATAATTTTTGTTTCAGTCATTGTATAACCTTCAACTTCAGAATTAGTTGAGTCTGATAAAAATAAGGTAACACCGGCTTGCCCCATTTTTGCCATTTCTTCTAAATCTGCTTTATGACCTAATGGTGTTCAATCAAATTTGTAATCACCAGTGGTAACAACTTTACCATTAGGAGTGTTAATAGCAATTCCAAAAGCATCAGGGATTGAATGATTAACAGCAAAATATTTAAGTTGAAAGTTTTTTAGAAGACCTTTCATTTTATTTTGATCTTCATTGCTACCATCAATTTCAATGATTTTTGTTTTTTGACCAATATTAAATTCTTTTAACCGTTCACGAATTAATGCCGCTGCTAGTCTTGGTGCATAAATAAAGGGAATATCAATTTCTTTTAAAAGATAAGGAATACCACCAATATGGTCTTCATGGCCGTGAGTAATAAATATTGCTTTTACTTTTTTAGCATTTTCTTTTAAATATGTATAGTCAGGAATAATCGCATCAATTCCTAGTAATATTCCTTCAGGAAATTTAACACCAGCGTCAATAATGATAATTTCATTATCGTGTTCAATACAATAAGTATTTTTCCCAACTTCTTCTAAGCCACCAAGGGCAAATACTTTAGTATTTCTAATATCATCAATAATAATTTCATTATCTTTGTTAGATGTTTGATTTTCATTGAAGATTTCAATTTTGTTATTTAGTTTGTTTTTTTGATTTGTTGTCATGAATTTTTTCACCTCACTCATTATTAAATAAAAAGTTTACTTAAAATCTCAAAAAAATTTTTGTAAAAATTTTTTTGTAAACATTTTATTTTTGGTTGCCTTTATTTTAGGCAATGTTAGTTTATTTATTTCCCAGTTGAAATATTTAGTACTTCGCTTATAAGTATAACCAATTGTCATTCTTTTTTCAAGGTTCATTTTTATCAATTAGATCATAGTATAAAATACCTTCTAAATGTTTTTGTTCGTGTTGAAAAACAATTGCTTCATAGCCACGAGCAGTAATTGTAACATTTTTTTTCTTTAAATAATCATAACCAGTAACAATAACTTTAAAATAACGTGGAACAAATCCTTCATGTTGATTATCAACGCTTAAGCAACCTTCACCACTTTTTAAAGAAATAATTTGTTCACTATGAGCTGTAATTTTAGAATTAATTAAGGCATGCTGAATAATAGTTTTTTTATTATTTTTATTAATTTGTTCAATATGAATATAATACATTTGCTTATTAGAACCAATTTGTGGGGCTGCTAAACCAACAGCAGGAATTAGTTTTAGTGATGAGTTTAATACTTCATTTTGAGAAGTAATAACAAAATCAATTAGTTTTTGCATTACTAGTTCATCATCTTTTGATATTGGAAATAATATAGGTTGACATTTTTCTCGTAATTTAATGTTATTATCTTTAACTAATCATTCATTACTGGGATTGTTGTCTTGGTACATAGTTTACTCCTTATTTTATAGATTATAGCATAAGTTTTTAGTATAATTAATATATTATTTATTAGGTGAGAAAATGAAAATTATTGCAGGAAAGTATTATAAAAAAAATCTTATTAGTCAAAAAAGTACAACAACAAGACCAATTTTAAGTAGAGTTAGAGAAAATCTTTTTAATGTTTTAAATAATTATTTTTATTATGAAAATAAAGTGGCATTAGATCTTTTTGCTGGTAGTGGTAGTATTGGTCTTGAAGCATTATCAAGAAACATTAGTTATTGTTATTTTAATGATTATGATTCGCAGGCATTAGAATATTTAAAAAAAAATATTGTTAATTTAAAAGTTGCAGATCATAATTATATGATTACTAACTTATCATATTTGTTATGTTTAAAGTTTTTAGTTAATAATAATATTAAAATTGATTTAGTTTTTATTAATCCACCGTATAAAGAAATTAGTTATTATTATGAAACAATAAAGTATTTATTGTCACAAAATATTGTTAATAACTATGGTATTATTATCCTTGAATCTAATATCTCATTAGACATTAATTATGAATATTTAGAATTGTTAACAATGAAAAAATATGGTAGAATATTTTTATATTTTTATCGCTACACTATGGAACGGAAGTAATATTTTAAAATGAATAAAAAAATGGGATTATTAATTATTCTTTCAGGGCCTAGTGGGGTTGGTAAAGGAACAATTAGAGAAGAATTATTTAAAGACCAAAATTTAAATTTAGTTTATTCTATTTCAATGACAACAAGAAAACCAAGAAGTAATGAATTAAATGAAAAAGATTATTTTTTTGTTAATGAAAATGTTTTTCAAGAAAAAATTGTTAAGAATGAGTTATTAGAATATGCTAAATTTGTTGATAATTATTATGGTACACCAGAAAAATATGTTGATAAATTATTATCACAAGGTAAAAATGTTGTTTTGGAAATTGAAGTTCAAGGGGCTTTACAAGTATTAGCAAAAAGACCAGATGCGATATCGTTTTTTATTTTACCCCCTAGTTTTGAAGAATTAACTAGAAGAATTATTGCGCGTCGAAGTGAGTCGGAAGATATTGTTCAGAAACGATTATTAAAAGCTAAAAGGGAAATGAATATTACTAATAAATATAAATATGTTATTGTTAATGATAATTTAGAACAAACTGTTTCAGAAATTAGAACTATTATTATGAATGAAATTAATGCTAATAAAAATTAAAAATCTAAGGAAAAGTCCTTCCTTAGATTTTTTCTTACTAATTTACGATATAATTATCTTATTAGGAAAATAAAGGATGACTTTATATGAAAGTTAGTTTCCATTTTAATAGTGATATTGGTCAGTTTCGTACTAATAATCAAGATGCAGTTCAATTTGTAAAAAATGAATATGGGCAATATTTTGGTATTGTTTGTGATGGTTTAGGAGGACATAATGGGGGTGAAACTGCTAGTTGAATGGCTGTTAATTTATATGTTAGCTTATTTGTTAAAACTGACTTTAGTAATTTTGGTGATTATGAAATTAATAACTGACTTCGGCAAGCAACAATGTTTGTGCAAGAATCAATGATTAATTATGTTAAAGAATATCCGCAGTTAACTGATATGGGAACTACTGTTTCTTTAATATTAATAACTAATAACAAAGCTTATTTATTGAATATTGGTGACTCGCGGATTTATGAGTATTATCAACAAAATTTTCAGCAATTAACAACTGATCATAATGTTCTTAATATGTTACACAATAATAAAACTAATGCTAATATTGAAAAAACATTGTGAAAGGCATTAACTAGTGCTTTAGGGCCAAATAAAAAATTGCAAATTGATACTTTCTTAGTTAGTAATATTAAAGGTATAACTTTTATGTTAACTACTGACGGATTGCATGATTATTTGGAAGAATATGAAATGATTGATATTTTACAGAGCAATAATAAATTATCACAAAAAACTAAGAGTCTAGTTCATTTAGCATTAGATAATGTTTCAACTGATAATTTAACAATTCTCATTGTCGAGATTAAATAAGGAGTTATGACGGATGCAAATAGAAAATGGCATTGTTTTACAACAACGATATCAAATAATTAATAAGATTGCTAGTGGTGGGATGGCAGATGTTTATCGGGCTAATGATAGTTTTTTAAATCGGATTGTAGCGATTAAAATTTTAAATCAACAAGCAGCTAATAATTCACAAGTTTTAAAGAAATTTTATAAAGAAGTGGAAGCAACAACGAGAATTCGCCATGATAATGTTGTTGAAGTTTATGATGTTTTTGAACAAGATAACCGCTGATGTATTGTTTTAGAATTAGTTGAAGGTTATACATTAAAAGATCGATTATTAAGAACAGGACCATTATCAATTAAAGAATGTTTACAGATTTTTCAAAGCATTTTAGATGGTGTTGCGGTTGCTCATCAAGGAAATATTGTTCATCGTGATTTAAAACCAGAAAATATTTTAATATCTTTTGATGGCAAGATTAAAGTATCTGATTTTGGGATTGCAATTATTACTGATGATGTTAAGACAATAACAAGTAAAATTGTGGGAACAGCAAAATATATATCGCCAGAAACTGTTCAGTCATTACAAATTGATCATCGTAGTGATATTTATTCATTAGGAATTGTTTTATTTGAATTGTTAACTGGTTCTTGTCCTTTTAATGGTCAAAATCCAACATTAGTAGCGGTGAAGCAAGTTAGAGAACCGTTGCCAAGTGCAAGAGGGATTAATCCAAATATTTCACAAGCATTGGAAAACATTATTATTAAATCAACGGCTAAAAATTGTGAAGAAAGATATCAGAGTATTAAAGCGTTAAGTCAAGATATTAAAGCATTACAAGATATTAGTAATGCTAAGATAAAACCTTTAAAATTGAAAAATTGCATTGTTTTAACACGAGATAACCGAAGGCAAAAAATATTTATTAAAAATCGTGAGCAATTAATGCCATATTTTTTAGCTCCTAGGTTTCTGCTGATGATTGTTATTATTACTAGTTTTGTTTTTCTTGTTTTCTTATTATTGGTATTTTATAGTATATGACTGGTTTAGTAATTCGTATCATTAGTGAGTTTTGTGATGTTATTATCAATAATGAAATTTATCATTGTCAGGCAAGAGGCATTTTAAGATTATCTAATCAAAGAATTCTCGTTGGTGATTTTGTAACTATTGAAGTTATTAATGAACAAGAAAAACAAGCAACAATTATTGAAATTCAACCACGAAAAAATCAATTAATGCGACCAGCAGTAAGCAACATTAATCAAGTTATTATTGTTAGTGCTTTAAAACAGCCTAATTTTAGTAGTTTTTTACTTAATAAGTACTTAATATGAGTTGAGGTTCACAACTTGGCGGTAGTTTTAGTTTTTACTAAAGCCGACTTGTTATTATTTGGTGCTAAGGTTTATGATTATATTTCTAGTTATAAAAAATTAGGTTATGAATGTCTAATTTTATCAATTAATAATGCAAATAATCAATGAGAAAAATTAAAGGAAATTACAACTGATAAGATTTCAATTTTAAGTGGCCAAACTGGGGCTGGTAAGTCTTCAATTTTAAATATGTTAGATCCACAACTTAAAATTAGAACGCAAGAAATATCTAAGGCTTTAAATCGTGGTAAACATACGACAACACATAATGAATTAATAATTATAGCAAATAATATTAGAATTATTGATTCACCAGGATTTTCATCATTTTCGTTGAATGATATTTCATTATCAGAAATAGCGAGTTCATTCCGGTTCTTTAAAAAATTTCTTGTTAATTGTCATTATCGGCAATGCCGACATTGAAAAGAACCAAAATGTGCTGTTAAAGAAGCATTAATTAGTAAAGATATTCCTCAATTTATTTATGATGATTATATTAAAGTTTTAGAACAAAAACAATTACAAGAAAAAGGAAGGTACGGACGCATAAAGTTTTGTTAGGTGGGAAAAGATTTGAATAAGTATTAAGACAGTCAGCAATGATTGTCTTTTTATTTTATAAGATGTTAAAAATTTGTTCTTTGAAAATTAAATACAAGTGAGTTAATAATGTTGGTATGTATTAAAGCACGATAAATTGTGGGTGGTCGCCATAACCAAAAGAAGTTTACCAGTTAATAGATAACATCCTATTAGCTATAGCAATTTGTTTCGTTTTGCAATAAAAAAATGAATGGGTGGATTTCCTAAAAATATACACGCTATTAAATTAGTTCCAAGGGTAGGATGCGGATATTAAAGTGTAGAAATTTCTATATAGGGATATACTAAGTTTAAAATTATTAAAATCTTTATCTAATTAAAAAAACAAAATTTACTAACAAAGCTTGTTAAACACTTAAATCTTCGATATATAAGTGTTTAAAAAACTAAGTTAACTAACTTAGTTAATATAACTTAGTTTATTCATAAGAAAGGTAATTTATTATGAAAAACATTGAAAACATTTTCTTAAATACTAAAAAATATCTTTTAAAAGAAACACAAAACGCAATGTTTATTAAAGCACCAAAAATTCCGTGATTTAATGAACAAATCGGCATTTGGTTTCCAAAGCGATTTGTTTATAAAGGAAAATATGAAAATTCTATTTGCATCGGAATAATAAAAGATAGTAAATATCAAGTAATTTCAGTTAATCAACAAGAGCAAGAAACCAAGTGAATTAAAGGACAAGAATTATTAAGTTTCTTCATTGCCGAAAAAGAAAACAACAAAAAAGATACAAATTATAACTATTTTAAAGGAGTTTAAAAATGAATATTGCGATTGGAATAATATTTACTATTATTTGCATAATGTTATTGGCATATTTTGCTTATAAAATTTATGCCAAAATAAAAATGCGAATTAAATATAAAAATGCCATTAAAAATAATACTGGTAATTTTACAAAAGACGAAAAAGTATTTATTGCTCGCTTTGAAGAATGAGTTAAAGCTCCTAATTCAAAAGAAAATAACGCGGATAAAAAATAATGTTTTGAGAAATTATTATGGAATTCTTAAAACTGTTTGTTCCGATAGAAAAAATGCCTGCACAAGTTGCCTTTATTGCCGGATTAATTATTATCATTACTTTTCTTTTCGCATTAATTTCAATTATGTATTTACCAATAAAAATGATTTTTGGGAGATAAAAAATGACAATAAACTTAAAAGAATTTAATTGAGAACAAATTAAACAAACTTTCTGAGATTTATTTATTCAAATTACAACCATCCCCGCTCACATTACTGGTGGTAAAGAAATTAAATTAATAGAAGCACCACTTTGACTCTTAATAGCAAACATTGCTTTTTGATTTTTAACAGCGATTATGGTGTGATTTATTCTAATGTTACTTTGAAAAACCATATCAATATTTAGATAGAAGCGAAATTAATGTCAAGAAGTTACATTAAAGAAAGGGGGTGATTATATGATTGGAACTTTATTGGCCGATGCACCAGTAACAGTAGAAAAAATAACAGCTAGTGACGCGATGACTAAATTATGAAATGCAATTATAACGGCTTTTACTAAAATGTGAGAAATTATTGCTGTTAATATGCCACAAGTTGGTAACTTCTTTGCTGACTATTGAATCTTCATTTTTCCATTTATTTTGGCAATATTCTTTATTTGCTTTAAAATGTTTGAAAAACTACTTGGAGCAGTACGCTAATAAAAAAATAAAGTGAGGTGCAAGATGAAATTTTGCAAATGAATAATAGAAAAAAATAACCATTTTATTGAATTAAATCGCACCTCATTTTTAATTTTATGACATTGAGGAGCAATTTGATATATTTACAACGGTTATTTTAAAAACATTGTGAGCTATTTATTTTTAGCGGGTTGTATTTTAATTTTCCTTTTTAAAATCGGTAATTTAACACAAATTAACAAAGTTATTAATTTCTTAAAAAACTCACCATTAAATATTGTTATTGGTTCATTAGGAACTGGAAAAACTGCTTTTCTAGTGTATGCCTCAAAATTACTAAAAAAGAAGAAATATCATATCGCATCAACCTTTCCATTACTAGAAACCCAAAAATTAAGTTTAGGACATATGGGATTATTAGACTTTGATTACCCGGTATTACCAGATAAAACCTTACTTTTGTGAGATGAAACCAATTTATTCTTAGAAGGAACTGATTGAGAAAAAAATAATACCAAAAACGAAGAAACCGGTATTCAAGAATATTTCGCTCTGGCACGACATTTTGGTCATATTGTGCTCGCTAGTGGTCAAAGAGACAAACATATTTGAGTTAAAGTTCGTGATATTGCCAATAATGTGATTGTGGGCATTCGCAAAAAACCCGTTAATATTTTTCGTCCCTACTTAAAAGTCATTTATGGTACCTTTACGAGCATTGAAGAATATGAACGCTGACGAAACACCTTAATTGATGCTAAAAATAGTAAAAAGGGTCGTCGCATTAAATATCGTGATATTCCTGAACTTGATATTTATTTTTTTAAACTAAAAATTCCTCTACCAATATTAAACACTTACAATTCTTTTTACCTAGCGTTTTTAAGAGATTACTTAAATTCAAAAGTAAATCCTGACTATGAAGATAAACACTATACTGACACAGCAATTGATTTAGAAGATTTAGAATACTTAAAAATGGATAAATTTAGCAAATTTTTAAGAAAAATGAAAGAAAAGGAATAATAAAAAATGGAAAATCTCGCAAAAATGGCCGACTTTCTAGCTCAAATGCTTTATAAAGTTTTTGATTTAATTTGAAGTCTTGAAGTACCGGGAACAAATATTCAGTTAATATTTCCTTTATTCTTAACCCTCGCCGTAGAATTTCTTATGGCAATTATTCTTGGATTTGGTAGTCAACAAGTTAATTTAGAAAAACAACGCCAATATGCGGTTAAAAATAAAGGTCGTTTAAGTGCGTGAGGAAAAACTAAAAAACAAATAAAACCAATAAAAACAAAGCAAGGTAACTAACAATGTTTAAACTAATTATTATTTTTATATTAATAACTGTTCTTGGACTATTGGCTGGTAGTCATTTTGAAACTTTAACAAACTATATTAGCGAAGGGCTTGCCAATTTCCAAAAATTTATTACTAGCAATTTAACAATTTTAGAACTATTTAAACCAATGGCTCGGACATTTTCGCAACATCCAATCTTTACCATTCTTGGCGTCACTTGTGTACTTATTGCTTTGTTTATTGTGATTAAAGGACGATAAAAATATGAAAGGAGAATTAAAATGAAAAAACTTTTAGGAAAATTATTTAAAAAAGATAATTCAAAAGAAAAAATGCCATTAAAATTAAAAATTAAAAATTCTTTTAAAAAGCAATGGTTAAAAGTAGTATTAAGTATCATTTTCATCTTTATAAGTTTATTAATTTGTGCATTAACAGTAAGTGATACTAAATGAATAACCGGAACAAGTAACGAATTTAATGATTTTATTAATAAACAAATGGTTGATTTTTTTGGCAAGTTCAATAGTGGTATTATGCTAGCAGGAATATTTGTTTTTTGATGAGGCGGAGGAATATATTTTGCAATTAAATTTGAAAAATTAATCCGCTTTATTATTCAGAAAATTAAAGCAAAAAGAGCCTTAAAAAATGAAACTAAACAAGTTAATTAATTTTTTAAAAAGATATTGATGAATAATGCTTAATTACATTATGTTCATATCTTTGAGTATAGTTTTATTATTATATACAAATATTGAAAATTTGCAACAATTTATTAAAAATTTTGGAGCAATTGGTAAGTTAATGATTATAGGTTATTCCTTAGTGTGAGTAACCACAACAGAAATAGTAAACTGTTTAATTCGTTTTATATTAAAAAAGATTAAAACTAAAAGAATAATGAAAAATAAAATATTTTAAAAAGGAGTGATAAAAATGTTTATGAAAATATTTACCGTTTTAATTATTAGTTTAAATAACATTTTTACCATTCCACAAAAAATTAATAATAATGACAAGGCAACAGAACAATTAATTAGAAATAAAAGAGAAACTCAATATAAAACATATGACTTAAAATTTTCAGAAATAAATAACAGTTATTTACAATCGTTGTATAAAAAAGGCAGTGATCCAGTATATATTAATATTGACTCAGTAAAAGAGCAATTACCTTTAGAAATAAAAAATTATGGAGAAAATACTAGAGGGTTTGCTGTCTTTACCAATGAACCAGTATTTAAAGAAATTAAAGAAATTTATAATTATAAAAAAGAAAACAGCACCCCAGAAGAAAGAGAATTTTTTGATAAAGATTTTCAAAAAACAAATATTAGACTTCTTGCATTACTTATTTATTAAACAAAATTCCTATAAAATATATTTAAAATAGAAATTATAAGGAATTTAAGATTATGAAATTTGATAAATTTAATTTTATTAATGATAAAGAATTATTACGATTAACTGGAATAAAGCAAAGTACTTTTAATAAAATGTTAAATATTTTAAAAGAAGCTGAGTTAAAAAAGTTTAAAAGAGGTGGTAAAAATAATAAATTATCATTAGAAAATAGATTATTGATGACTTTATCATATTGACGAGAATATCGTACTTATTTTCATCTTGGTAAAAGTTTTGATATTAGTGAAGCTAGTTGTTATCGAAATATCAAGTGAATTGAAGATATTTTAATCAAACATCCTGATTTTCAACAACTTGCTGGTAAAAAAGCATTAATAAATGATTATTTTAATGATAAAACAATTATTATTGATGCTACAGAAACACCCATTCAACGCCCAAAAAAAGACAAAAACAATCTTATTCAGGAAAAAAGAAAAAACACACTATTAAAACACAAGTAATTATTGAAAAAGAAAGCAAAATAATTATTGCAACAAATTTTTCTCTCGGTAAAAAGCATGATTTTTGTTTATTTAAAGAATCAAAAATCCCAATTTTAAAAAATACTAAATTAATAGTTGATAATGGTTATCAAGGAATACAAAAAATTCATAGTAATGTTCTAATACCTAAGAAAAAAACAAAGAAAAACCCTTTAAATAAAGAACAAAAACATAATAATAAATTAATTTCAAAAATGAGAATTATTATTGAAAATATTTTTGCTATTCTTAAAAAATTTAAAATTATTACTGAAAAATATCGTAATCGTAGAAAACGATTTAGTTTAAGATTTAATTTAATTGCTTCAATTTATAATTTGCAATTATAGATAACATAAAATATTTATTTAAAATTAAATTTAAATAATAAAATAATTTTTTGTTGTGTCAAAATTTACACATTTAATAAAATCCATAAGTATTAACCTAATAAAAGTTAGAAATTACTATATAGTATTTTTTATTTACAAATAATTTGTAATTATTTTAATAAGTAATGCAAGAAGTCTATTGAATATTTTTATACTGCTAAAAAAATTAAAGATGTAAAAATAAAAATACAAGAATATAGTTATCCCGGTTCAAACAAATTTCATATTAAAAAATTTTTAGCAAAATTAGAAACTAAACCAAGTACGGACATTGATTTACCAGAAACAACAACGAAATTTGATGGTAGCCACAACTATAACGATGTTGTTGATAATCTTGATTATTTAATGATTCATCGGGGTGATTTTGACAAATTCAATTACTCTTATCTTTATTGAACACCAGTTTTTAATTTCATTAACACCTTAGAAAAAGGTTATTACAAAGAATTTACGATTAAAAATCACGGCTTTAAGGACGAGAGCTATTTTTATCATAAAACTTCTAATGATAAAAATATAGTAAATGAGAATGTTTTGAAAATTAAGGCATTTAACAAAAGTCTAATTGCCGGAAACAATTATTTACAATTATTACACGGTGAAAGTGAAATCTGAAAATATGACACGGCAAATGCCAACGATTATTATCTAATTAAGTACCTTTTTGGAACTTTAAATTATCTTAATGTTAAATTTAGTTTTCTGCGTTATGACCCTGAATTAAAAAATGACATTTACCTTTATTTTAAAAACAACATTCCTAATATTAACAACAGCGATTACAAAAATGTTTTTGACGAAATTTACGAAATCCTTGGCAACTTTTTTGCTAGTTTATTTTACGCTACTTTTGACATGGACAAAAAAACTCATACCGAAATTGATTTTAAAGGCGTAGACAACTATAGCAAAGATTACTTTATTCAAATTGGGTTCTTTTATCGTTCGTTAATTACCTTTTATCCAAAAAAATATTTAATCAATGTTACTGGTAATTCGGAATTATTACTAAGAAGTTATTTTTTTACTTTTGATAAAAAAACGCACCAAGAAAATTATAACGCTATTAATAACGCCAATAGCATTTATAAAATTAATTTTAATGTCCTTAAATCCTATGATAATAAACTCATTACCTTGCTGGCTGATAAACCCGCTAATAGTATTAATTACCTTAATACTGATATTGATATTCGCTACGGTATTAATATTTTTACCTTAACATTTCCACTTTACCATAAAGGAAACATCTCTAATTACAATTTTAAAATTTATGACTTTAATGTCTTAAATTCTACGGCTTTTATTCCTGATGGTTCAACCAACTCAGAATGAGACGACTTAATTCCACCACCAAATTGCAAATATTCTGGACGATGAATACCAACATTTAATGATATTGGTTGTGCCATTCAAAATGCTGGTATTAAAATGCTAAACTGAATGCTGACAGCGTCACAAATCATTACAATTTTACGACCCTTAGCGGTTATTGCGAAAGCAACAGTTAACTTTTCAACTGCCATTTTTCCAGTTTTTAAAACGGTACCAGCTTTTTACTATACCTTTCAATTTTTAATCGGTTTTGCCATTTTTCTAATGATATTAAGAATTTTCCTGTAATATATATATATATATATATTAAAAAATAAAGCAATAAAGGAATTAAAATAATGAAAATTTTAAATATAATAACTCTTTTGACATTAACAATATTACCAATAGTTAGCTGTTCTAAAAAAGAAAGTGAAACACAACAAGTTCAATATAAAACATATGACTTAAAATTTTCAGAAATAAATAACAGTTATTTACAATCGTTGTATAAAAAAGGCAGTGATCCAGTATATATTAATATTGACTCAGTAAAAGAGCAATTACCTTTAGAAATAAAAAATTATGGAGAAAATACTAGAGGGTTTGCTGTCTTTACCAATGAACCAGTATTTAAAGAAATTAAAGAAATTTATAATTATAAAAAAGAAAACAGCACCCCAGAAGAAAGAGAATTTTTTGATAAAGATTTTCAAAAAACAAATATTGAATATTTTTATACTGCTAAAAAAATTAAAGATGTAAAAATAAAAATACAAGAATATAGTTATCCCGGTTCAAACAAATTTCATATTAAAAAATTTCATACAAAAAAAGACAACAATTAATTCATTATTTAATTAATAAAAATATATAAAATGTTAAAATTTCTTTCCAAGAAAGATGGTTTTTAATTATGACAATACTCTTCTTAAACAACTTTTCATTTTTTCTATTTTAACAAAATAAAACCAGTAATTTTAATTAATTAAAATTACTGGTTTGAATATTTTTCTTACTTTTTAATAAGATATTAAACTTGTTATATTTGTTCTAACTTAAAGTGATTATTCCCAAAAGACTTAATATTTTTATTTCAAACTGTGTTTATACTTTATTAATTATACTTGTTGTGTTATCTTTAAAAGATATATTTTGTTTATCTAAACTTAAAGGAATAGCTTCTCCAATTTCAGTCTGATGCATAATTATTTCTTTTTTACTTTTAATATCATAAGAAAAATTTATGCTATCATCATCGTTTATCTTTATTTTTGAAGGTAAGATATTATTTTCTAATAAATTAAGCATAGCATTCTTAATTGAAATAGAAATTGTGGATTCATTATTATTTTTATCAATAAAATCTGCACTAACCATGCCTTCAACTTTTTGATAATAACTTAAAATAAGTCCTATATTATTTTGTCAAGAAGTAACAGAAATTGAAATTTTACTATGTGGTGGAACTTTTACTGGTTGAGATGAAACAGTTATTGTTGTGGTGTTTGTCGTTGTTTTAATTTCTGTGCTAGAAGAATTTGAAGTATCTCCTATAGTATAAATTTTTGAACCCCCTCATGTATAACCACCACCAACTTCAACTCCAACTTCAACTTTTCCTTCTGCAACAAGTGGTATATCAGCTTTTATAGTAGATTTTGCTGTAACTTTAGTATTTACATTTGCACTTCAATTATCAGTATTTGATGTTGTTTCTGATTTAGAAAATCCATTCATTTTTTGAAATGTATTTGTTTCTGTTAATTGTTTAGAACAAGAAACTGTATTTTGAGTTTGTTCAATACTACTATTATTTACAAATGTTGAATTAGAATCTTTACAAACATCATTAAGATCTTGTTCTAAATTAGATGATTTATTTTTTTGTGTTTGTTCTATAGTAACATCAGATACTGTTAAATTTTCTAAATTAATATTTAAAATATTTTTAATTTCAGAATTAGGGTTTTGTTTTTTGTGTTGTAAATATAATCCTCTTTTTATATGATCTCTCATATAAATAATATCAGATTCAATTAAATCTAATGGATCGTGTTCATATACTTTCTGATCATAAGATCCAAAATAAACTTTGTTGTTTAACACAACTCCTGAAGAAAAAACCGCATCATTTGTTCTAATAACTACTTTTTGTTCTCCTGTTGAAGGAGTATATTCATATACATTATGATCATAAGATCCAAAATAAACTTTATTGTTTAACACAACGCCCGAAGAAAAAACCATATCATTTGTTCTAATAATTACTTTTTGTTCTCCTGTTGAAGGAGTATATTCATATACATTACCATTAGTTGAACCAAAATATAATTTATTTTTTAACAAAACTCCTGAATAACCACCAATAAAACTTGTTCTAATAACTACTTTTTGTTCTCCTGTTGAAGGATTATATTCATATAAATTACAATCGTTAGATCCAAAATAAACTTTGTTATTTAGCACAACTCCTGAAAATCTTACATATCCATTTGTTCTAATAACTACTTTTTGTTCTCCTGTTGAAGGAGTATATTCATATACATTATAATCGTTAGATCCAAAATAAACTTTGTTATTTAACACAACTCCTGAAGAAACAATATCTCCATTTGTTCTAATAACTACTTTTTGTTCTCCTGTTGAAGGAGTATATTCATATACATTATGATCATAAGATCCAAAATAAACTTTGTTATTTAACACAACCCCAGAAGAGCGTATAAAATTATTTGTTCTAATAATTACTTTTTGTTCTCCTGTTGAAGGAGTATATTCATATACATTATGATCATAAGATCCAAAATAAACTTTGTTATTTAATACAACTCCTGAGGAAGCGATATCTCCATTTGTTCTAATAACTACTTTTTGTTCTCCTGTTGAAGGAGTATATTCATATACATTATGATCGTTAGAACCAAAATAAACTTTGTTATTTAAGGCAACACCAGAAGATTCAACATTTCCATTTGTTGTAATAACTAATTCCGAAATTCCAATAATACTTTTTTTATCATCTTGTCTTTTTGTTCTACTTAAAGTTTCTAAATTAATATTTGGTGTTTGTTCGTTATTTTCTAAATTAATATTTGGTGTTTGTTCGGTACTTAATTTTGCTAAGTTATTTTCTTTTTCTAAATTAATATTTGGTGTTTGTTCGGTACTTAATTTTGCTAAGTTATTTTCTTTTTCTAAATTAATATTTTCTCTTTTATTTCTTTTTAAAATTTGTAAATTATTAGTTTGTTGACAAGGGGCTGTGGCAACGACCATTGGCATTGTGGCACCACTAGTTGTTAAAAAACTCAATAAACTGAGTAATTTTTTCATATTAAGCAAATCCTTTTTCGTGAATTTTTACTAATTAATAAAATTTACAAAGTAATCAGCATCCTTTCTCAAATTTTTAAAGTTTAATATAATACAAATTAATTATAAACAATTAAATAAGAATTTCTATTATTTTTTTAGGATATTGAATACTAGTTCTAAAAAAATTTATCATTAAAGCAAAAAAATAAGCTAACTAAACTTTATTAAAATTACTATCAAGAAAGGTAATTTATTATGTTAAAAATTAATAATAATGTAAAAAGTTCAGAAAACAAGCATTGGTTTAGTTTGTTTACAACCCATAAAAATATGTACACCAACAAATGCCAACAACTGGCTAATGAATATGAAAAATTAGATGAATACTTATATAAATATCATTATCGCTTAAAACAAGGTTATAAAGTAGTTCATTTTTCATCAAGAACAATTATTACAATTTTTGGTGATGTTACTTTTAAACGACGCCGATATAAATATTGAAATCAAAAATTAGGTAAATTTGAATATGTATGTTTGTTGGATAAAGAAATTGGTTTATTACCCAAACAACGTATTTATTTTGATGTCCAATTTAAAGTTTTAAGTCTTTTGGGCGACGGTAAGCGGTATCGCGATGTTTTGGATACCCTAAATCATTGTTATATTTCAAAAGCTAGTATTTCAAATATTTTAAATAAATATGATATTGCCGAATATTTTCAACTCGCAGAAAAAGAAACTAAAACTAGAATTGATGTCAAAAATCAGGATTTATACATACAACTAGATGAGACATTTTTAGCGACATTAGATCATAAAGTTAAACAAGACCAAAGAATTCGTTTAGTTACTTTTCATACCGGACATAAAGAAAAAAATTACAAAAATGCTCGTAGAGCGTTAGAAAATAAACGGGGTCATTTTCTAATGTTAAAAGTTGGCAAAAGAATAAATACGATGGATTATCGTGATTTATTAATTAGAGAATTACAAAAACATTATGTGAATATTAATTATGACAGAATAATTGTTTGTGGTGATGGGGATACTTGAATTAGAGAAATTGCTAATAGTTTTGGTAATGTTAGATATATTTTGGATGGGTACCACGCTATTAAAAAATTAAAACAAACAGCATTTAATATTATTTTTGAAAATCGCAAAGTAACACTAAATAGTTGAATTGAATTATATAAGGATGGAAATCATCAAGAATTAATCAAAATCATTCGTAATGTTGCTAAAAATGAATTAAATAAAGATATTAAAACAAAGTTAAGGAAAGCTAGTAATTATTTCAGTAATAATAAGCAAGGTATTCATAACCAAAATTTAGAATGAAATATCGGTTGTAGCATTGAAAGTGATGTATCTCATTTAGTAAAACAACAATTAGGATATGGGGCAAAAATATATAATCATAAGAATTTAAATAACTTATTACATTTAAGAATGGCAAATTTAAACAAATTAAATGTATTACATTATATTAATGAAAATATTAATTCAGAAATAGAAATCAGAAAAGAAATATATAAAAATTCATTATGAAATAAATATAATAATAAAAATGATGATAGTTGAATTAATTATAAATGTAATATTTTAACAAATAAATATAGTAGGTTTAAGTAAGTAAAAATATTAGTTAAAATTTAATAAAATTAATAATTTTTATTGTGTAAAAATTCAATAATATGATAAGATGGTAATGAATAAAAACGACAATAACAAGAAAGGTAGGGTTAGTTTAGTAATTAAATAATATAATTAGCTGATTGTTTTACTTCTTCAAAGCAATACCTAAGAAAAATAAACGCGACCGGAAGGTACTAAAATAATGAAAAAACTTATTATTGCTGCTAGTATTTTAGATGCTAATTATTTGTGCTTAAAAGAGCAATTACAACAGTTGCAAGAAGCAAATATTGATTGAATCCATTATGATGTTATGGATGGTAATTTTGTTAATAATTTAAGTTTTGGAGCTAAAATATTGCAAGATATTACTAAATATCTTGATATTTTTATTGATTGTCATTTGATGGTAAAAGTTAATTGTAATATGGCAAAATATTTAATGCCATATATTGAAGCTAAAGCTAATAGCATTACGATGCATTATGAAGCATTAACATCAGAACAAATAAAAGAATTTATTAGTTTTTGTCAAGATAATAAAATTAAAAAAGTTTTAGCTTTAAATCCGATAACACCAATTGAAGTATTAGAACCATATTTGGAACAATTAGATGCTGTTCTTTTAATGAGCGTGATTCCTGGTAAAGGCGGACAAAAATTTATAATGTCATCGTTAGATAAGATTAAAAATTTAAAAACGAAAATTGTTATTAATAACTATCATTGTTTAATTCAAGTTGATGGTGGCATTAATAATGATATTGCTAAGTTATGTCAAAAGCAAGGGGCTGATATTGTTGTTGTTGGTAGTTATTTAATGCAACATTCACATATGAAACAGGCAGTTAAGGAATTAAAAAATGATTAAGCAAAATTGTTTTGTTATTGTTTGTCAAAATATTAATATTGATTTATCAAAGTGAAAAGATTGTCAATTTATTGCTGTTGAACAAGGAGCGATAAAACTAATTAATGCCAAATTGTAAAGTTAAGTGCAACTAAATTATTTTTCTAACCAAATATTCGATTGGTGAAAGATAATTTAGTATTTTTCTTGGTCTTTGGTTTAAAGACAATATAAATTTATGAACTGCATTTTTAGTAGTATTTGAAAAATTAAATTTTTTAGGAAATTTTTCTCTAATTAAACCATTAGTATTTTCATTAGTACCTCTTTGTCAAGGCGAATACGCATTAGCAAAATAAATTTTCACATTTAAATTTTTTTCAAGTTGTTGTCAATTAGAAAATTTTTTACCCCTATCAAATGTTATAGTCTTAACAAGATTATTTGGAAGAATTGATAAATAATGGCTAATGTTTTCGTTAACAACTTTAGTAGTTCTATTTTCAACTAACATTGCTAAAGTAAATCTTGATGTTCTTTCAACTAAAGTTATTAAACATGATTTACTTTTACCTCGTGATGATACTACAGTATCACCTTCTCAATGACCAACAGTTATACGATTATTAACATTAATATTTCGTTCTTTAATTGATTTACCATTAAATTTACCGCGATTTTCTTGAGATTTTCGTTTCTTACCTTTTCTTCTTAAATTTTTATTAGTAACTTTTTCAAGTAATCCAGAATAAATTCAATTGTAAATTGTTTTAAAACTAATAATTCATTCTTTATGAAAATTTTTAATTCTGCCATAAATTTGTTCAGGCGATCAACCTAATAGTAATTTTTGTTGTACATATTTTACTAATTCTCTATTTTTAAACTTATGAAAATAAACATGTGATTGTTTTCTGTTTTCTGCTTTATTTTGTGCAATTAATGAAAAATAATGATTACTATCTTTATTTCTATTGACTTCTCGAATAATAGTACTAATACTTCGATTAAGATTTTTAGCTATTTCACTAATTTTTACTTTAAACTTCAATTGATTCTCAATATAAATTCTTTCATATATGCCAAGATGTTTGTAACCCATATAAAAACTCCTTGCTTTGTTTTTTCTAAAATAAACTTAGCATCATGAAATTTTTATATGAGATTTTTTGCAATTTTATTTACTTGCACTTACAAGTATAATTCAGCTTATTTAAATTTAATTTTAAATAAATATTTTATGTTATCTATAATTGCAAATTATAAATTGAAGCAATTAAATTAAATCTTAAACTAAATCGTTTTCTACGATTACGATATTTTTCAGTAATAATTTTAAATTTTTTAAGAATAGCAAAAATATTTTCAATAATAATTCTCATTTTTGAAATTAATTTATTATTATGTTTTTGTTCTTTATTTAAAGGGTTTTTCTTTGTTTTTTTCTTAGGTATTAGAACATTACTATGAATTTTTTGTATTCCTTGATAACCATTATCAACTATTAATTTAGTATTTTTTAAAATTGGGATTTTTGATTCTTTAAATAAACAAAAATCATGCTTTTTACCGAGAGAAAAATTTGTTGCAATAATTATTTTGCTTTCTTTTTCAATAGACTTCTTGCATTACTTATTAAAATAATTACAAATAATTTGTAAATAAAAAATACTATATAGTAATTTCTAACTTTTATTAGGTTAATACTTATGGATTTTATTAAATAGACTTCTTGCATTACTTATTAAAATAATTACAAATTATTTGTAAATAAAAAATACTATATAGTAATTTCTAACTTTTATTAGGTTAATACTTATGGATTTTATTAAATGTGTAAATTTTGACACAACAAAAAATTATTTTATTATTTAAATTTAATTTTAAATAAATATTTTATGTTATCTATAATTGCAAATTATAAATTGAAGCAATTAAATTAAATCTTAAACTAAATCGTTTTCTACGATTACGATATTTTTCAGTAATAATTTTAAATTTTTTAAGAATAGCAAAAATATTTTCAATAATAATTCTCATTTTTGAAATTAATTTATTATTATGTTTTTGTTCTTTATTTAAAGGGTTTTTCTTTGTTTTTTTCTTAGGTATTAGAACATTACTATGAATTTTTTGTATTCCTTGATAACCATTATCAACTATTAATTTAGTATTTTTTAAAATTGGGATTTTTGATTCTTTAAATAAACAAAAATCATGCTTTTTACCGAGAGAAAAATTTGTTGCAATAATTATTTTGCTTTCTTTTTCAATAATTACTTGTGTTTTAATAGTGTGTTTTTTCTTTTTTCCTGAATAAGATTGTTTTTGTCTTTTTTTGGGCGTTGAATGGGTGTTTCTGTAGCATCAATAATAATTGTTTTATCATTAAAATAATCATTTATTAATGCTTTTTTACCAGCAAGTTGTTGAAAATCAGGATGTTTGATTAAAATATCTTCAATTCACTTGATATTTCGATAACAACTAGCTTCACTAATATCAAAACTTTTACCAAGATGAAAATAAGTACGATATTCTCGTCAATATGATAAAGTCATCAATAATCTATTTTCTAATGATAATTTATTATTTTTACCACCTCTTTTAAACTTTTTTAACTCAGCTTCTTTTAAAATATTTAACATTTTATTAAAAGTACTTTGCTTTATTCCAGTTAATCGTAATAATTCTTTATCATTAATAAAATTAAATTTATCAAATTTCATAATCTTAAATTCCTTATAATTTCTATTTTAAATATATTTTATAGGAATTTTGTTTAATAAATAAGTAATGCAAGAAGTCTATTTCATAATGAATTTTTATATATTTCTTTTCTGATTTCTATTTCTGAATTAATATTTTCATTAATATAATGTAATACATTTAATTTGTTTAAATTTGCCATTCTTAAATGTAATAAGTTATTTAAATTCTTATGATTATATATTTTCGCCCCATATCCTAATTGTTGTTTTACCAAATGTGACACATCACTTTCGATGCTACAACCGATATTTCATTTTAAATTTTGATAATGAATACCATGCTTATTGTTTTTAAAATAATTACTCGTTTTTCTTAAATTTGTTTTAATATCTTTATTTAATTCATTTTTAGCAACATTACGACTGTTTTTGATTAATTCTTGATGATTTCCATCCTTATATAATTTAATTCAACTATTTAGTGTTACTTTGCGATTTTCAAAAATAATATTAGACTTCTTGCATTACTTATTAAAATAATTACAAATTATTTGTAAATAAAAAATACTATATAGTAATTTCTAACTTTTATTAGGTTAATACTTATGGATTTTATTAAATGTGTAAATTTTGACACAACAAAAAATTATTTTATTATTTAAATTTAATTTTAAATAAATATTTTATGTTATCTATAATTGCAAATTATAAATTGAAGCAATTAAATTAAATCTTAAACTAAATCGTTTTCTACGATTACGATATTTTTCAGTAATAATTTTAAATTTTTTAAGAATAGCAAAAATATTTTCAATAATAATTCTCATTTTTGAAATTAATTTATTATTATGTTTTTGTTCTTTATTTAAAGGGTTTTTCTTTGTTTTTTTCTTAGGTATTAGAACATTACTATGAATTTTTTGTATTCCTTGATAACCATTATCAACTATTAATTTAGTATTTTTTAAAATTGGGATTTTTGATTCTTTAAATAAACAAAAATCATGCTTTTTGCCGAGAGAAAAATTTGTTGCAATAATTATTTTGCTTTCTTTTTCAATAATTACTTGTGTTTTAATAGTGTGTTTTTTCTTTTTTCCTGAATAAGATTGTTTTTGTCTTTTTTGGGCGTTGAATGGGTGTTTCTGTAGCATCAATAATAATTGTTTTATCATTAAAATAATCATTTATTAATGCTTTTTTACCAGCAAGTTGTTGAAAATCAGGATGTTTGATTAAAATATCTTCAATTCACTTGATATTTCGATAACAACTAGCTTCACTAATATCAAAACTTTTACCAAGATGAAAATAAGTACGATATTCTCGTCAATATGATAAAGTCATCAATAATCTATTTTCTAATGATAATTTATTATTTTTACCACCTCTTTTAAACTTTTTTAACTCAGCTTCTTTTAAAATATTTAACATTTTATTAAAAGTACTTTGCTTTATTCCAGTTAATCGTAATAATTCTTTATCATTAATAAAATTAAATTTATCAAATTTCATAATCTTAAATTCCTTATAATTTCTATTTTAAATATATTTTATAGGAATTTTGTTTAATAAATAAGTAATGCAAGAAGTCTAATGTGTAAATTTTGACACAACAAAAAATTATTTTATTATTTGCTGAATTATACTTGTAAGTGCAAGTAAATAAAATTGCAAAAAATCTCATATAAAAATTTCATGATGCTAAGTTTATTTTAGAAAAAACAAAGCAAGGAGTTTTTATATGGGTTACAAACATCTTGGCATATATGAAAGAATTTATATTGAGAATCAATTGAAGTTTAAAGTAAAAATTAGTGAAATAGCTAAAAATCTTAATCGAAGTATTAGTACTATTATTCGAGAAGTCAATAGAAATAAAGATAGTAATCATTATTTTTCATTAATTGCACAAAATAAAGCAGAAAACAGAAAACAATCACATGTTTATTTTCATAAGTTTAAAAATAGAGAATTAGTAAAATATGTACAACAAAAATTACTATTAGGTTGATCGCCTGAACAAATTTATGGCAGAATTAAAAATTTTCATAAAGAATGAATTATTAGTTTTAAAACAATTTACAATTGAATTTATTCTGGATTACTTGAAAAAGTTACTAATAAAAATTTAAGAAGAAAAGGTAAGAAACGAAAATCTCAAGAAAATCGCGGTAAATTTAATGGTAAATCAATTAAAGAACGAAATATTAATGTTAATAATCGTATAACTGTTGGTCATTGAGAAGGTGATACTGTAGTATCATCACGAGGTAAAAGTAAATCATGTTTAATAACTTTAGTTGAAAGAACATCAAGATTTACTTTAGCAATGTTAGTTGAAAATAGAACTACTAAAGTTGTTAACGAAAACATTAGCCATTATTTATCAATTCTTCCAAATAATCTTGTTAAGACTATAACATTTGATAGGGGTAAAGAATTTTCTAATTGACAACAACTTGAAAAAAATTTAAATGTGAAAATTTATTTTGCTAATGCGTATTCGCCTTGACAAAGAGGTACTAATGAAAATACTAATGGTTTAATTAGAGAAAAATTTCCTAAAAAATTTAATTTTTCAAATACTACTAAAAATGCAGTTCATAAATTTATATTGTCTTTAAACCAAAGACCAAGAAAAATACTAAATTATCTTTCACCAATCGAATATTTGGTTAGAAAAATAATTTAGTTGCACTTAACTTTACAATTTGGCATAATAAAATAATTTTTTGTTGTGTCAAAATTTACACATTTAATAAAATCCATAAGTATTAACCTAATAAAAGTTAGAAATTACTATATAGTATTTTTTATTTACAAATAATTTGTAATTATTTTAATAAGTAATGCAAGAAGTCTATTTATTAATGCTTTTTTACCAGCAAGTTGTTGAAAATCAGGATGTTTGATTAAAATATCTTCAATTCACTTGATATTTCGATAACAACTAGCTTCACTAATATCAAAACTTTTACCAAGATGAAAATAAGTACGATATTCTCGTCAATATGATAAAGTCATCAATAATCTATTTTCTAATGATAATTTATTATTTTTACCACCTCTTTTAAACTTTTTTAACTCAGCTTCTTTTAAAATATTTAACATTTTATTAAAAGTACTTTGCTTTATTCCAGTTAATCGTAATAATTCTTTATCATTAATAAAATTAAATTTATCAAATTTCATAATCTTAAATTCCTTATAATTTCTATTTTAAATATATTTTATAGGAATTTTGTTTAATAAATAAGTAATGCAAGAAGTCTATTATTGCCAATTAAAAAGAGTAAAAATAATCCTTTAAATCCAGATAAAAAGGAATATAATAGCTTTTTAAGTAAAGTTAGAATTGCCATTGAACATGTGTTTGCTAGATTAAAAAGATTTAAAATACTAGTTTATCGTTGTCGCAATAAGATTAGAAGATTTGGATTACGATTTAACTTAATTTCAGGAATATATAATTTTGAATTAAGCTAGTTATAGTTATGTACCAAGTCTATTGAAAAAAATGCTTGTTATAAAGTTGGAAATATTTTTTTCATTAGTTTTTGTAGTCTTTCTGCTTTAAATAACTTATTCGTCGCTACTTTTTACTAATTCAAGTACATTCATTCGTTTTAATGTTTCGGTTGAAATTATATAAGTCAGCGTATAAATAATTGTAATCGTTGCTAATGTTATTGGTAAAAGTCATCATTGGAAATATAAGGGAATAATGAATCCAGTAAAAATTCCAATAGTTCATAAGATACCTTGACAAATAAATCAAGCACCGATAAATCCAACGATAAAGCCCATAATAGCAGCAGGAATAAACATTGATAAAGTTAAACTATTAATTTCACGATATTTATATCCTTGAATTTTCATAATGGCCATTAGTTTAGCAAACTGTTGGACAAGAAGGTTAGAAATCATTACAACAATAATTACGGATAGACTAATTGAACCTAAAATAAAGATGGTAGCAATACTAGAAGCCACTGTTGTTAAGTTTTTAATTAATTCTCGTTTTACTGTTAATAGTTCACTGTTAGTTACAGTGTTAGCAACATTATCATTTAAACTAGCAATTGAATAATCACCGAGAATTGAAGTTGTTGAATATCTACTAGTAACATCAGTTAATTCAGAATTAGATGATAATCGACCATTAAATCATAATGGTTCTTTATTAAAAGGATCTTTTTTATAAATGTCACTACTTGTTGTGACATTAAAACCAAGAATTTGATTAGCAACTCGTTGATTAACATAAATTTTTAATTCACCATAAGATTCATGAATTGCTTTAACTTGATATTTAATTTTTTGTGGTGTGGGGGTATTATCAATTTTTAAAATTTTAGGTATTTCTTTATTACCAATAGTTTTACCGTCTAGTATCGCAATAAAAATATTTCATAATGGATTGTCATATGATTGATTTAAGAGATTTAGTGCTGATGTCATAAAGTTTTTATCAACGAATTTATTTTTAGTAGCAAATGGCACAAAGGCTCTAATATGTCATCATTTATTGTCGGGTGATTGTTCAATAACGAATTTATTATTATTTGTTGGTATTTTCTCATTAACAATTTCTTTTAAAAATTCATCTTTAATTGCTGGATATTTGATATTATCAATTGTGATTTCTTCTTTGGGGAATCGTAAAATTATTTCATTTAAGTTACGATAACTTTTAGCAGTGTCATCATCACCAATATCGTTTTCTTTATAACCATAATGATTAGTTCAACCATAAGGAGAGTTATTATCATTAATACTTCATTTATCTAAAGGCATATTATAGATATTTTCAGAGTTATTTTCGTCACGATAAATTCAAAAGGAAGTATGAGCAGGATATCATTTATTATTAGCACTCATATACTGTAATTGTTTTTGTTGAACTTCACTTTCAAAAATACTATCAACTTTTAAATTATGTTTTATTTGCATTGAACGATTAATAATTGCTGGAATTTTATCAAGTCATTTTTCTTCTTGAATATATTTTGAACTTTCTTTTAATGCAATCATGCGACTATTTGGTTTTATTCCTAGTGTTTTAAAAGCGACATTATTTAAGTTAGTATCATAATATGTGTATAATTCATCTTCATTAGCATTATAAGGTAAAGTATTATGAGTAATTGTTAAGCGTTCTTTTCTTCCAAGAATATTAAGAAAGTCTTTAATATAAGAAGGAACAGCTGTTTCAATTGCATTCATTGTACAGGTTCTTCAATTATCGCTAGTATTTATTTTGGTATTAGTTGTTAAGATGGTGTTTACCATTGGGCAAATAATTGTGGATAATAATCCTGAAAGTTTGGGATTATTATTAAAATCCTTAGAAATTTGTTCTAATCAACCTAAAGAAATTCCTCTGCCACCTGTTCAATAATAGTTATAAGCAATTTGTTTTAAAATATCATCTAAATTAATGTTTTTGGTATTATCACTAAGTTTTTTTCAAGATTTAGTAGGAGCATCTTTATAGTAATCAGCTACCGGGCGAATTTCAGTAATTGGGTAATCAAGGCTTTGATTTTGAGCATCAATCCCTTTTCAAGGGTATAAATTATAACGAGTTGTTGGGATATTACTAATTGGTTGTTGAAATTCAGCATTAGTTTGATATTTTAAAAGTCCATAATAAGAATCATCAAGACTGCGAACAGTAGCTGGGAGCATTAAAGCAGTAGCGATAGTGAATGAAGCAATAAGAATTGTTACAAACATAATAATAATTTTCTTATATGAAACTGATGCCAATGCAAAACGAAACCGAGTTTTGAAGCTTCCAAATGCAAATCATCTTTTGTGGATGCCAGAAATTGCTTTTGAAGGTTTGTTATCACTGTTAGGTCGTAATAGGGTAATTGTATTTTTTGCTACTTGTTTATAAGCAGTAATTGTTACCGTAATTAAAATCACAATGATATTAATTGCCAAAGCAATTAGAAAAGGAATGATATCAAAATAAAAAATATTAGTTGGAATCGTAAAGAAATTTTCAAAAATTTTCATTACGGCTATTTGTAAAACACTACCAATAATTCAGCCAATTGGCACAGCAAGAATTGTTGTTATTAAGGCATAAGATCAATATGAACCAATAATTGTTTTATTTTCATAGCCTAATGCTTTCAAAACACCAATTTGTGTTGCGTTGCGTTCAACTGTTTTTCTAATAATTAATACTGTTGCAAAAACTGTTAACATTGTCATAAAAATAACAATAATAATACTAAATCAAGTATATGTTCTAGTAATTGTTGGTAATGAATTAAAACCACGATTAATGTAATTGTTACTGTTACTATTTTCAATCGTTGAAGTTATTTTTAAATCTTGAGTAATTTTTTGAATGTCTTGCGGATTGTTATTGTAAGCTATCATTTTTTGATGAACAGTTTCAATGATATTATTATTTTTTTTAAAATTATCATTAAGAAAAAGTCGAAATAATTCGAAATCATTGGCAATATTATTTCCTGTGTATGTTAAATATACATTGGATATATCTTCAATATCACTATAACGAATGAATTCATCACGAATAAATAATTGGTGGTTAACGAATAAAACAGCTTCTTTTGTTGGATTGGGAAGAAAGTTTATTGGATGAACAACAGGTAAGGATGTAAAGTTATCGCCACCAATGCCAGTAATTATTAATTTATAGCTACCAATTTTAAGAGTATCACCAATTTTATAATTATATTTTTCAGCAAACTGAGGATTAATTACAATTTGATTAGCACCAGTAGGATAGGTGCCACTAATGATTTTAATATTATTTTTTTTAGGGTCATTATTAGGATTAACACTAATTACACGATAACGGATATTAGTAGCAAAATCAGAAAATAAGTACTCTTGGCGTAAATTAACATTAAAGTTACTTAATAAGCCAACTAATTTATTATGTTGATTTCATATTGCTTGCGAAATATCTCAATTATTTCTTAAAGATGTTCCACCAATTGGAAGTGTTAGATATTTGGCAACATTTAGATAATTACTATTCTTATTATCAATTATGTGGTCGTTTGTTAGCTGTAAATTAATTTCATTATTATCTTTGTTAATATTCATTAAAATATTTCCTAAATCACCTTTAAAACCTTGTTTAAAAAAAGCTTTATTATTAAAATTTGTTGCTTGAGGAAACTTTTTTTCATAATCTTCTTTTGTTAATTGTTGAAAAATATTAATTCCGCAACCAAAAATTGGAACATTATCACTAGAAAAATCAGTTTCATTATTTATATCTCTTACTCAACTGTCGTCATTACGAGCATTAATAAAGTCTCTTAAAAATGTTTCTTTAAATACTTTAACTTTGTCAAGATAATTAGCATCTGTTGTTTTTTCTGGATATTTAAGTTTATCATTATTAGCTTTATAAAGGTTAAATAAATAAAAGGCAAAAATTGGTTTAATGTATTCTTCAACCAAGGGTGCATATTGTTCATATAATATTTTAAATTGTTTATTAGGAATGCCATGATATTTTTTATGTAAAATTTGACCAAAGAGTGAATTTTTAAAGGCTGGACTATTTGTATTAATATTTTCTCATTTTAGTAAATTTTTAAAGGAAATATTTTCAATCGTGATAGTATTATCACTTGTTACTTTTTCGGTAATATCTAAACTTTTTGATGTTAATGGTAATAAACACCCCGTACGATCATTTTCATTCGCAATGGTAATTATTGGTGTACTATTATCTTTTATATTTTTACTAATATTAGATTCTGTTAATGAACTTTTACTGAAAGCAGTACAAATATTAAATGTTGGTGATATACTTTGAAGTTTAGGACTATTTTTACTATTAAAGCGATAACTATAATTAAATGGTGTTGTAGCACTATTCATTGCTGTTTCACCATTTAAGAGTCATCTTGTCGTAATTCAAGTTAAGGTAATTGTCGTTGATAAGATAATAGTTAATAAAATTAATGAAATAATTTGGATTTTATGTTTAAATGCTCCTCAAAAGGCTTGCTTAAATAATTTGTTTCATTTTCAATGTTTCATAAGTGTATCTAACCTCAACTTAATAAATTATTATAATAGACTTGGTACATAACCCTCAATTTTATCTACTATTTTGATAATATTATTTTCTAGATGAAGCACAAATATTAGATAAATATAAAGATGAAAGTGAATTTTATAGTTTGGTAGGTGCAAAATGTTATAGTTATGTACCAAGTCTAAAAAAGATAAATATTTTTTAACATAAATAATTATATCAACTTATTTATGAACGACAACCTTGTAAGAATATTAGTAGCAAGATGGACGCATAAAGTTTTGTTAGGTGGGCAAATATTTGAATAAGTATTAAGACAGTCAGCGATGATTGTCTTTTTATTTTATAAGGTGTTAAAATTTGTTCTTTGAAAATTAAATACAAGTGAATTAATAATGTTGGTATGTATTAAAGCACGATAAATTGTGGGTGGTCGCCATAACACCAAAAGAAGTTTACCAGTTAATAGATAACATCCTATTAGCTATAGCAATTTGTTTCATTTTGCAATAGACTTGGTACATAACTATAACTAGCTTAATTCAAAATTATATATTCCTGAAATTAAGTTAAATCGTAATCCAAATCTTCTAATCTTATTGCGATAACGATAAACTAGTATTTTAAATCTTTTTAATCTAGCAAAAACATGTTCAATGGCAATTCTAACTTTACTTAAAAAGCTATTATATTCCTTTTTATCTGGATTTAAAGGATTATTTTTACTCTTTTTAAATTGGCAATAATGTATTTTTATGAACATTTTGCAAACCTTGATATCCTGAATCAGCAATTAATTCTAATTTTGGATTTATAAGTGTATTTGATTTTAAAAATAACTTATAATCATGAATACTGCCATAACAAAAATCTACTGAAATAATTTTATTGTTAAATAAATCAATAATTATTTGCGATTTTAATGAATGTTGCCTTTTCTTACCAGAAAATAATAATTTTAGTTTTTTTTAATTCTTTCAATTGGAATTTCTGTAGCATCAATTGCTAATAAATTATTATTAGTACCCTTATTTTCCAATAATATCTTTTTGCCAGGTATATGAAAGTGACTATTTTTTATTAGAGTATTTTCAACTCAAAAGATATTACGAATACAACTAACATGACTAATATTAGACTTCTTGCATTACTTATTAAAATAATTACAAATTATTTGTAAATAAAAAATACTATATAGTAATTTCTAACTTTTATTAGGTTAATACTTATGGATTTTATTAAATGTGTAAATTTTGACACAACAAAAAATTATTTTATTAGACTTCTTGCATTACTTATTAAAATAATTTGTAATTGCCAAATTGTAAAGTTAAGTGCAACTAAATTATTTTTCTAACCAAATATTCGATTGGTGAAAGATAATTTAGTATTTTTCTTGGTCTTTGGTTTAAAGACAATATAAATTTATGAACTGCATTTTTAGTAGTATTTGAAAAATTAAATTTTTTAGGAAATTTTTCTCTAATTAAACCATTAGTATTTTCATTAGTACCTCTTTGTCAAGGCGAATACGCATTAGCAAAATAAATTTTCACATTTAAATTTTTTTCAAGTTGTTGTCAATTAGAAAATTCTTTACCCCTATCAAATGTTATAGTCTTAACAAGATTATTTGGAAGAATTGATAAATAATGGCTAATGTTTTTGTTAACAACTTTAGTAGTTCTATTTTCAACTAACATTGCTAAAGTAAATCTTGATGTTCTTTCAACTAAAGTTATTAAACATGATTTACTTTTACCTCGTGATGATACTACAGTATCACCTTCTCAATGACCAACAGTTATACGATTATTAACATTAATATTTCGTTCTTTAATTGATTTACCATTAAATTTACCGCGATTTTCTTGAGATTTTCGTTTCTTACCTTTTCTTCTTAAATTTTTATTAGTAACTTTTTCAAGTAATCCAGAATAAATTCAATTGTAAATTGTTTTAAAACTAATAATTCATTCTTTATGAAAATTTTTAATTCTGCCATAAATTTGTTCAGGCGATCAACCTAATAGTAATTTTTGTTGTATATATTTTACTAATTCTCTATTTTTAAACTTATGAAAATAAACATGTGATTGTTTTCTGTTTTCTGCTTTATTTTGTGCAATTAATGAAAAATAATGATTACTATCTTTATTTCTATTGACTTCTCGAATAATAGTACTAATACTTCGATTAAGATTTTTAGCTATTTCACTAATTTTTACTTTAAACTTCAATTGATTCTCAATATAAATTCTTTCATATATGCCAAGATGTTTGTAACCCATATAAAAACTCCTTGCTTTGTTTTTTCTAAAATAAACTTAGCATCATGAAATTTTTATATGAGATTTTTTGCAATTTTATTTACTTGCACTTACAAGTATAATTCAGCAATTATTTTAATAAGTAATGCAAGAAGTCTATTATTTAAATTTAATTTTAAATAAATATTTTATGTTATCTATAATTGCAAATTATAAATTGAAGCAATTAAATTAAATCTTAAACTAAATCGTTTTCTACGATTACGATATTTTTCAGTAATAATTTTAAATTTTTTAAGAATAGCAAAAATATTTTCAATAATAATTCTCATTTTTGAAATTAATTTATTATTATGTTTTTGTTCTTTATTTAAAGGGTTTTTCTTTGTTTTTTTCTTAGGTATTAGAACATTACTATGAATTTTTTGTATTCCTTGATAACCATTATCAACTATTAATTTAGTATTTTTTAAAATTGGGATTTTTGATTCTTTAAATAAACAAAAATCATGCTTTTTACCGAGAGAAAAATTTGTTGCAATAATTATTTTGCTTTCTTTTTCAATAATTACTTGTGTTTTAATAGTGTGTTTTTTCTTTTTTCCTGAATAAGATTGTTTTTGTCTTTTTTTGGGCGTTGAATGGGTGTTTCTGTAGCATCAATAATAATTGTTTTATCATTAAAATAATCATTTATTAATGCTTTTTTACCAGCAAGTTGTTGAAAATCAGGATGTTTGATTAAAATATCTTCAATTCACTTGATATTTCGATAACAACTAGCTTCACTAATATCAAAACTTTTACCAAGATGAAAATAAGTACGATATTCTCGTCAATATGATAAAGTCATCAATAATCTATTTTCTAATGATAATTTATTATTTTTACCACCTCTTTTAAACTTTTTTAACTCAGCTTCTTTTAAAATATTTAACATTTTATTAAAAGTACTTTGCTTTATTCCAGTTAATCGTAATAATTCTTTATCATTAATAAAATTAAATTTATCAAATTTCATAATCTTAAATTCCTTATAATTTCTATTTTAAATATATTTTATAGGAATTTTGTTTAATAAATAAGTAATGCAAGAAGTCTATTGCTTTGAAGAAGTAAAACAATCAGTTAATTATATTATTTAATTACTAAACTAACCCGACCTTTCTTGTTATTGTCATTTTTATTCACCACTATTTTATCATATTAATTGAATTTTTACACAATAAAAAATTTTTAATTTTGTCGAAAACTCTTGATATTTATTGAATATACTTAATTTTAGGTATATTTTTAATATGATAGAGGTGGATAATAATTATGGAAAAAATAATTCAAGAACTAGTAAATAATTTAACAGATGATCAATTTTTAGAATTTTATGAAAAAGTCAAACAACAAGCAGAATTAATAAAAAAACAAAAACGTTTAAATGAAATTGATCAAAAATTTAGAGCTCAAGGTATTAAATGCCCTAAATGTGAATCTTACCATTGCGTTAAAAATGGACATAATTCAGAAGGAAAACAAAAATATTTATGTAAAAATTGCTGTGCAAGTTTTGACGCTTTTCGTAATCATTTTATTTATTGAAGTCATTTAAATTATGAACAATGAAATTTATTGATTCAAATTTCATTGCTGGGGCAATCTAGTAAAACAATTTCTCGTTTTATTAAAACTACATTAAAAACCGCTTGATATAATCGTCAAAAATTAATGAAATCAAAACAATTAGAAAATACCCAATTAAAATTTAAAAAATTATCTGGTAAAATCCAAATCGATGAAACTTTTATTAAAGAAATCCATAAAGGAAATTTCAAACATAAAACTGATCCACGAAGAATTCACCTTGACCCATTCACAACTAATACTAAATGCTGTATTCAAATGGCAATTGATAATAATAACAATATTTATGTTAAATCCACAAACACCAAACGTTTACAAAAACAATGAGTTATTGAAAATATGAACAAAGAATTAATTAACAAAAATTCAATTATTACTTCTGATATGCAAAAATTATATTTTTTAGTAGCAAAACAAACAAATTCTACTTTATGTGTAACTAAAACAACAATTAATCCTGAAGCTAGTTATCGTAACTTAAATAAAATCAGTAAATTACAATCTAGTCTTAAAGAAGCCTTAATTCATTATCATGGTTTAGGTTTTACTAATATTCAAAATTATTTAAATCTCTGAAAATGAAAATACCAACATAAGGGTTTAACTCCAAACCAACAAACAGCGGTATTATATTTTAATGTATAAAAAAGTTAAAGTAAAAATAGTAATTTTACATAAAAGCATTTTAAAATTATCAAGTTGATGATTCTTTTTATTTTATCAAGAGTTTTCGACAAAATTAAAATAAAAAATTATTAATTATTATTAAATTTTCACTAATATATATTAATTTTATATTTTTACTTACTTAAATCTATTATATTTATTTGTTACAGCATTACCTTTATAATTAATTCAACTATCATCATTTTTATTATTATATTTATTTCATAATGAACTTTTATATATTTCTTTTCTGATTTCTATTTCTGAATTAATATTTTCATTAATGTAATGTAATACATTTAATTTGTTTAAATTTGCCATTCTTAAATGTAATAAGTTATTTAAATTCTTATGATTATATATTTTTGCCCCATATCCTAATTGTTGTTTTATTAAATGTGATACATCACTTTCGATGCTACATTGCATTACTTATTAAAATAATTACAAATTATTTGTAAATGCTGAATTATACTTGTAAGTGCAAGTAAATAAAATTGCAAAAAATCTCATATAAAAATTTCATGATGCTAAGTTTATTTTAGAAAAAACAAAGCAAGGAGTTTTTATATGGGTTACAAACATCTTGGCATATATGAAAGAATTTATATTGAGAATCAATTGAAGTTTAAAGTAAAAATTAGTGAAATAGCTAAAAATCTTAATCGAAGTATTAGTACTATTATTCGAGAAGTCAATAGAAATAAAGATAGTAATCATTATTTTTCATTAATTGCACAAAATAAAGCAGAAAACAGAAAACAATCACATGTTTATTTTCATAAGTTTAAAAATAGAGAATTAGTAAAATATGTACAACAAAAATTACTATTAGGTTGATCGCCTGAACAAATTTATGGCAGAATTAAAAATTTTCATAAAGAATGAATTATTAGTTTTAAAACAATTTACAATTGAATTTATTCTGGATTACTTGAAAAAGTTACTAATAAAAATTTAAGAAGAAAAGGTAAGAAACGAAAATCTCAAGAAAATCGCGGTAAATTTAATGGTAAATCAATTAAAGAACGAAATATTAATGTTAATAATCGTATAACTGTTGGTCATTGAGAAGGTGATACTGTAGTATCATCACGAGGTAAAAGTAAATCATGTTTAATAACTTTAGTTGAAAGAACATCAAGATTTACTTTAGCAATGTTAGTTGAAAATAGAACTACTAAAATTGTTAACGAAAACATTAGCCATTATTTATCAATTCTTCCAAATAATCTTGTTAAGACTATAACATTTGATAGGGGTAAAGAATTTTCTAATTGACAACAACTTGAAAAAAATTTAAATGTGAAAATTTATTTTGCTAATGCGTATTCGCCTTGACAAAGAGGTACTAATGAAAATACTAATGGTTTAATTAGAGAAAAATTTCCTAAAAAATTTAATTTTTCAAATACTACTAAAAATGCAGTTCATAAATTTATATTGTCTTTAAACCAAAGACCAAGAAAAATACTAAATTATCTTTCACCAATCGAATATTTGGTTAGAAAAATAATTTAGTTGCACTTAACTTTACAATTTGGCAATTATTTGCGATTTTAATGAATGTTGCCTTTTCTTACCAGAAAATAATAATTTTAGTTTTTTTTAATTCTTTCAATTGGAATTTCTGCAGCATCAATTGCTAATAAATTATTATTAATACCCTTATTTTCCAATAATATCTTTTTGCCAAGTATATGAAAGTGACTATTTTTTATTAGAATATTTTCAACTCAAAAGATATTACGAATACAACTAACATGACTAATAGACTTCTTGCATTACTTATTAAAATAATTACAAATTATTTGAAATAAAAAATACTATATAGTAATTTCTAACTTTTATTAGGTTAATACTTATGGATTTTATTAAATGTGTAAATTTTGACACAACAAAAAATTATTTTATTATTTAAATTTAATTTTAAATAAATATTTTATGTTATCTATAATTGCAAATTATAAATTGAAGCAATTAAATTAAATCTTAAACTAAATCGTTTTCTACGATTACGATATTTTTCAGTAATAATTTTAAATTTTTTAAGAATAGCAAAAATATTTTCAATAATAATTCTCATTTTTGAAATTAATTTATTATTATGTTTTTGTTCTTTATTTAAAGGGTTTTTCTTTGTTTTTTTCTTAGGTATTAGAACATTACTATGAATTTTTTGTATTCCTTGATAACCATTATCAACTATTAATTTAGTATTTTTTAAAATTGGGATTTTTGATTCTTTAAATAAACAAAAATCATGCTTTTTACCGAGAGAAAAATTTGTTGCAATAATTATTTTGCTTTCTTTTTCAATAATTACTTGTGTTTTAATAGTGTGTTTTTTCTTTTTTCCTGAATAAGATTGTTTTTGTCTTTTTTTGGGCGTTGAATGGGTGTTTCTGTAGCATCAATAATAATTGTTTTATCATTAAAATAATCATTTATTAATGCTTTTTTACCAGCAAGTTGTTGAAAATCAGGATGTTTGATTAAAATATCTTCAATTCACTTGATATTTCGATAACAACTAGCTTCACTAATATCAAAACTTTTACCAAGATGAAAATAAGTACGATATTCTCGTCAATATGATAAAGTCATCAATAATCTATTTTCTAATGATAATTTATTATTTTTACCACCTCTTTTAAACTTTTTTAACTCAGCTTCTTTTAAAATATTTAACATTTTATTAAAAGTACTTTGCTTTATTCCAGTTAATCGTAATAATTCTTTATCATTAATAAAATTAAATTTATCAAATTTCATAATCTTAAATTCCTTATAATTTCTATTTTAAATATATTTTATAGGAATTTTGTTTAATAAATAAGTAATGCAAGAAGTCTAATATTATATTTTTTTGCAATAATACGATATGTACTATATTCTTTTCAGTATTCTAAACTCATAAGTAATCTTTGCTCTATTGATAATTTATTTGGTCTACCACCAATTTGTTTTTGTTTAGCTTCAGCTTCTTTTAAAATTTCTACCATTTTCATGAAAGTTTTATATTTTATGCCTATTAGACTATAAAATTCATTTTCGTCTTTGTATTTATCTAACATTTGTACTTCACCTAGGAAATAATATTATCAAAATAGTAGATAAAATTAAAGGTTATGTACCAAGTCTAATGATTAAATTCATCCTCAGTTATTCATCGCTTCTTAACTACAACTTCATTTTTAATTAAAGGCATTACGGTATTACCGCCACCAAAACCAAAAAAAAAGATATTTTCAAAAAACATAAAACAATTGTCAATATAATTGCCATTTTGAGTATTTTGTTTTTTTCATCATATCAACCCTTAATATCTTATAAAAAGAAAAAGAATCAGCATCTAATTCTCTTTTTTAATAATTTTAATAATTTATTATTTTCTTAGTTTTAATTGTTCAATTATTTTACGATAACGATTAATATCATGAGCTTTTAAGTAATCTAACATATTTCGTCTTTGTGATACTTTTCTTACTAAACTTCGTTCAGTAACAACATCTTTACGATGTATTTTTAAATGTGCCGTTAAATTAGTAATATCCTCTGTTAAAAGTGCTATTTGTACTTCTGCTGAACCCGTATCTTTTTCTTTTCTACCAAATTTAGCAATAATTTGTTTTTTATCCTCAGCTGTAATTGCCATTTAATAAATCCTCCAATAATTATAAACCTAACTAAAACCAATTAATAAAACAGAAGGTATTTTAAAAACTTGTAATAGTCGTATTCGTATAAATATTAACCTATTTTACGAAAATATTCAAGTGTTTTGCTGTAATCGGTCGCGTTTAGTTTTCTTAGGTATTTTTAAAAAAAGAAAAAATAATCATTTACTATAAATTATTTCAATATTCAAATTAAGTATATATTTCTTATGTATGATTTTTGTTGTAAAAAATTATTTTAATGTTGTTTTTATAAGCATTTTACTTAGTTTTTATAACCTTTTATTAAGATTATGTTTGTTAATATTAGACTTCTTGCATTACTTATTAAAATAATTACAAATTATTTGTAAATAAAAAATACTATATAGTAATTTCTAACTTTTATTAGGTTAATACTTATGGATTTTATTAAATGTGTAAATTTTGACACAACAAAAAATTATTTTATTATGCCAAATTGTAAAGTTAAGTGCAACTAAATTATTTTTCTAACCAAATATTCGATTGGTGAAAGATAATTTAGTATTTTTCTTGGTCTTTGGTTTAAAGACAATATAAATTTATGAACTGCATTTTTAGTAGTATTTGAAAAATTAAATTTTTTAGGAAATTTTTCTCTAATTAAACCATTAGTATTTTCATTAGTACCTCTTTGTCAAGGCGAATACGCATTAGCAAAATAAATTTTCACATTTAAATTTTTTTCAAGTTGTTGTCAATTAGAAAATTCTTTACCCCTATCAAATGTTATAGTCTTAACAAGATTATTTGGAAGAATTGATAAATAATGGCTAATGTTTTCGTTAACAACTTTAGTAGTTCTATTTTCAACTAACATTGCTAAAGTAAATCTTGATGTTCTTTCAACTAAAGTTATTAAACATGATTTACTTTTACCTCGTGATGATACTACAGTATCACCTTCTCAATGACCAACAGTTATACGATTATTAACATTAATATTTCGTTCTTTAATTGATTTACCATTAAATTTACCGCGATTTTCTTGAGATTTTCGTTTCTTACCTTTTCTTCTTAAATTTTTATTAGTAACTTTTTCAAGTAATCCAGAATAAATTCAATTGTAAATTGTTTTAAAACTAATAATTCATTCTTTATGAAAATTTTTAATTCTGCCATAAATTTGTTCAGGCGATCAACCTAATAGTAATTTTTGTTGTACATATTTTACTAATTCTCTATTTTTAAACTTATGAAAATAAACATGTGATTGTTTTCTGTTTTCTGCTTTATTTTGTGCAATTAATGAAAAATAATGATTACTATCTTTATTTCTATTGACTTCTCGAATAATAGTACTAATACTTCGATTAAGATTTTTAGCTATTTCACTAATTTTTACTTTAAACTTCAATTGATTCTCAATATAAATTCTTTCATATATGCCAAGATGTTTGTAACCCATATAAAAACTCCTTGCTTTGTTTTTTCTAAAATAAACTTAGCATCATGAAATTTTTATATGAGATTTTTTGCAATTTTATTTACTTGCACTTACAAGTATAATTCAGCAATTATTGATTTATTTAACAATAAAATTATTTCAGTAGATTTTTGTTATGGCAGTATTCATGATTATAAGTTATTTTTAAAATCAAATACACTTATAAATCCAAAATTAGAATTAATTGCTGATTCAGGATATCAAGGTTTGCAAAATGTTCATAAAAATACATTATTGCCAATTAAAAAGAGTAAAAATAATCCTTTAAATCCAGATAAAAAGGAATATAATAGCTTTTTAAGTAAAGTTAGAATTGCCATTGAACATGTTTTTGCTAGATTAAAAAGATTTAAAATACTAGTTTATCGTTATCGCAATAAGATTAGAAGATTCGGATTACGATTTAACTTAATTTCAGAAATATATAATTTTGAATTAAGCTAGTTATAGTTATGTACCAAGTCTAATGAATAATAAATAATTTTATAGTAAAATAATGACATTAGAAAATAAAGAATTGGGTGAAATGAAATGAAGGGGAAAGCAACTAAACCATTGTTAATATCACTTTTTTTAATTCTTTTGTTAGCACCAGGAATTGCTTTTCTTATTGTTTTGGTTAATGATTCATTAGTTACAAGTTTTACTAATGATCTTAATGTTTTTGCAAGAGAAGAATATTACTTACAATATTTTCAAGATACTTATAATTTTTCTTTGGAAAATACTAAAATACTTTTACAATATTTATCTGATTTTTATGATTTTAAAATAATTGCCAGTATGAATACCCAACTTGCCTATACAATTACCGGAACTTCATTAGTATTTTTAGGAATTTTTATTATTTTAGGGGGAGCATTTTTTTTAAATAAAAAATGAAAAACAACAAGAGCATTAGTAGTTGTTTTATTAATTTTTTGAATTATAACAATTGTTGGTTTTGCGTTATTAGCTGTTGGTCAATATAAATATCAATGAACTAATGAAACAACTTTAAATTCACTAGTAAAAGTTAAGGATGCTAAAGATATTATTATTATTCCCAATCCTTATTATTTTGAGATTGAAGAATTTCATGAATTTTTAGTGGTGTTATCTGGTAAGAAAATTCATTCTGAAGCTATTGATTGATTTAAAAATTTTCTTTTTAAAGAATTTTATCAAAAGTTAATTAATTTAAAAGGAAATACTAATGAGTGAATTAGTGAAGTTGGTATTTGATGAGTTTTTCTTATTCAAGCAACATTGGTGTCTTTAATTGTTGCTTTTGATTATACTAGTTATGCTAGTCATTTAGTGAAGCCTTCTTTTGTTTTTAATAAACGAGAAAAAATTTTATTATTTGGTCAAAATTGGTTTCGAAAAACTTGGGTTTCTTTTAAACAACCAACAATTTGAAATGTTTTGCGAATTTCAATTTTTTTAATTTCATTATTTATTTTAATTGAAGTTATTTTGATTATTGCTAATTTTCTTAATAAAGATTTAGTAAATCTTTATGATTTGTTATCAAAATTTCCTTATGGTCATAATAATCCTAGAAATATTCTTGAAATTCTTGGACAACCACAAGAAATTATTCGTGAGACTTTTTTGATTGAAATTTTGGCACCGATTTATTATTATCCTAATTTACCAACTGTTTTTGTTGTTCAATTTGTACCAATTTTAGGTTTAACATTTTTAATAATTATTTGAAGTGTATCTTTTGTTCTTATTAAAAGGATATCTTATTTATCTCGTGGTTCAATAATCTTATTTTATACTTTTTTTCTGCCAATTCTTTTTGCTGGTTTATTTCTTTTTACATATTCACAAACTAATACTAATAATTTAATTGTTGTTGCTAATGATATGCTTTATAAACTTAAAGAAAAATATCCTGATTTTCAAGTTTCATATTATAAATCATCCTTATTTGGAGGGGCTATTTCTAATACTGGTGAGTGAATTGTATTTAGTGTTGAAATTATTGTTCTTGTTGTCTTTTCAATTATTATTTCCTTTTTGTTATGGAAAATTTATCAACAAGATAATTTAAAAATAAAAATGGCAATTCCTAATTTTATTTTAGAAAAGAAAAAAAGAGTTAAGAAAGTGCCAAATTGTAAAGTTAAGTGCAACTAAATTATTTTTCTAACCAAATATTCGATTGGTGAAAGATAATTTAGTATTTTTCTTGGTCTTTGGTTTAAAGACAATATAAATTTATGAACTGCATTTTTAGTAGTATTTGAAAAATTAAATTTTTTAGGAAATTTTTCTCTAATTAAACCATTAGTATTTTCATTAGTACCTCTTTGTCAAGGCGAATACGCATTAGCAAAATAAATTTTCACATTTAAATTTTTTTCAAGTTGTTGTCAATTAGAAAATTCTTTACCCCTATCAAATGTTATAGTCTTAACAAGATTATTTGGAAGAATTGATAAATAATGGCTAATGTTTTCGTTAACAACTTTAGTAGTTCTATTTTCAACTAACATTGCTAAAGTAAATCTTGATGTTCTTTCAACTAAAGTTATTAAACATGATTTACTTTTACCTCGTGATGATACTACAGTATCACCTTCTCAATGACCAACAGTTATACGATTATTAACATTAATATTTCGTTCTTTAATTGATTTACCATTAAATTTACCGCGATTTTCTTGAGATTTTCGTTTCTTACCTTTTCTTCTTAAATTTTTATTAGTAACTTTTTCAAGTAATCCAGAATAAATTCAATTGTAAATTGTTTTAAAACTAATAATTCATTCTTTATGAAAATTTTTAATTCTGCCATAAATTTGTTCAGGCGATCAACCTAATAGTAATTTTTGTTGTACATATTTTACTAATTCTCTATTTTTAAACTTATGAAAATAAACATGTGATTGTTTTCTGTTTTCTGCTTTATTTTGTGCAATTAATGAAAAATAATGATTACTATCTTTATTTCTATTGACTTCTCGAATAATAGTACTAATACTTCGATTAAGATTTTTAGCTATTTCACTAATTTTTACTTTAAACTTCAATTGATTTTCAATATAAATTCTTTCATATATGCCAAGATGTTTGTAACCCATATAAAAACTCCTTGCTTTGTTTTTTCTAAAATAAACTTAGCATCATGAAATTTTTATATGAGATTTTTTGCAATTTTATTTACTTGCACTTACAAGTATAATTCAGCAAACTAATAATTCATTCTTTATGAAAATTTTTAATTCTGCCATAAATTTGTTCAGGCGATCAACCTAATAGTAATTTTTGTTGTACATATTTTACTAATTCTCTATTTTTAAACTTATGAAAATAAACATGTGATTGTTTTCTGTTTTCTGCTTTATTTTGTGCAATTAATGAAAAATAATGATTACTATCTTTATTTCTATTGACTTCTCGAATAATAGTACTAATACTTCGATTAAGATTTTTAGCTATTTCACTAATTTTTACTTTAAACTTCAATTGATTCTCAATATAAATTCTTTCATATATGCCAAGATGTTTGTAACCCATATAAAAACTCCTTGCTTTGTTTTTTCTAAAATAAACTTAGCATCATGAAATTTTTATATGAGATTTTTTGCAATTTTATTTACTTGCACTTACAAGTATAATTCAGCAATTTACAAAAAACAAAATTCCTATAAAATATATTTAAAATAGAAATTATAAGGAATTTAAGATTATGAAATTTGATAAATTTAATTTTATTAATGATAAAGAATTATTACGATTAACTGGAATAAAGCAAAGTACTTTTAATAAAATGTTAAATATTTTAAAAGAAGCTGAGTTAAAAAAGTTTAAAAGAGGTGGTAAAAATAATAAATTATCATTAGAAAATAGATTATTGATGACTTTATCATATTGACGAGAATATCGTACTTATTTTCATCTTGGTAAAAGTTTTGATATTAGTGAAGCTAGTTGTTATCGAAATATCAAGTGAATTGAAGATATTTTAATCAAACATCCTGATTTTCAACAACTTGCTGGTAAAAAAGCATTAATAAATGATTATTTTAATGATAAAACAATTATTATTGATGCTACAGAAACACCCATTCAACGCCCAAAAAAAGACAAAAACAATCTTATTCAGGAAAAAAGAAAAAACACACTATTAAAACACAAGTAATTATTGAAAAAGAAAGCAAAATAATTATTGCAACAAATTTTTCTCTCGGTAAAAAGCATGATTTTTGTTTATTTAAAGAATCAAAAATCCCAATTTTAAAAAATACTAAATTAATAGTTGATAATGGTTATCAAGGAATACAAAAAATTCATAGTAATGTTCTAATACCTAAGAAAAAAACAAAGAAAAACCCTTTAAATAAAGAACAAAAACATAATAATAAATTAATTTCAAAAATGAGAATTATTATTGAAAATATTTTTGCTATTCTTAAAAAATTTAAAATTATTACTGAAAAATATCGTAATCGTAGAAAACGATTTAGTTTAAGATTTAATTTAATTGCTTCAATTTATAATTTGCAATTATAGATAACATAAAATATTTATTTAAAATTAAATTTAAATAATAAAATAATTTTTTGTTGTGTCAAAATTTACACATTTAATAAAATCCATAAGTATTAACCTAATAAAAGTTAGAAATTACTATATAGTATTTTTTATTTACAAATAATTTGTAATTATTTTAATAAGTAATGCAAGAAGTCTAATATTGTAACAAATAAATATAATAGATTTAAGTAAGTAAAAATATAAAATTAATATATAGTTAGTTAAAATTTAATAATAATTAATAATTTTTATTGTGTAAAAATTCAATAATATGATAAAATGGTAATGAATAAAAATGACAATAACAAGAAAGGTATGGTTAGTTTAGTAATTAAATAATATAATTAGCTGATTGTTTTACTTCTTAAAAGCAATACCTAAGAAAACTAAACGCGACCAATTTTAAATTATTTGCATTTTATAGCAAAAAAAATTATAATTATAATTATAAGGTATAGCTATAAAATATTCATATGTAAAAATATAGGAAAATGGAGTTGAAAATTAAATGGCCACAGTTGTTGTAAAAAAGGATGGAGAAGATATTGATCAAGTTTTACGCAGATTAAAAAAAGCTTCTTCTCAAGTTAGAAAAGAGCAAGAAAAGCGTAAACACTTCCTTTCTCCCAGAGAAAAACGTTTATTTAAAAGAGCACAAAATCGTAAATTTTCTCGTTAATTATTAACGATATTTTTTTATGTTTTACAAGGAAAAAAATATTAGATAAGTAAAAGTAATAATGGGGATTAAATGTTGTATCCATTAGTATGACAAGAGCAAAAAAATGATTGTGCTGTTGCTTGTTTAGCAATGTTAATTAAGTATTATCACAAGCAACGAATTTCATTAGAAACTAAAACAAGAAGCATCATTTCAATGAGAATATTGAAGTATTAAAACATTGAAAACGGTAGCATATTCACAGGGAGTATTATTAACGCCGTATCATTGTAATTTTGAGCAGCTTCAAAAGTTATCGTTAAAAACGCCTTGAATTTTATATGTTAATAATGATAATGGTGAAACCCATTTTATTGTTGTTTATAAAAAACACCGAAAAAATTTTTTAATTGCTGATCCTAGCAAGGAAAAATTGCAGTGAGTAACAAATGAATATTTACAAAATATTTATTTGGATACTTTAATTATTAGTGCTAAAACAATAATTCTTGCTAGTAAACAAAAAAATATGTCATCTTGTTCATTATTTTATTTATTACAACCATATTTAATGATAATTTTAGGGTTGTTGATTATTAATTTATTATTAACTGTAATTAATTTTTTAGCAAATATGTTAGTAAAAGTGTTTGTTGATAGTCATCATCTTTTTATTTTAAATAATAGACTTCTTGCATTACTTATTAAAATAATTACAAATTATTTGTAAATAAAAAATACTATATAGTAATTTCTAACTTTTATTAGGTTAATACTTATGGATTTTATTAAATGTGTAAATTTTGACACAACAAAAAATTATTTTATTAGACTTCTTGCATTACTTATTAAAATAATTACAAATTATTTGTAAATAAAAAATACTATATAGTAATTTCTAACTTTTATTAGGTTAATACTTATGGATTTTATTAAATGTGTAAATTTTGACACAACAAAAAATTATTTTATTATTTAAATTTAATTTTAAATAAATATTTTATGTTATCTATAATTGCAAATTATAAATTGAAGCAATTAAATTAAATCTTAAACTAAATCGTTTTCTACGATTACGATATTTTTCAGTAATAATTTTAAATTTTTTAAGAATAGCAAAAATATTTTCAATAATAATTCTCATTTTTGAAATTAATTTATTATTATGTTTTTGTTCTTTATTTAAAGGGTTTTTCTTTGTTTTTTTCTTAGGTATTAGAACATTACTATGAATTTTTTGTATTCCTTGTTAACCATTATCAACTATTAATTTAGTATTTTTTAAAATTGGGATTTTTGATTCTTTAAATAAACAAAAATCATGCTTTTTACCGAGAGAAAAATTTGTTGCAATAATTATTTTGCTTTCTTTTTCAATAATTACTTGTGTTTTAATAGTGTGTTTTTTCTTTTTTCCTGAATAAGATTGTTTTTGTCTTTTTTTGGGCGTTGAATGGGTGTTTCTGTAGCATCAATAATAATTGTTTTATCATTAAAATAATCATTTATTTAATGCTTTTTTACCAGCAAGTTGTTGAAAATCAGGATGTTTGATTAAAATATCTTCAATTTACTTGATATTTCGATAACAACTAGCTTCACTAATATCAAAACTTTTACCAAGATGAAAATAAGTACGATATTCTCGTCAATATGATAAAGTCATCAATAATCTATTTTCTAATGATAATTTATTATTTTTACCACCTCTTTTAAACTTTTTTAACTCAGCTTCTTTTAAAATATTTAACATTTTATTAAAAGTACTTTGCTTTATTCCAGTTAATCGTAATAATTCTTTATCATTAATAAAATTAAATTTATCAAATTTCATAATCTTAAATTCCTTATAATTTCTATTTTAAATATATTTTATAGGAATTTTGTTTAATAAATAAGTAATGCAAGAAGTCTAATATTTGATTGAAGATTTTGTTAGGTTTTATAATTATTATTTTAATAAAAATGATTGTTAGTTTTTGTCAACAAAAAATAAAGGTAATTGTGATAAAAAACTGCTTAATAGTAATATTCGTGCAAAATCTAATGTTATTCGGAAGGCATATCATAATTTTTGAGACTGTAAAAAACTTACATTTTTAACTCTTACTTATGCTGATGTTAATGAATTTGACATTAGAAAATGTAAGCGTGATTTAAATAAATTTTTTAAAAAATTAAGATATTGATTTAAAGTTAAAAATAAAAATATTAAGTATTTGTATACATATGAATATCAGAAACGAGGCGTTATTCATTAGACTTCTTGCATTACTTATTAAAATAATTACAAATTATTTGTAAATAAAAAATACTATATAGTAATTTCTAACTTTTATTAGGTTAATACTTATGGATTTTATTAAATGTGTAAATTTTGACACAACAAAAAATTATTTTATTATTTAAATTTAATTTTAAATAAATATTTTATGTTATCTATAATTGCAAATTATAAATTGAAGCAATTAAATTAAATCTTAAACTAAATCGTTTTCTACGATTACGATATTTTTCAGTAATAATTTTAAATTTTTTAAGAATAGCAAAAATATTTTCAATAATAATTCTCATTTTTGAAATTAATTTATTATTATGTTTTTGTTCTTTATTTAAAGGGTTTTTCTTTGTTTTTTTCTTAGGTATTAGAACATTACTATGAATTTTTTGTATTCCTTGTTAACCATTATCAACTATTAATTTAGTATTTTTTAAAATTGGGATTTTTGATTCTTTAAATAAACAAAAATCATGCTTTTTACCGAGAGAAAAATTTGTTGCAATAATTATTTTGCTTTCTTTTTCAATAATTACTTGTGTTTTAATAGTGTGTTTTTTCTTTTTTCCTGAATAAGATTGTTTTTGTCTTTTTTTGGGCGTTGAATGGGTGTTTCTGTAGCATCAATAATAATTGTTTTATCATTAAAATAATCATTTATTAATGCTTTTTTACCAGCAAGTTGTTGAAAATCAGGATGTTTGATTAAAATATCTTCAATTCACTTGATATTTCGATAACAACTAGCTTCACTAATATCAAAACTTTTACCAAGATGAAAATAAGTACGATATTCTCGTCAATATGATAAAGTCATCAATAATCTATTTTCTAATGATAATTTATTATTTTTACCACCTCTTTTAAACTTTTTTAACTCAGCTTCTTTTAAAATATTTAACATTTTATTAAAAGTACTTTGCTTTATTCCAGTTAATCGTAATAATTCTTTATCATTAATAAAATTAAATTTATCAAATTTCATAATCTTAAATTCCTTATAATTTCTATTTTAAATATATTTTATAGGAATTTTGTTTAATAAATAAGTAATGCAAGAAGTCTATTTAAATTTTTTTCTAATTGACAACAACTTGAAAAAAATTTAAATGTGAAAATTTATTTTGCTAATGCGTATTTGCCTTGACAAAGAGGTACTAATGAAAATACTAATGGTTTAATTAGAGAAAAATTTCCTAAAAAATTTAATTTTTCAAATACTACTAAAAATGCAGTTCATAAATTTATATTGTCTTTAAACCAAAGACCAAGAAAAATACTAAATTATCTTTCACCAATCGAATATTTGGTTAGAAAAATAATTTAGTTGCACTTAACTTTACAATTTGGCATATAACTAAGTTAGTTGACTCAGTTTTTTAAACACTTATATATTGCAGATTTAAGTGTTTAACAAGCTTTGTTATTAAATTTTGTTTTTTAATTAGATAAAGATTTTAATAATTTTAAACTTAGTATATCCCCTATATAGAAATTTCTACACTTTAATATCCGCATCCTACCCTTGGAACTAATTTAATAGCGTGTATATTTTTAGGAAATCCACCCATTCATTTTTTTATTGCAAAATGAAACAAATTGCTATAGCTAATAGGATGTTATCTATCAACTGGTAAACTTCTTTTGGTTATGGCGACCACCCACAATTTATCGTGCTTTAATACATACCAACATTATTAATTCACTTGTATTTAATTTTCAAAGAACAAATTTTTAACATCTTATAAAATAAAAAGACAATCGTTGCTGACTGCCTTAATACTTATTCAAATCTTTTCCCACCTAACAAAACTTTATGCGTCCTACCAAGTCTTCTTTTTAATTGGCAATAATGTATTTTTATGAACATTTTGCAAACCTTGATATCCTGAATCAGCAATTAATTCTAATTTTGGATTTATAAGTGTATTTGATTTTAAAAATAACTTATAATCATGAATACTGCCATAACAAAAATCTACTGAAATAATTTTATAGTTTGGTAGGTGCAAAATGTTATAGTTATGTACCAAGTCTAATGATTAATTTAGTTGTTGTATTAGTAGTCAAAACATTATATAATTAACAAGTAATTAGGGCAGATGAAGGTGAGGGTTTCCCTCACCTTCATCTAATTTAAAAGTCATAATTAAAATGTTGACAATAATAATGTTGGGAGGATTAGAAAAAGATGATTGACGGAATAGAAATTTTAAAAGCAATTGATCTTTTGGCAGAAGAAAAGAAAATTGATCGCAGTTTAATTATTGAGGCTATTAAAGAAGGAATAATAAAAGCTTATGAAAAATATTTAGATCCACAAGCCTTAGTAAAAGTAGATTTTGATGAACAAACTGGTCAAATTAAAGTTTATCGCTTATTAACGATTGTTAGTAAGATTGAAGATGAGTTTGCTGAAATTTTATTAGATGATATTAAAAATTTAGAGAAAAATTTAAAAATTGGTGATATATATTATGAACCTGTAGATACTGATGAATTTTCTCGTTTGGCGGCGTTACAAGTAGCACAAATTCTAAAACAACATTTAAGAGAAGCAGAAAAAGAAGTTGTTTATGAAAAATATATTTCTAAAAAAGATGATATTTTAATTGGCACAATTGATAATATTGAAGAAAAGTATTATTTATTAAAAATTGTTGATCGTACTTTTGCAATTTTGCCTAAAAAAAATATTATTCCCACAGAGGAATTTTATTTAGGCGATAAAGTAAAGTTTTATGTTGAAGATGTTAATAAAACTAAAAATTTTGGCCAAATTTTAGCTTCAAGAACTCATCTAGGATTTTTAACAAGATTACTAGAAATTGAAGTTCCTGAAATTTATGAAGGAATAATTGAAATTAAAGCCATTGCAAGAATTGCAGGGCAAAGATCAAAAGTTGCAGTATTTTGTAATGACTCAACTATTGATCCGATTGGTGCTTGTGTTGGTAATAAGGGACAAAGAATTCAAAGCATTATGAATGAATTGAATGGTGAAAAAATTGATCTTATTAAATGAGATATGGAAACAACAACATTTATTATTAATGCTTTATCGCCAGCTAAAGCGATTTCTATTAGTTTAGATGAACAAACTAATGAAGCTAATATTATTGTTGCTGATGAGCATTATTCATTAGCTATTGGTAAAAAAGGAATAACAGCAAAATTAACAGCAAAATTAACAAAATGAAAAATTAATATTATTTCTTTCAGTGATGCTTTAAATCAAAATATTGCTTTTAAATGAAATGGTAATTTATCGGAACAACAAATGCAAGAGTTACAAAATAAACATCAATTTAAAGTCAAGAAAGATAAATTGCTTGTAGAGTTTAAAAATAAGTATTGAAGAAGTAGATAATATTCTTAATGAAGAAAAACAATTAGTGCAAGATAATATTGATAATACTAATGCTGAAGTAGATAGCGATGAATTAGATAACGATTAAATAAAGGAAAAAATTATTTGTGACAAAACAAAAATTAGTATATCGGCAATGCATAGTTACAAAAGTTGTTGTTTTACGAAGTGAGTTAATAAGAATTGTTAAAACAAAACAAGGACAAGTTTTGATTGATTTAAATTATCGTCTTGCTGGTAAAGGTGCTTATGTTAAGCGAGAAGTTGTTATTATTGAAAAAATGCAAAAAAAAATTATTAGAAAAGATTTTTAAAACATAAATTGCTGATGAGGTTTATTTATTATTAGTGAAAATTGTAAAAGAACAGGAGCATAATAATTAATTTAGAGGTGGTGATTGTATGAAAAAAAGTAATCAAAGAAAAAAACAAACAACAGTTATTAAAAATCAATTAAAAACAGGAAGTAATTCACATCTTGATAATGGGATTTTTATTTTTAGTGAACCATTATCAATTATTGAATTTTCTAAAAAAACAAATATTTCTGTTGTACAAATTATTAAATATTTTTTTAATAAAGGACAAATGTTAACGCAAAATCATTTTTTGAATGAAGAATTAATTGGTGAGTTATGTTTAGAATTTAATTTAGATTTTAAAAGAGAAACTGTTATTACCCATCAAAATTTATTAGAAAATTTAGATATTATTGATGATGTTAATGAGTTAAAAGAACGGCCACCAGTTGTTACTATTATGGGACATGTTGATCATGGTAAAACAACTTTGTTAGATAATATTAGAAAATCTAAAATTACTGAGAAAGAATTTGGTGGTATAACACAGCATATTGGTGCTTATCAAATTAAAACAAAGGATAATAAAATTATTACTTTTTTGGATACACCAGGACATGAAGCATTTACGCAAATGCGTGCTCGGGGCGCTAAAATTACTGATATTGTTGTATTAGTTGTTGCTAGTAATGATGGTGTTATGCCACAAACTAAAGAAGCAATTGATCATGCTAAAGCTGCTAATGTGCCAATTATTGTGTTTGTTAATAAGATGGATTTGCCGTCTGCTAATGTGGAATTAATTATGAAAGATTTAGCAGCTTTAGATTTAATTTCTGAAGAGTGAAGTGGTGATACAATTTTTGTTAAAGGTAGTGCTTTAACTGGTGCGGGAATTGATGAATTATTAGATGTAATTTTATTATTAGCGGAAATGCAAAGTTTGCAAGCTAATCCAAGTCGTTTTGCTAGTGGAACAGTTATTGAGGCACACTTAGATCGTAATGTTGGTCCGGTTTGTACATTATTAGTTCAAAATGGAACTTTAAAAATTAAAGATGCTTTGGTAGCAGGGGTTTCTTTTGGCCGAGTTCGCGATATGAAAAATGATCGTAATGTTATTATTAAGGAAGCAACACCTTCAATGCCAATTGAAATTCATGGTTTAGATTTTGTTCCTAAGGCTGGTGATCCGTTTATGGTGTTTGGTGATGATAAGTTGGCTCGTGAAGTAGCACTATCAAGAAAAACTCAAGATGAAATTAATGAGCGGAGAAAAACTAAAATTTTAAATTTAGAAAATTTATCTGATGAAATTGCGGCTGGTAATTTGAAACATATTGATATTATTTTAAAGACTGATACTCAGGGAAGTTTAGAAGCTTTAAAACAGTCATTAAGTAAAATTAAAATTGATGATATTAGTATTAGAATTATTAGTTCTTCAGTTGGAACAATTAGTGAATCAGATATTACCTTAGCTGTTGCTTCAAAAGCGTTAGTTTATGGTTTTAATGTGCGACCTAATTCTGCTGTGCGAAAATTGGCATTAGATGAAGGCATTGAGATTCATCTTCATAATGTTATTTATAAAGTAATTGAAGAATTGCAACAAGCAGCAAAAGGTTTATTAGATCCGAAGTTTGAAGAGATTGTTTTAGGACAAGCTGCTGTGCGACAATTATTTCATTATTCTAAGGTCGGTGTCATTGCTGGTTGTATGGTTATTGAAGGTGTTATTAGTCGTCAAAGTAAAGTAAAGGTTTTAAGAGATGGTATTGTTATTTATGATGGTGATTTATCATCTTTAAAACATCAAAAAGAAGATATTAAAGAATCACGACAAGGAACAGAATGTGGGTTAACTATTAAAAATTTTAATGATATAAAAGAAAATGATGTTATTGAATCTTATTTATTGAAGGAAATTAAGTAATGGCAAATATTAAATTTCAACGACTACAAACTACAATTCAACGCTTGTTAACAAATATTTTGCAAAAAGAAGTTAAGGATGAGGTTTTACAAAAATTAATAATTACGGAAGTAAAATTAAATAATGATTGCACAATTGCTAAAGTATATTATGATTCTTTGGTTTTCCAAGAACAAAAGCAGATTATTGAATTAGCGATAAAACAAAATTTGTGATTGATTCGAAAAAAATTAGGTCAACAATTAACGATTTATAAAGTTCCCCAATTATTTTTTGTTTATGATCAATCATTAAGTGAAAGTAGAAAAATAGAAGATATTTTAAATAAAATTAAAAAAGATTCTTCTAACTCTTAAACAGTAATTTTTTAAGAATTATTGTAATTATGCTTTTTTTGTTATTATTACCTTGTTATTTATTATGATAATTAAGGTTATGAATGGGGTATTTGGTCATTGTGATGAAAAAAATATTTTCTTGATTAGGAGCAAATTTGCTTTTATTCATTACTATTATTAATCTTGTTGCTTGTCAGAAAAGTGAAATTATTTTATTTGGTGGTTCTAGTTCAGTAATGGCTTTAATGCATATCTTATTATATGGTGATCAGTTAAATGCTCCAAAATTTCAAGGTTTTAATCACAAATATAATCATAAGGTGACATATAATGGTACTGGTTCATCAGCTGGTGAAAATGGTGTTAAAAATCAAATATTAGTGATGGGTTTTACTTCAAGGGATGTTAAGTCAGAGTATATTGATAATAGTAATTATCGTGTTTTTAATTTTGCAATTGATGGGATGGTAATTATTGCTAAAACTCCTATTAATTGCAATGTTACAAATATTTCTCAAGATAAAATAAGTGTCTTACGAGATATTTATGCTGGTAAAAGTAAAACTTGAACAGAATTATTAGGAAATGGATGTGCTAATAATGAAACGATTATTGGTGTTAATCGTGAATCAGGAAGTGGAACAAGAGATGTTTGGCGAGAATTTTTAGAAATGGGTAATAGTGATTTTTCGAGTGGTTTAAGAATTGCTAATTCAACATCAGTAATGCTTAATCAAGTAAGAGATACTAATAATGCCATTGGTTATGTTTCATTCTCAAATGTTGATTCGGTTATTGCTAATAATTTAGTCCCTTTTACAATTAATGGTGTTAAGGCTAGTATTGAATCGTTAACTAATAAATCATATATTTTGTATCGTTTATTTGCATGTTTATTTTGATATGAAAGTAAGCAAAAAGAATTGATTCGTCAGTTTATTTACTTTATGAATGATGATCATAGTGGTAAATTAGCATTTGAAAAAACAGGTTTAATATTTGATTTTGAATGAAAAAGTAAAGAACCAGAATGGTTGATTAAGTAAACTAATTAAGTAATGGAGAAAATATGGTTCAGTTTCATAATAAGATTTTTAAACATAAATATTATCTTGATTTATTTAATAAAATTCTGATTTTTTGTGCTGCTTTAATGGCTATTATTATATCGTTTTTTATTATTGTATTTATTAGTTATCAATCAGTACCAGTATTTAGGAAATATGGTTTTTGAAATTTTATTTTTAGTAAAGTTTGGTCAACGGATATTTCACAATTTGGAGCAATGAGTTTTGTTATTTCTACTTTGTTAGTAGTTTTTTTAGCGATGTTAATTGCGATTCCGTTAGCAATTTTTACTTCAGTTTTAATTAGTGAATTTTTAGGAAAGAAAATTAAGCGTATTGTGATTTTTTTAGTTGAATTATTAGCTGGTGTACCACCAGTTATTTTTGGGATTTTTGGTTTAGAAGTTATTGGCAGTTTTTATAAACAAATTGGAGCATCATCACCAGCTAATATGTTAACAGCAGCGACAATTTTAGCACTAATGGCTTTACCTACAATTATTGCTTTAATTTGCAATGCCTTAGATGGTGTCCCTAGTTCTTATCGATTTGCTTCTTTAGCGATGGGAGTATCACGAACTAGTTCTGCTTTTAAAGTTGTAAAAAAAGCGGTTCGAACAAAGATAATTGGTGCCATTACCTTTGGGATATGTCGTGTTATTGGTGAAGTTACGGCGATGATTATGGTTGCAGGATTAGTATATCAAATACCGACATTTCAAAATGGATTTTTAGGATTTATTTTTTCAGGAATAACATCTTTAGCGGCGATAATTGGTATTGAGTTAGCTGAAAGTGCTTCAACAATTCATACATCAGCTTTATTTGCCTTAGGATTAGTTTTAATTATTTTTGTATCAATTTTAAATATTGTTATTTTAACTACATATAAAGTAGCTAACAATCAAATTCAAGGCGTTAGTTATACAAAAAAGATTAAAATTTATTTTATTACAAAAGTTTTGCGAAGAAATATAGCTGTATTAGAAGTTCATCAAATTTCTAACCAACGATTATTAAGTTACTATGATGAAAGTAAAATTTTGAAATTTCATCGTCAGTTTAACAAATTAAAAGATGTCATGTGGATTTTATTAATGTTTTTATCAACAATAATAACATTATCAATGGTTATTTGAATTATTGGTGATGTTATTATTAAAGGGATTCAATCAACAGTTTTTTTAACACCGTATCGTGAAGTTTTACAAGGTTCATATGATTTAACACCATTATTTGTTTCAACACTATTATTGATTGTTTGCTCGTTAGTAGTTTCTATTCCTTTAGGAATTTTAGGAGGAATATATTTAAATGAGTATGCTAATAAATCTAGTAAGATTGCTAATTTAATTCGTTTTTCAGTTGATGCATTAGTTGCAACGTCTTCAGTAGTTTTTGGAATGTTTGGTTATATTGTGTTTGTTAATATTTTAGGAATTGGCCATAACTTTATTAGTGCTGGACTGATGTTTGGGGTATTGACATTACCAATTATTATTAAAACTACTGAAGATGCTTTAAATGGTGTTGCTCAAGAATATCGTGATTCTTCTTTGGCATTAGGGGTTACAAAAATTGGAACAATTTTTAAAATTATTTTACCGAATTGTAAAAAAGGAATTATTACTGGAATTGTATTTGCTATTAGTAAAGTTATTAGTGAAAGTATGCCAGCGTTATTAACTTTGTCATCATCACCTTTTATGCCACAAAGTTTATTAGATCCAGGAACTACTTTAACTGTTAAAATTTATCAATTAATAAATGAACCAGATATGGTGGCAGGTCCTGCTCATTTAATTAAAATTAGTGCTTATCAATTGGCAAAAATAATTGCTTATGAGATTGCTGCGATTACGATTTTATTGATTATTGTCTTAAATTTATTAGTTAAATATATTACAAAGGAAAAGAAGAATTTTAGATATTCATATAATAATTTAAAAGGAGTAATGTTATGGCTAAAAAGAAAAAGAACATCAATTGAATACAAAAAATAAAGACATCCTTTCTTAATAAGTCTAAAAAGCAAAAATATTCTCGAGATAAGGTTAAAGTTAAAATTATTGATAAGAAATATAGTATTGTTATTTCTGATTTTAATTTTTATTATAATTCTGGTAAAAAACAAGCATTATTTAATATTAATTTGAATATTAAAAGAAATAAGATTATGGCTCTTATTGGTCCTTCTGGTTGTGGTAAATCAACATTATTGCGGTCAATTAATCGTATGAATGATTTAATTGAAGGAACTAAAATTACAGGAGAAATTATTTATCGGCAACAAAATATTTATGATAATAAACAAGATATTATTGCTTTAAGAACTACAATTGGTATGGTTTTTCAAAAACCTAATCCTTTTCCAAAATCAATTTATGATAATGTTGCTTATGGACCAAGAAGTTTAGGAATTAGAAATCGAAAAAAATTGGATGAAATAATTGAAGATTCATTAAAAAAAGCAGCATTATGAGATGAAGTTAAAAATGATTTAAAAAGTCCAGCTTTAAGTTTAAGTGGTGGTCAACAACAAAGATTATGTATTGCTCGAGCGATTGCTATTAAACCAGAAGTGCTATTAATGGATGAACCAACTTCAGCATTAGATCCGATTGCTACTGGTAAAATTGAAGAGTTAATATTGCAATTAAAAAAAGATTTTACAATTATTATTGTGACCCATTCAATGCAACAAGCAGCAAGAATTTCTGATCAAACAGCATTTTTTTTAATGGGTAAAATTGTTGAAGTTGCAAGAACAAGAAAGTTATTTTTATCACCACAACAAAAGGAAACCGAAGATTATATTGCGGGGCGGTTTGGGTAATTGGTTTAAAAATGATATAATTAATATTGGAGTAGGTGATATAATGCAATGTTATTTTGCTCATTTTCAAGATGAATTCGGCAATTTAGTTTTTAATGATGTTGATACTCATCATTTAGTTAATGTTTTAAGGTTTCAAATTAATGACTTGTTAATTGTTGTATATAATGGTAAAAAATATCAAACAAAGATAATTGAAAAGAAACCACAATTAAAAGTTGAAATTCAAAAAAATTTATTGGAAAATACTGAATTAGAAATAGTTGTAACATTATTAATGCCATTGCTTAAACAAGATCGTAATGATTGAATTGTTCAAAAAGCAACTGAATTAGGTGTGACACAAATTATTGGTATTGTTTTAGAACGAAGTGTTACTAAGATTAAACAAAATGAAGATAAGAAAAAAAAGATGATGCGTTGACAAAAGATTGCTAAAGAAGCAGCACAACAGTCGAATCGTAATCAAATTCCAAAAATTGTTGATATTATTACTGATGTTACTGCTATTATTCCTTATAAGAGCGATTTAAATTTAATTGCTAATGAATTAGCATCATCAACCCATTCATTGTCGGCACTAATGTTATTCAAGTCAACAAGTATTACTTTTATTTGTGGACCTGAGGGTGGTTTTAGTGATAAAGAATTAGAATTTTTTAATTTTGAAGGTTTTAATGCAATTAACTTAGGAAAAAGAGTTTTAAGATCAGAAACAGCTGTTTTAGCATTTCTTGCTAATATCGGTTATGAACATGAAAAGTTGAAGGAGAAATAAGAATGTCTTTGAGTTCAAAGCGATTGGGTGTAATTTTAAATTTATTGTTTGCTATTAATTGATTGTTTTTAACAATGGTATTTATTAGCGTTCAAAAATCAAACTTGCCTTTAAGTGGCGGATTTGAAATTGCTAGTTATTTAATTCCATTAATAACTTTATGTTTAATAATAGTTTATGTTTGATTAACTTATGTATCAATTAAGAATTTTGATGTTAAATATCAATTTAAAGCATATAAATACTTAATATTAATTGTATTGATGGCAGTGATGTCAATTTTAACCAATTTGTTAATTTTAATTGCTAAAAATCAACAAAGTGCTATTTTAGCATTTGGTTTATCAATTGGAATTTCAGGAATATTTGGTTTAGTAACAATTATCTTTGATATTAAGTTTTTTATTCAAAGGTTAAAATGGGAGGCTTTATCAAAAATTGAAATTTCTACCCAAAATGATGAATTAATAATTAAAAATAAATAATTAGTAAGGAGATTTGTTTGTTTTATGAAATTGAATGAATTTATTGATTATACTTTACTAAGTTCACAAGCTACTAGTCATGACATTCAAAAAATTTGTGTGGATGCTGAAAAGCACAAATTTGCTAGTGTATGTGTTAATCCTATTTATGTTAGTCATGCTAAAAATTTGTTAAAAAAGACAAAGGTTAGTGTTTGTACTGTTGTTGGTTTTCCATTGGGTTCGGTGCCAACAAATATTAAAGTGTTAGAAACTGAACAAGCTGTTCGAGATGGTGCCGATGAAATTGATATGGTTATTAATGTCGGAGCATTAAAAGAGGGCGCATATACGGTAGTATTAAATGATATCAAATATGTTCGCGCTGTATGTCCAAAACAAATTTTAAAAGTTATTATTGAAACTGCATTGTTAACGAAAGAAGAAAAAATTCAAGTTTGTAAATTAGCTTTGCAAGCACAAGCAGATTTTATTAAGACTTCAACAGGATTTGCTAAAAGTGGTGCTAAAGTTAAAGATATTAAATTAATTCGTAGTATTGTTAAGGATGAGATGTATATTAAAGCGTCAGGAAAAATTAAAACTAAAGCACAGGCAATAAAACTTATTAAAGGCGGAGCAGATCGGTTAGGAATTAGTAAAGCTGCGTTATTGATGGTTTAATTTCTAATTAATTTCATTTATAAAAATGGTTTTAATTTTTTTGAGAATTTTGTTTCATTATTTGCAATTTTATATCATATTTTTGGACGCATAAAGTTTTGTTAGGTGGGCAAATATTTTAATAAGTATTAAGACAGTCAGTAATGATTGTCTTTTTATTTTATAAGGTGTTAAAAGTTTGTTCTTTGAAAATTAAATACAAGTGAATTAATAATGTTGGTATGTATTAAAGCACGATAAATTGTGGGTGGTCGCCATAACCAAAAGAAGTTTACCAGTTGATAGATAACATCCTATTAGCTATAGCAATTTGTTTCGTTTTGCAATAAAAAAATGAATGGGTAGATTTCCTAAAAATATACACGCTATTAAATTAGTTGCAAGGGTAGGATGCGGATGTTAAAGTGTAGAAATTTCTATCATAGGGGTATGCTAAGTTTAAAATTATTAAAATCTTTATCTAATTAAAAAACAAAATTTATTAACAAAGCTTGTTAAACACTTAAATCTGCGATATATAAGTGTTTAAAAAACTAAGTTAACTAACTTAATTAATATAACTTAGTTTATCTATAAGAAAGGTAATTTATTATGAAAAACATTGAAAACATTTTCTTAAATACTAAAAAATATATCTTAAAAGAAACGCAAAACGCAATGCTTATTAAAGCACCAAAAATTCCGTGATTTAATGAACAAATCGGTATTTGGTTTCCAAAGCGATTTGTTTATAAAGGAAAATATGAAAATTCTATTTGCATCGGAATAATAAAAAATAGTAAATATCAAATAATTTCAATAGACTTGGTACATAACCTTTAATTTTATCTACTATTTTGATAATATTATTTCCTAGGTGAAGCACAAATATTAGATAAATACAAAGACGAAAATGAATTTTATAGTCTAATAGGCATAAAATATAAAACTTTCATGAAAATGGTAGAAATTTTAAAAGAAGCTGAAGCTAAACAAAAACAAATTAGTGGTAGAACCAAATAAATTATCAATAGAGCAAAGAATACTTATGACTTTAGAATACTGAAAAGAATATAGTACATATCGTATTATTGCAAAAAATATAATATTAGTCATGTTAGTTGTATTCGTAATATCTTTTGAGTTGAAAATACTCTAATAAAAAATAGTCGCTTTCATATACCTGGCAAAAAGATATTATTGGAAAATAAGGGTACTAATAATAATTTATTAGCAATTGATGCTTCAGAAATTCCAATTGAAAGAATTAAAAAAACTAAAATTATTATTTTCTGGTAAGAAAAGGCAACATTCATTAAAATCGCAAATAATTATTGATTTATTTAACAATAAAATTATTTCAGTAGATTTTTGTTATGGCAGTATTCATGATTATAAGTTATTTTTAAAATCAAATACACTTATAAATCCAAAATTAGAATTAATTGCTGATTCAGGATATCAAGGTTTGCAAAATGTTCATAAAAATACATTATTGCCAATTAAAAAGAGTAAAAATAATCCTTTAAATCCAGATAAAAAGGAATATAATAGCTTTTTAAGTAAAGTTAGAATTGCCATTGAACATGTTTTTGCTAGATTAAAAAGTTTTAAAATACTAGTTTATCGTTATCGCAATAAAATTAGAAGATTTGGATTACAATTTAACTTAATTTCAGGAATATATAATTTTGAATTAAGCTAGTTATAGTTATGTACCAAGTCTAATTAAGTTTTGCTAATCTTCGTGAATCTTATTTTCAAGCAGTATCAAATTCATCTTGAGCTAATGAAGGGTATTTAGTAGCCTTAAAAATTTCTGAAAGTAATGATTTATTAATGAATTAAAAAGACTTAATAATGCTTTTAATATTGGTGTTATTAAGTTGAATCCTAATAATATTAAGCAAAGTACTATTTTATTTCCAGCAAAAGAAAAAGAAACTCTTGATTGAGCAACAATTGATCGCTTAGTTACTGAAAATTCTGATTTTAAAGATTTTGTTAGAATTGTTATTCAATCATTACAAGCAAATACCATTGTTGGTAATTTTGATAAGGTGTTAACAGATGATGAATATGAAAAATATATTAATGAAAAACATATTAAAGAATAATAAAATATTTAAATTAAGCATATTTTCTATTTAATAGAAAATATGCTTTCTTTTATGCTAAAATTAATAATAATGGTGGTAAAGATATGAAAAAAAACTCACAGCATAATATAAGAGAAAACATAATTTTTTTTATTTATCAACAACAATTATTAAATTATGACTTAGAAGCAATTATTAAAGAAATTAAAGAAAACGAAAAAGATTTTAATTCAGAAATTGTTAATAATTTAATCCATCTTTTTGAACAACGAAAAATTATAATTAAAATTATTAATAAGTACTTAAAAGTAGGGTGACATTTTTCTAAATTATCTAATTTAGAGCAAGGGATTTTATTATGAACAACTTACGAGCTACTTATTTTAAAGGAAAATTCAGGAATTATTATTAATGAAGCAGTTCTTATTACTAAAAAGTATTTTTTCAATACTGAATATAAATATATTAATGGCATTTTGCAAAGTATTGCTGATAATGCTAATAATGAGAAAATTGACTAACAAGGATGATAACTATGGGAAATGAATTACTGAAGAAATCTATTAGATTAGCAAAGAAAACATTAATTAAAACCATAAAACAAACAAATAATCCAGAAATTATCCAAGATGGTTTGTATATTTTAAATGTTGTTACTAAACATAGTATTTTTATGCAAACATTAGGGTTATTAATTGTTAATGAAAAATTAAGTCCGGAGTTATTTATTCGTCATTTAATTTCTTGCAAAGCTGTAGTTTGTAGTCAAATTTATCTTTTTGACTTAGAAATTAAAAAAATTAAAAATCTGAAAGTAATTAATGAATTTTTTCAAAACTTAGCAATTAGTTCTGCGATTAAATCACCAATTGAATTACAACTACAAGATATTTATAATAGTAAAATTAAAAATATTGATGAGTTAAAAGGTTTAGAGGTAGTAAGAAATGAAAAATTTTATCTTCTTGCCCATCTGATTGGTAATTCATTTGAATCGATAGCAATTTTTAATCACAAAGAAAATAACAAAACTTATTATAATTTTGGTTTTTATTTAGCATTATATTTTTTATTACATCGTGAAACTTTAGCCCGAAAAGCTAAAATTCCTTCATTATTAGACCAATTGCCAACACAAAACCTTTTAATTATAAAACTTAATATTATGAAAAAATATATTAATGCCATTGCTACAATATATCCTTTAGAATTTAACGAATTTATAATTCTCAATAATAAATCAATAAACAAAATGAAAAATTTATCATAAGAGAAGAACAACAATGGAAAAAATCCGATTAGATATATTATTAGTTCAAAAAGAATTATTTCATTCCCAAACTGAAGCTCAAAGTGCAATTATTAATCATCAAGTACTTGTAAATGATAAATTAATTATTAAGTCAGGAACTTTAGTTGCTCTTAACAGTACTATTAGAATAAAAAAACAAGATAATCAATTTGTTTCTCGTGGTGGATATAAATTAAGTAAAGCTCTTCAAGAATTTAATATTAATTTAAAAAATCTTGTATGTTTAGATATCGGTTCTTCTACTGGTGGTTTTACTGATTGTATGTTACAAAATAAAGCAAAATTGGTTTATAGTTTAGATGTTGGTACTAATCAATTAGCTTGAAAACTACGAACTCACCCCCAAGTAATTGTTATGGAAAACACTAATTTTTGTTATGCCAAGAAAGAAATGTTTAAAGATAATATTAGTTTTTGTGCTATTGATGTTGCCTTTATTTCATTAACAAAAATTATTCCGGTTTTAACAGAAATTTTACTGCTCCAATGTCAATTAGTTTGTTTAATTAAACCACAATTTGAAAGTAACAGAACGCAAATTGAAAAGGGTGGCGTTGTTAAAGATCCCATAGTACATTATCAAGTATTAAACAATTTAATTGCTTTTTTTAAAGAATATGGTTTTTCTTTGCAAGGTTTAATTTATAGTCCAATCGTTGGCCACAAGAAAAGAAATATTGAATATTTAGCTTATTTATCTTTCAATAACCTTTTAAAAAGCAAACAAATTAACGTTATAAAATTAGTAGATAATGCTTTTAATGACCTTAAAAATACCACCTAATAGAATATGATTTATTGATTATTCATGTGTTTTAATTTTAAAGATAGTTTATAATTAAATTCCAAACCAAAAAGATTGAAAATTCAAATTTGGTGAGGATTTTCATTGTTGAGTAAATTTTATAATTAGTAAAAATTTACAAAAAGGGGTTGATTAATATGAAAAAATTATCAAGTATTTTAAATACAATTACTTTAACTATAGGTCTAAGTAACATTGTTGCTTGTAAAAATAATACACAAAAACAAATAACGGTTAGAAACATTCAAAGAAGTAAAAGAAATATTAATTTTGAAAAAGAATTAGAAATTTATAACAAAAATCAAAAACCAATAATTAATTTTAATAAAATAAAAAATAATATTATTTCATTTTTTAAAGATAATTATAACAATAATTATTTCATAACAAATAATGGTTTATATGTTTTAAAACAAAAAGATAAAATAGTTATAAAAATTAATAATATAAATAACTCTAACATTTGATTTGTAAATTTTGATTTAGAAAATAATATGTATTTTGGTGTATATAGCGCCTCATTTGGTTCTAGCGGCGGAGAAGTATATATTTTAAAAAATGATGAAACAACAGCAATTAAGATAAATGGAATAAATGAGCGTATTTTTAATACTACTATTGATAATAAAAATAATGTTTATTTTGATTCTAATAATGGTTTATATGTTTTAAAACAAGGTGAAACAAAAGCAACTTTAAATAAAAAACTTCAAGAATATGGTTTTTATAAAAAAACATTAGGATTTGATGATAAAAATAATTTATATTTTACAACTACAAATAGTACATATGTTTTAAAAAATAATGAAATTGAACCCAGCAAAATAGATGAATTAAATGGAGAAGTTAACTCAATAGTTATTAACAAAAATAAAATTTATTTTGCTACTAATAATGGCGCTTATGTTTTAAAACAAGGTGAAACAAAACCAATAAGTATTTTGAATAAAGATAAAAAAATAAATTATTTTTTATTTGATAATAATCAAATTTATATTGGTTCCTTATTTAATACTTATATTTTAGATTTTAATTACAAAATTATAAAAACACTATATTTTGATTCCCATTGTTTTAATTATGACAATAAAGGTAATATTTATTTTGGCTCTGGTAGAGGACTATATAAGTTTGACATATCCACAAAAGACTATCAAAAAATAAAAATTAATAAAAATAATAATTTATATGATAGCGATAATGAAATTATGAATATTTACATTAACAATAATGATGTATATTTTAAAGAATATACACGCAAAAATATTAATTTTTATAAAATAAAAATAGATAATATTGCAGAAAAAGTAGAAAATTTTAACAAAATGTGAATAAGAAAATAATTAAAAATGTCTTAAAATTTTTAAGACATTTTATTTTATTACTCCCCTATTTACTTACTTATGGACGCATAAAGTTTTCTTAGGTGGGAAAAGGTTTGAATAAGTATTAAGGACAGTCAGAATAGAGCAAAGATTACTTATGACTTTAGAATACTGAAAAGAATATAGTACATATCGCGTATTATTGCAAAAAAAATATAATATTAGTCATGTTAGTTGTATTCGTAATATCTTTTGAGTTGAAAATACTCTAATAAAAAATAGTCACTTTCATATACCTGGCAAAAAGATATTATTGGAAAATAAGGGTACTAATAATAATTTATTAGCAATTGATGCTTCAGAAATTCCAATTGAAAGAATTAAAAAAACTAAAATTATTATTTTCTGGTAAGAAAAGGCAACATTCATTAAAATCGCAAATAATTATTGATTTATTTAACAATAAAATTATTTCAGTAGATTTTTGTTATGGCAGTATTCATGATTATAAGTTATTTTTAAAATCAAATACACTTATAAATCCAAAATTAGAATTAATTGCTGATTCAGGATATCAAGGTTTGCAAAATGTTATAGTTATGTACCAAGTCTAATGATTTAATGGACTTTACTATCAATACTAATAGTTCTAATTATTCCGAAATAGAACTTAATAATAAAATAACTAATGATAAAAAGCCACAAGAACAACAAGCAAGAGAGCAAAAACAGCAAGAAAAAGAAAAATCAAGAAAAAGAAAAAAGACAACAAAGACAGCAATGATTAACTGAATAATTACTTGAATTTAATGATGGATTAAAATAATTTCTTGTTGCTAATATAAAAAGGATGATAATTTGATTATATTGTGTTAATATTTAACTAAGTAATTCTAGTAATAGTTTTACTTAGTGCTTACGCATATTGAAAGAGTTGAGAAAATATGTGTATTAAGTTTTTGGAGGAAACAATTTAATTGTTTCCTTTTTAGTTATATTGGTAAATTTTTCAAGGTCTTTTAAGTATGATATAATATCTTTGGAGATTTTTTATTATAATGAATTCAGGAATTTTACTAATTGATAAACCTACTGGGATGACATCACATCAAGTAGTATCTTATCTTAAAAAAAAGTTTAAATATTATAAAGTTGGTCATGCCGGAACTTTAGACCCTCTAGCTACTGGTGTACTAATAATTTTGGTCAATCAAGCGACAAAGATTTCTTCATTATTATTGAACGAAACGAAAGAGTATTTAGTAACAATGCAATTTAATATTTTAACTAATAGTGGTGATATTACTGGTAATGTTATTGCTAATGATAATAAGTTAATTATAAAAGAACAATTTCTTAATTGTTTAAATTTTTTTCCGTTATCGTATAATCAAATACCACCTAAATATTCTGCGATTAAGTTTCAAGGGAAAAAACTTTATGAATATGCTCGTAAAGAACAAGAGATATTATTAGCAAAACGACTTGTTAAGTTAGAATATTTAGAGTTAGTAAATTTTGATTTTCCTTATGCTTCCATAAAAGTTAAATGTTTAAAAGGAACATATATTCGTAGTTTAGTAGTAGACATTGCTAAAACTTTAAATACGGTAGCAACAGTAAAAAAATTGCAAAGAATAGCTAGTGGTGCATATAAGATTAGTAATTGTTGAGAACTTGATAAAATTCAAGAACGAAATATGATTTCATTATCAAATGTATTACAAGACTATATGCCACTTATTAATGTTAAGGAAACAAAAGATATTAAAAATGGTAAGGCTATTCAATTAAAAGATGTTGAAAATGATACTGTATTGTTAACTGATAATAATCAAGTCCCATTAGCAATATATGTGAAGGGACTAGATAATAAATATTATTGCAAAAAAGGATTATGAAATAATGAAAATAATTAATACTATTGATGAAAAACAGCAATTTTCAAATAAACAAGTAGCGTGTTTAGGATTTTTTGATGGACTTCATATTGGACATCAGTTATTAACTCAAACAGTATTAAAAGAAGCTAAAGAAAATAATTATCAATCACTATTTTTTACTTTTTCAATCGCACCAAAGAAAATAATTTTACAACAACAATATGATGACTTGCTTGATATGGAAGATAAGCAAAAATTAGTTTCATTAATGGGATTTGATAATTTTGCTATTTTTCCATTTAATGATAATACAAGAAAATGATCAATTGAACAGTTTATTTTTTATCTTAAACAATTGAATATTGATATTATTGTTGTTGGTGATGATTTTCGTTTTGCAAATTTTGGTCTGGGAAATATTAGTCATTTGCAGAACAATTTTTCTAAAGTAATTGTTGTTAATAAAGTTTTAATTAATAATGATATTCGGGTATCAACAACATATATTCGTCAGTTACTACAAGAAAAACAAATTGCTAGTGCTAATAAGTTATTATTACAACCTTATAATATTAAAGGTGTTGTTGTTAAAGGTAATAAATTAGGTAGTAAAATTCAATTTCCAACAGCAAATATTCATCTAAATGATAATTTCTCAATATTAAATGAGGGTGTTTATATTACTAATGTTAGTTTAGAAAATAAAAAGTATCAAGCAATCTCTTGTATTATTAGAATTGATAATGTTTTAAAATGTGAATCATATATTCTTAATTTTAATAAAAATATTTATGGTGTAAAAATTAAAATTTCCTTTTTAAAGTATTTACGAGATAATATTGCTGTTAAAAGTTTAGAACATTTAAAACAGTTAATTAGTGAAGATTACAGCAAAACACTTGAATATTTTCGTAAAATAGGTTAATATTTATACGAATACGACTATTACAAGTTTTTAAAATACCTTCTGTTTTATTAATTGGTTTTAGTTAAGTTTATAATTATTGGAGGATTTATTAAATGGCAATTACAGCTGAGGATAAAAAACAAATTATTGCTAAATTTGGTAGAAAAGAAAAAGATACGAGTTCAGCAGAAGTACAAATAGCACTTTTAACAGAGGATATTACTAATTTAACGGCACATTTAAAAATACATCGTAAAGATTTGTTGTTACTGAACGAAGTTTAGTAAGAAAAGTATCACAAAGACGAAATATGTTAGATTACTTAAAAGCTCATGATATTAATCGTTATCGTAAAATAATTGAACAATTAAAACTAAGAAAATAATAAATTATTAAAATTATTAAGAAAGAGAATTAGATGCTGATTCTTTTTCTTTTTATAAGATATTAAGGGTTGATATGATGAAAAAAACAAAATACTCAAAATGGCAATTATATTGACAATTGTTTTATGTTTTTTTGAAAATATCTTTTTTTGGTTTTGGTGGCGGGAATGCCGTAATGCCTTTAATTAAAAATGAAGTTGTAGTTAAGAAGCGATGAATAACTGAGGATAAATTTAATCATTAGACTTCTTGCATTACTTATTTATTAAACAAAATTCCTATAAAATATATTTAAAATAGAAATTATAAGGAATTTAAGATTATGAAATTTGATAAATTTAATTTTATTAATGATAAAGAATTATTACGATTAACTGGAATAAAGCAAAGTACTTTTAATAAAATGTTAAATATTTAAGCCAAATTGTAAAGTTAAGTGCAACTAAATTATTTTTCTAACCAAATATTCGATTGGTGAAAGATAATTTAGTATTTTTCTTGGTCTTTGGTTTAAAGACAATATAAATTTATGAACTGCATTTTTAGTAGTATTTGAAAAATTAAATTTTTTAGGAAATTTTTCTCTAATTAAACCATTAGTATTTTCATTAGTACCTCTTTGTCAAGGCGAATACGCATTAGCAAAATAAATTTTCACATTTAAATTTTTTTCAAGTTGTTGTCAATTAGAAAATTCTTTACCCCTATCAAATGTTATAGTCTTAACAAGATTATTTGGAAGAATTGATAAATAATGGCTAATGTTTTCGTTAACAACTTTAGTAGTTCTATTTTCAACTAACATTGCTAAAGTAAATCTTGATGTTCTTTCAACTAAAGTTATTAAACATGATTTACTTTTACCTCGTGATGATACTACAGTATCACCTTCTCAATGACCAACAGTTATACGATTATTAACATTAATATTTCGTTCTTTAATTGATTTACCATTAAATTTACCGCGATTTTCTTGAGATTTTCGTTTCTTACCTTTTCTTCTTAAATTTTTATTAGTAACTTTTTCAAGTAATCCAGAATAAATTCAATTGTAAATTGTTTTAAAACTAATAATTCATTCTTTATGAAAATTTTTAATTCTGCCATAAATTTGTTCAGGCGATCAACCTAATAGTAATTTTTGTTGTACATATTTTACTAATTCTCTATTTTTAAACTTATGAAAATAAACATGTGATTGTTTTCTGTTTTCTGCTTTATTTTGTGCAATTAATGAAAAATAATGATTACTATCTTTATTTCTATTGACTTCTCGAATAATAGTACTAATACTTCGATTAAGATTTTTAGCTATTTCACTAATTTTTACTTTAAACTTCAATTGATTCTCAATATAAATTCTTTCATATATGCCAAGATGTTTGTAACCCATATAAAAACTCCTTGCTTTGTTTTTTCTAAAATAAACTTAGCATCATGAAATTTTTATATGAGATTTTTTGCAATTTTATTTACTTGCACTTACAAGTATAATTCAGCAAATAATAAAATAATTTTTTGTTGTGTCAAAATTTACACATTTAATAAAATCCATAAGTATTAACCTAATAAAAGTTAGAAATTACTATATAGTATTTTTTATTTACAAATAATTTGTAATTATTTTAATAAGTAATGCAAGAAGTCTATTATTTAAATTTAATTTTAAATAAATATTTTATGTTATCTATAATTGCAAATTATAAATTGAAGCAATTAAATTAAATCTTAAACTAAATCGTTTTCTACGATTACGATATTTTTCAGTAATAATTTTAAATTTTTTAAGAATAGCAAAAATATTTTCAATAATAATTCTCATTTTTGAAATTAATTTATTATTATGTTTTTGTTCTTTATTTAAAGGGTTTTTCTTTGTTTTTTTCTTAGGTATTAGAACATTACTATGAATTTTTTGTATTCCTTGATAACCATTATCAACTATTAATTTAGTATTTTTTAAAATTGGGATTTTTGATTCTTTAAATAAACAAAAATCATGCTTTTTACCGAGAGAAAAATTTGTTGCAATAATTATTTTGCTTTCTTTTTCAATAATTACTTGTGTTTTAATAGTGTGTTTTTTCTTTTTTCCTGAATAAGATTGTTTTTGTCTTTTTTTGGGCGTTGAATGGGTGTTTCTGTAGCATCAATAATAATTGTTTTATCATTAAAATAATCATTTATTAATGCTTTTTTACCAGCAAGTTGTTGAAAATCAGGATGTTTGATTAAAATATCTTCAATTCACTTGATATTTCGATAACAACTAGCTTCACTAATATCAAAACTTTTACCAAGATGAAAATAAGTACGATATTCTCGTCAATATGATAAAGTCATCAATAATCTATTTTCTAATGATAATTTATTATTTTTACCACCTCTTTTAAACTTTTTTAACTCAGCTTCTTTTAAAATATTTAACATTTTATTAAAAGTACTTTGCTTTATTCCAGTTAATCGTAATAATTCTTTATCATTAATAAAATTAAATTTATCAAATTTCATAATCTTAAATTCCTTATAATTTCTATTTTAAATATATTTTATAGGAATTTTGTTTAATAAATAAGTAATGCAAGAAGTCTAATAATGATTTATGCTGATGATTTAATTTTAATCTTCTGCCGACTCCAGCAGCAAAAATAATCGCTCGTTTAATCATCGTGTTTATCCACTACTTTAGTAACAAAGTTAATAATTTTATTCATTACAAATATTGTTTGCTTAATTTCATATTGATATAAAATTTTTTGTAAATAGTCATCGTTTTGAATAATTTTTAAAATTTCTTCTTGTGATAAATTAGGCACAACATTTAATTTTCCTCGTAATTTACCATTAACTTGAACCACAACAACAACTTCTTCTTTCACTAAATACTTAGCATCATATTCAGGCCATTTTTGAACAGCAACACTACTTTCTCGTGCTAACATTAATCATAATTCTTCTGCTAAATGCACAGCAAATAAACTTAACATTTTGATAAATCCTAAAAAATAAGGTAAATAAATTTGTTTTGTTTTATAACAAGCATTAACAAAAACCATTAATGATGATATCGCCGTATTAAAAGCTAAATTTTCCAAATCAGTAGTTACTTTAAACACTGTTTGATGATAAACTTTATCCATTTGACCATCATTTTTTTTAATAATTCAAGCAAGATGTTCAGTTACTAAACGATAAATCCGATCTAATCATCTTCTTGTACCATCCATACCTTGAATATTTCATGGCATTGATGCTGTTAATGGTCCCAAAAACATCTCATAAACTCGTAAAGCATCAGCACCATGCGTCATAATGATATCATCTGGATTAACACCATTATCTTTTGATTTTGACATCTTTTCACCATCAACACCTAAAATCATTCCTTGATTAACAAGTTTCATAAAAGGTTCTGGCGTTGGAACAACTTTTAAATCATACAATACTTGATGTCAAAACCGAGCATATAGTAAATGCAACACCGCATGTTCTTGACCACCAACATACAAATCAACTGGTAATCATTGTTCAAATAATTTAAATGCGGTTTTACTATTTAAGGGAATAAAACTACCATTATCTTGTTTCAAAATATATGCTAAATAATATCAACAACTACCTGCTCATTGTGGCATTGTATTTGTATCTCTTTTCCCTTTAACACCATCATTTCTAGTAACATTAACAAAATCAACCATATTTGCCAATGGCGACTGTCCAGTAACTGTTGAAACAATATTATCTGTTAATGGTAACATTATCGGTAAATCTAACTCATCAACTAAACTAATGGTATCATCATCTCAAAAAATAATTGGAAACGGTTCACCTCAATATCTTTGACGAGAAAACAATCAATCGCGTAATTTATAAGTTGTATGTTTTTTAGCTATCCCTTTTGCTTCCAAAACATTAATAACTTTACTAATGGCTTGTTCATTATTTAGTCCATTCAAAAACTGAGAATTAATATGAATGCCATCACCAGTTATTGGCATTTTCATATTATCATTTTCAATAACAATCTTTATTGGTAAATTATATTTTAATGCTAAAAGATAATCTTCAGCACTATGTGCTGGAACACACATTATTGCTCCTGTTCCATAATGATATAAAACATAATCAGCAACTCAAATTGGAATTAACTCATTTGTTAACGGATGCAACGCATAACTACCAGTAAATACCCCTTGTTTACCCTTATTTAACTCTTGGCGTTCTAAATCAGTTTTCATTTTAACTTGTGATAAATACTCATTTATTTGTTGACCATTATCTTTAATAGTAAGCGAAACTACTAATGGATGCTCTGGTGCTAAAATAATAGCACTAATACCAAAAATCGTATCCAACCTTGTAGTAAAAACTGAAATTTTTTCTAATGAATTTTGAATTTTAAAATCCACTAATGCCCCTAATCGTTCACCAATTCAATTTCTTTGCAATTCTTTAACTGAATTAGGTCAATCTAAATCATCTAATCCTTTTAATAGTCTTGAAGCATAATTAGTTATTTTTAAAACTCATTGTTGCATTGGTCTTTTAATAACCGGATAATGACCTCTTTCAGAAACCATTTTTCCTTCAATAAGTAAAACCTCTTCATTAGCTAAAACTGTTCCTAATTTTTCACATCAATTAACATCACTTCATTTTAATTGAACTAAACCTTTTTTATAAATTTGTGAAAATATTCATTGTGTTCATTGATAATAATTAGGGTCAGTAGTATTTATTTCTTTATTATAATCATAAGAAAAACCTAATCGTTGCAATTGATGACGAAAATTATTAATATTTTCCAAAGTAAAACTTACAGGATTATTTTTCGTTTTTAAAGCATACTGTTCAGCTGGTAAACCAAACGCATCCCAACCAATAGGATGCAAAACAGCATAACCTTGCATCTTACGAAATCGTGCCATTACATCAGTAGCAATATAACCTTTTAAATGACCAACATGTAATCCAGCACCAGATGGATATGGAAACATATCAAGAATATAAGTCTTTTTAGTTTTAACATTACTCGGCGTCTTAAATATTTGCTGATTTTTTCAATACTCTTGTCACTTTTTTTCTAAAGCACGATGTGAATAAATCATAATGTATCCTTTCTAAATTATATATCTTTTAACCAAATATTCTCAATACAGAAATTAAGGAAGCAATAAACCCAAGAGTAAACATACATCCACATAAAAATAAAATATTTTTCTTAATAAAAAATCACAATGTATCCTTATGAAGAACCTTTGAAAAATATTTTGTTACTAACAGTCAATGAATAACAAAACATAAAATTGTCAAAATAAAACAACTAACAGTTAAAGCAATCCCCATATTTTTATTTATTGTTGTCGTTGCCAATATCATATTTAAAAACATTAAATTAATTTCTTTTCTTGTAAGAATTTAGTAACAAGGTCAATTACTTCATTTTCATTATGACATTTTAAAGCCTCATTCATAAGAACAACTGTCTCTTTTTTAGTTAAACTATTAATAATTTTTCTTGCTTCTAATATTGATGTTGATGACATTGAAAAGTAATCTAATCCCATTCCTAATAATAATGGCAATGCCAAAATTTCTCCTGCCATTTCACCACACATTCCAACTCATTTCTTATTTAAATGAGCACCATCAATTGTCATTTTAATTAGTCTTAAAATTCCTGGATGATAGGGTTGATATAAATATGATACCTTCTGAGACATTCGATCAACAGCAATCCCATATTGAATTAAATCATTAGTTCCAATTGAAACAAAATCAGCATATTGAGAAAAAATATCACTCATTACCGCAGCAACAGGAATTTCAACCATCATTCCAATTTGAATATCATCACTAACAGCAATATTTTCTTGCTTTAATGCTTCTTTACATTGTAAAGTTATGGCTTTAGCTTCTTTAAACTCATTCACAGTAGCAATCATAGGAAACATAATTGCTAATTTACCATAAACCGATGCTCTTAGTAATGCTCGCAATTGCGTTTTAAAAACATCAACTTGATCTAAACACAAACGAATTGCTCGATAACCTAAAAAAGGATTCATTTCCGATTCAAACTGATAATACGATAAATGTTTATCGCCACCAATATCAAGTGTCCGAATAACAACCATATCATTAGGCATTTTCTCTAAGACAGTTTTATATGCTTGGAATTGTTCTTCTTCAGTTGGTCATTGATTACTATTCATATATAAAAATTCTGAACGAAATAATCCAACTCCATTACCACCATTATCAATAACACTATCAACATCGTGAAAAGAACCAATATTTCCTTCTAAAGTAACTTTATGACCATCTAAAGTTATTGTTGGTTCATCCTTATATTTTTGCAATTGTTGTTGCTTAATTTTTCATTGCGTTTGTAATTCTTTTCATTCAACTTGTTGAGCACTACTAGGATTAGTTATGACCACGCCACTTTTTCCATCCATAATAATTAAATCATCATTATTTACTTTACTAGTAATATTTTCTAATCCTAAAATCGCAGGAATTTCTAAACTACGCGCCATAATTGCCGCATGTGATGTTCTGCCACCAATTTCACAAAGAAATCCTTTCACAAATTCTGGATTTAATTGTGCTGTTTGTGATGGCGTTAAATCAGAACTAACAATAATTACTTCTTCATCAATAATTGCTAAATCCTGAATTTGCATTCCTAATAAATGCTTAATTAAACGATTAGTAACATCTTCAATATCACTTGCTCTTTCATACATATAAGCATCATCCATCGTTTTAAACATCGCAATATATTTATTAGCAACAACAAAACTCGCATACGAACTAGTAACTTGTTCACTAGTAATCATCTGTTTTATTTCATCAATAATAGTTGGATCACTAATAATTTGCTCATGAGCCATAAAAATTTTAGCTTTTTCTTCACCAAGTTTTTTAAGAGTTTCAGTATATAATTTCTGAATTTCAGTAAGCGATACATCCAACGCTTGTTCTAAATTTCGTAATTGTTCTTCAATATTAGTAACTCGTTCTTTTTCAACTTCAATTCGTTGTTCAATTAACTTATATACTTTAGCAACGGCAATTCCGCTTGAAGCACCAATAGCTTTCAACTCCATAATATGTCCTCGTTTCTATATATGCTTAATAGTAATTATATATAAAAAAGTTCAGTTTTTCCAATAACAATTGCAATCGACCGCGTTTAGTTTTCTTAGGTATTGCTTTGAAGAAGCAAAACAATCAGCTAATTATATTATTTAATTACTAAACTAACCCTGCCTTTCTTGTTATTGTCATTTTTATTCGTTATTATTTTATCATATTATTGAATTTTTACACAATAAAAAATTATTAATTTTATTAAATTATCACTAATTATCTAAATTTATGTTTTCTATATTTATTCGTATATACAATACTACCCTTATTAATTCAACTATCATCATTTTTATTATTATATTTATTTCTCCATAATGAAGTTTTATATATTTCTTTTCTGATTTCTATTTCTGAATTAATATTTTCATTAATATAATAGACTTGGTACATAACCCTCAATTTTATCTACTATTTTGATAATATTATTTTCTAGATGAAGCACAAATATTAGATAAATACAAAGACGAAAATGAATTTTATAGTTTGGTAGATGCAAAATGTTATAGTTATGTACCAAGTCTATTTAATAAAATTATGAGAGTATGAGATGATAATCAAGAATTTAATAAGGTTATGGGGTATTGGTTTGGAATGAAATTTGATGAATGAAGAAAATTATTAGGTCAGAAGATACCACAATTTACTGTTACGATGGGAAAAATATCTACTGCAGTCTCATATTTAAATGTTGTTAAACATTGACAGTTATTAGTGTCACCAGCCTTGAATGATAATAATATAAATAGGATTAATACTAATAAAAATATTGGATTGCCAAATTGTAAAGTTAAGTGCAACTAAATTATTTTTCTAACCAAATATTCGATTGGTGAAAGATAATTTAGTATTTTTCTTGGTCTTTGGTTTAAAGACAATATAAATTTATGAACTGCATTTTTAGTAGTATTTGAAAAATTAAATTTTTTAGGAAATTTTTCTCTAATTAAACCATTAGTATTTTCATTAGTACCTCTTTGTCAAGGCGAATACGCATTAGCAAAATAAATTTTCACATTTAAATTTTTTTCAAGTTGTTGTCAATTAGAAAATTCTTTACCCCTATCAAATGTTATAGTCTTAACAAGATTATTTGGAAGAATTGATAAATAATGGCTAATGTTTTCGTTAACAACTTTAGTAGTTCTATTTTCAACTAACATTGCTAAAGTAAATCTTGATGTTCTTTCAACTAAAGTTATTAAACATGATTTACTTTTACCTCGTGATGATACTACAGTATCACCTTCTCAATGACCAACAGTTATACGATTATTAACATTAATATTTCGTTCTTTAATTGATTTACCATTAAATTTACCGCGATTTTCTTGAGATTTTCGTTTCTTACCTTTTCTTCTTAAATTTTTATTAGTAACTTTTTCAAGTAATCCAGAATAAATTCAATTGTAAATTGTTTTAAAACTAATAATTCATTCTTTATGAAAATTTTTAATTCTGCCATAAATTTGTTCAGGCGATCAACCTAATAGTAATTTTTGTTGTACATATTTTACTAATTCTCTATTTTTAAACTTATGAAAATAAACATGTGATTGTTTTCTGTTTTCTGCTTTATTTTGTGCAATTAATGAAAAATAATGATTACTATCTTTATTTCTATTGACTTCTCGAATAATAGTACTAATACTTCGATTAAGATTTTTAGCTATTTCACTAATTTTTACTTTAAACTTCAATTGATTCTCAATATAAATTCTTTCATATATGCCAAGATGTTTGTAACCCATATAAAAACTCCTTGCTTTGTTTTTTCTAAAATAAACTTAGCATCATGAAATTTTTATATGAGATTTTTTGCAATTTTATTTACTTGCACTTACAAGTATAATTCAGCAAAATAATTTTTTGTTGTGTCAAAATTTACACATTTAATAAAATCCATAAGTATTAACCTAATAAAAGTTAGAAATTACTATATAGTATTTTTTATTTACAAATAATTTGTAATTATTTTAATAAGTAATGCAAGAAGTCTATTAAAACAAATAATTTTTTACTCCATCCGTCATTTAGGTATTCTTAATAAATTTAATTTCTTATGATATAATTTTAATTGTAAATTGTAAATTTATTTTTTAAAATATTTTAAGGAACGATTTGTAAGATGGAAACAACAAATACTAAAAACATTGAAATAAAAACGAATAATGTTAACAGTAAAGGTAATTCTTCCAAATTTACTATTAGTTTTGACCACAAATGAACAAGATGATTATTTATAACTTTAATTTGTTTAGTAGTTCTTCTATTATTAAAACTTACCGGTGCTGATCAAATTATTTTAAATGTTATTTTAGTTTTTATTCCCTTAGGATTAGCATTAGCTGTGATTTGAGTTCTGAATCCTTTAATTTATCGTTTGATTAAATTAAAATTTAATAAAACTGTGGCAAAATATTTAACTTTTTTTATTTCTCTAATTATTGGCATTTTTATTATTGTTTTTTTGCTTTGATTATTTATTGACCAATTTGTAAGTTTTATTAGTCAGTTCTTAGGCGATAGTACAGTTATTAAAGAAAGATTAGATAATTGAAAAGGTACAGGAGTTGATCAAAATAAATCACTTTTATCACATATTTTTGGTTTTGGTTATGATACAGAAACTGAACAATGACGATTACAAACTAATGTTGATTGAACACCAATAAAAGATAATTGACAAGACATATTAAGTCAAATTAAAAGTAAAGCACTTGATAATAAAAGTGCTTGGGAAATTTTATTAACAAAATTACGCAATGACTATGGTATTTATTTGGATTCAACTAATAAATTTGTTGTTGATTATTTACGCTATTTAAAGCAACCATCTTTAGACAGTGTTATTGAATATTTTACAAATTTATATACTGAAATCCAATCATGATTAAACACAAATAATATTCCTACTAGTGTTGGTCCAAATGAAATTAATTTAAATTTAGTAAATGAAGGTGTAATTAATAGTGCAAAAATTGGTGTTGCATTTGATGGTAACAAATTAGGGAAAATGTATCAGTTATTATTTAGTTTTGGGGCAACAGCACAATGATTTTTTTCAGCAACTTTTTTAGTTGATATTATTAATACAATTTATGGTTATACAACAGCATCTAATTTAACTAATATTCTTCTTAATCGCTATTTTTGAACGATAGCTAGTATTTTTTATGGCTTATTTATTACGATTATGATTACAATGTTTTTGTTAGGTGGCGATAAATCGTTTACTAATTTTTTAAAAACGCAATTAATTCCTGGGAAAAATATTAAACGCAAAGAAATTATTGCGAATGCTTTGCAAAAATCATTGTTTGGTTATGGTCGGGGAATATTAATTGATATGAGTTATATGTTTACTTTTACAACTATTATGATGGCTATTGCTGGTTATGTGGGTGGTGGATCCACATATAAAAGTTCTTTTGCGGTATTAGGTTTATTTATGACTTTTGCTAATATTGTCCCTTATGTGGGACCATTTATTGGGATGGTTCCCATTGCTTTAGCCGGAGTATTAGATGCTTTAGTAGCACCATCAGGAACGAATGAATTAGTTAGTTGGGTGCCAATGATTGTTGCTGTAGTTGGTGCATTTATTGTTCAATTAATTGAAAATGCTTTTGTTTATCCAAAAATTTTTGGACGAGTAACCAAATTACATCCAGTTACAATATTAATGGGAATTTCTATTTTTGGGGCAATTATTGGTATTTGAGGAATGATTATTGTGGTACCCACAATAGCGACAATTAAAGCAGTAGCTAACGATATTTATGATAAAAAATTGCTTTTGTAAATTTTAAATTAAAGGGGTATAAATCAATGAAATACTTAACAACTAGTAAGATTAGACAGAAATTTCTTGATTTCTTTATTAAGAATGGCCATTATGTTTTACCTAGTGCATCATTAATTCCTGTTAATGATAATTCATTATTATGAATTAATTCTGGTGTTGCAACCTTAAAACCGTATTTTGATGGTAGAAAAATTCCACCTCATCAACGATTGGTAAACTCGCAAAAGGCATTGCGAACTAATGATATTGAAAATATTGGTTACACAGCAAGACATCATACTTTATTTGAAATGCTAGGTAATTTTTCAATTGGTGATTATTTTAAAAAAGAGGCTATTGTTTTTGCTTGAGAATTTTTAACTAGTAAACAATGATTAGGTATTGATGCTAATAAATTGATTGTTACTGTTTTTCTAGATGATACTGATACCATTAAAATTTGAAAAGAAGTTATTGGTTTAGATTCAAGTCAAATTATTTTAGGGTGTCGTGATACGAACTTTTGAGATATGGGCCAAGGCCCTTGTGGTCCAAATACGGAAATTTTTTATGATCGGGGAATTGTTTGAGATAAAGAAAATTATGGTTTGAAGTTATTGCAAGATAATATTGAAAATGATCGTTATTTAGAAATTTGAAATATTGTTTTTTCAGAGAGTAATAATGATGGTCAAGGTAATTATCATAATTTACCTTGTAAAAATATTGATACAGGGGCAGGTTTAGAACGATTAGCTTGTATAATCCAAGAAGTACCTACTAACTTTGAAACTGATTTATTTTTACCGATAATTGAACATATTACTAAATTAGTTAAAGTTTCCTATGTTCTAAATAATATTTTTGAAAAACCTAATGAACAAACAAAAATTAATGTTGCGTTTAAAGTTATTAGTGACCATATTAGAGCGATTGCTTTTGCTATTGGTGATGGTGTTTTTCCTAGTAATAAAGATCGCGGTTATGTTATTCGCCGTTTAATTCGTCGAGCAATGGTTTATGGTCATAAATTGAACATTAACGAACCGTTTTTATATAAATTAGTTATTATTGTTGTTAATTTGATGAAAGATTATTATCCTAATTTAGAAACAAAACAAGAAATTATTACTAGTACTGTTAAAAAGGAAGAGGAAAAGTTTTTTAATAATCTAAAACAAGGTTTTAATCATTTTAAAGAAATGCTAATTAAAGAAAAAACAATTACAGCTGAAAATGCTTTTAAACTATATGATACTTATGGTTTTCCGATTGATTTAACGATTGAGTTAGCAACTGAAGAAAATATTACTATTGATTTAGTAAGATATAATGAATTATTAGAAGAACAAAGAAAAGATGCCCGCAATGCTCGTAGTAATCAACAAATTGAAGCAATGGATATGCAAAATAAATTATTATTAGATTTAAAAATCTCCAGCACTTTTATTGGATACGAAGTAGAAGAAAATCCACAAGCTAAAGTGATAGCTTTATTTTATGGTGAAGAAATGTTGACATCAGTTAAAGATGATATTGTTGATATGGTACTTGATGCCACACCATTTTACGCTGAAAAAGGTGGTCAAGCTAATGATACAGGAATAATTAGTAATGCAACAATGCTTGGTGAAGTTATTGATGTCAAATTAGCACCCAATAAGCAACACATTCATCGAGTACAAGTTAACGGTACTTTCAAAACTAATGATATTGTTTGTGCTGTTATTAATCATCATCATCGTAATTATGGAATGAAAAATCATTCGGGGACTCATTTATTGCATTCAGCGATTAGAGAAATTTTAGGTGTTGATGCCATGCAAATTGGTTCATTTAATAACTATCAATATTTACGACTAGATATTGCATACAATAAAGAAATTACAACCCAAAATTTACAAGATATTAATGATTTAGTAACTAAATGAGTTGCTCAAAATGATAGTTGTGAAATTTATATTACTAGTTATGATGAAGCAATTAAAATGAATGCAATAGCATTTTTTAACGAGAAGTATGATGATGAAGTTCGTGTTGTTAAATTTGGTAATTATTCTATTGAATTATGTGGGGGAACCCATGTTAAATATACAGGTGATATTGAACAATTATTAGTTACTAGTATTGAATCCAAAGGAACTGGTATTTATCGTTTTCAAGCTTTAACATCAAGAAAAACAATTAATAATTATTATGATGAACAAATTAAAGATTTAAAAACAAAAAGTGCTGAAAAATTTGGAAAATATAATAAAAATTTACTAGCAGATAGTTATCTTGAACAACTATTTAATACCATTACTAGTTTGAATGATATTAGTAATGCAATATGAAAACAATTGCATTCATTATATAGTGAACTTCAAATTGCTTTTAAAAAATGAGAAAAAAATGCTGAACAAATACTAATTAAAGAACAAATTAGTCAATATCAAAATCTTGAAATTATTTCATTATCTACATATAATATTTTAATTTATCAATTTAATAATCTCACAATTGCTACTTTAAAGTTATTAGCTGATAAATATCGATTATTAGATAATAAATTAGTAATTATTTTTACTAATAAGAATATTAATATAAAAAATTCGTTATTAGTAGTTGTTAGTGAATCTTTAATTAAAGAAGGATTAAGTGCGGTTACAATTGTTAAATCTTTAACAAAGCAATGTCAAGGTTCTGGCGGCGGAAATATGCAATTAGCTTTAGGTGGATTTAATAATGAAATAAAAATGCAAGAATTATTACAGCAATTAAAACAAGAAGATATGTTATGAAATATTTAGGTTTAGATGTAGGTAGCAAAACAATTGGTTTAGCTATTGGTCAAGGAATTATTAGTTTATCAAAAACAACAATTAATTTTTCTGAATATAATTTTTCTAAGGCTATTAATTTAATATTACAATTTGTTAAGCAAGAAAATATTGATATAATTATTGTTGGTCATCCCTTAAATATGAATGGATCTAAAAGTAGAACAACAATAATGGTTGAAGATTTTGTTTTGCAACTAAAAACAAAAACTAATTTAGAAATTATTTTATGAGATGAAAGATTAACATCACGATCTGCTAATCAAATAATGTTAACTGCTAATGTTTCGCGAAAAAAACGAAAAATGAATAAAGATAAATTAGCTGCTCAATTAATTTTACAAAACTATTTTGATTATTTACAACAACTTGCAAAAGCAAAAAAAGAATAAATAATAGACTTCTTGCATAACCTATTAAAATAATAAAAATTTTAAATTTAACCACTTTAAAATAAACATTTTTCTAAAATCTAAAATAATTTTGATAACAATTAACTAGGTTATGCAAGAAGTCTAATATATGTTATAATACATAATGATAAAGGAGACAAAGTAATGGAAGATAATAATAACAATAATGAAATTTTGTTAACTAAAGAAGGTAAAGAAGAATTAAATCAAGAATTAAATGAGTTAATTAATATTATTCGCCCACAAGTAATTAAAGAATTAGTTGAAGCACGAAACCAAGGTGATTTATCAGAAAATGCTGAGTATGAATCAGCAAGAAATCGTCAAGCTGAAGTTGAAGGTCGAATTAAAGAAATTGAAGATACTTTAGCACGAGCTAAAGTTATTGCTACTGATCGTCAAAGAACTAAAACCATTAGAATTGGTTCAATAGTAACTATTCTTAATTTAAAAACTAATAATAAATCAACTTTTAAAGTTGTCGGTACTGTAGAAGCCGATCCTTTTGAAAATAAAATTTCTAATGAAACACCCTTAGTTAAAGCTATTTTTGATCACAGTGTTAATGATATTGTTGAAATTAAAGGTAAGGATACAAAATATAAAGTTAAAATTTTAGAAATTGGAAAATAAAATACTAAATATTAAAAATTTAAAGTTGTGTATTTTTGGAGTGATATCGTGAAGTTAACTGTTCTGACAAATAAAAGTGGTGCCTTACAAATTAGTCAATTAGTTATTAAAAAATTATTAATTTCATATTTAAAATCATTTCCATCATTAGATATTCAAAGAAAAAATATTAAAATTAATTTTTTTAGCGAACAATGAGTGGTATCAATAGTTTTAAAAATAAATAAAGAAACAAATTTAGAAACTCTTTGCGAACATTTACAAAACCACATTATTAATAATATTAATGAATCAATATTGATTAAACCCAATAATATTCACTTTATTTTTAGTGTCGCCAAATAAGTTATTTCATACTTATGGGGGTTAAGTAGATGTTTGTTCTTTTAAAAAACTCTTTTCGTTCTATTAAGAAACAATTTTTACAATATATTGGTTTACTAATTTTGCTTGTGTTAGCAATTAGTATTTTTAGTGCCATGTTTGCTAACAATCAACAAATTACATCAAAATATGATTTAATCTATAAAAATCCTTTGCGACCAACACATCGTATTTCTAATCGCTCAGAATTAAAGTTAATTAATGATAGTAGCAATACAACTATTGATTTAACAGAAAATACTATCATTCCTTTTGAAAATAATAATGCTAAATTAATGCTAATGTTAGCAAAACTTGAAAATGAAGGTTTTAATTGTCAAATTGAAAATCAAAATAAACAAGAACCTTTTATTGATCCAATGCTTTGTTCAATCCATTTAATTGTCATCACTCAAAATAAAGACAGTGATAAAGTTCCACTTCGTGAAACTAGCATTCGTAATTGGCGAATTTTAATGGCAACAAAATCTAAAAATATTAAAAGTTCATTATTTTTTAAAGGACGCATCCAAAATAATAATGGGCAAGAATTTGATATTGTTCCTAGTTTTTATTTAGAAAATATTGGATTAATTAATAATAATCCTGTTAGTATTGTTAAAGGACGAATTCCGATTAGAAATGATGAAATTGTTATTAGCGAGACTTATAGTTATGTCCATAATATTAAAATTAATGATTCATTTATAATTAAAAATAATAAATTTATTGTTGCGGGCATCGGAAATAGTTATACAACAAAGTTTATTCAAAAAAATAGTTTAATTCAAACATTAATTCCCAAACAGTTAAGTCCTAAAGATAATGGCGTAATTTATACTACCATTGATCTTTTATTTGATGATCATTTTCGTAATGATACTAAAAGTAGTTTTAAAAATTCTAGTATTTATTTAACAATTACTGGTGATGAAGTTCAAGCTCAAAAAGATATTTACAAGCAATTAAAAGAAAAAACTTTAATTGAAGATGTTAATAAAAATTTTATTAAAGTTATAAGTGATGAATTAATAAGTAATTTAATTATTCAAAGTATTGTTTTTATTGCTTTAACTTTAATTTCAATGTCAGCATTAGTTTTAATTGTATCTTTTTTTATTCGTAAAGAAATTAATGACCAACGCACTCAAATTGGAATTTTAAAATCATTTGGTTATAAAGGTTGACAAATTTCGTTTAATTTTATTGGTTCAATTTTTATTATTACATCTTTAGCTGCTATTTTAGGATTTGGAATTTCATTGTTATTTCAAAAGCAATTTTCAGGAGCAATGTTAATTTATAATTTCGGCATTGTAACAATTTATTTTGATATTAAAATTTCATTAATTTTTTTCATCTTTTTACCATTATTATTTACTTTTGTTTGTTGAGGATTAACAACCTTTCTTTTACGAATGCCTGTATTAGAATTAATTTATGCTTCCAATAGTAGTAAAGGTTATTTAGCAGCACATTTTTTTAAATCATTAGTAGTTAAATTTCCATTTTCATTTCGTCTTTCAGTAGCATTTTTTACTAAATCATTTGGAAAATGATTAGTAAGTGGTAGTATTTTGCTATTAGCTTCATTTATTTTATTTTTACAATATTTAACTGTGGATACAATGCATCATAAAATTGATAGTTTTCACTCGGAATGAAAAATTGCTAGTAGTAATAGTTATAATGAACAATATCGTAATATTACTGATTATGATCAATTTAATGCTAATAATACAAAACAATCGGCAACTACTGCTTATTTTTATAATCAACAATATGAATATATTGCTTTACAAGATATAATTGGTTCTCGGACATTTAATGTTTATAATTATAATTCAAGGAGAGAATTTGCATATTATATTGTTGATTGACAAGATGAAGAAATAAAACCTGATACTAAAAAAACAACTATTTATCGTCTTTTTAACGCTATTGGCAATGAGAAGTTAAAAGAAATTTTCGGTATCGTTCAGAAAATTCTAAATAAAAATCCTAATATTACTCTTATTCAAATATTTCATAAGTTAAATGTTGATAAACAAAACCAACTTATGAAATGATTTAATCGCCTTAAAGCGTTACAAATAAAAATTCCTGAACGATATAAATTTAATGTTAGTAGTGACACAATAGATATTATTTTAAAAAATCGGAAATTAATTATTGAACTTAGTAAAAAAATGCCACCTGAATTTAACTTTAAAGACATTATGAGTTTTTTAAATATTATAGATAATTTTAAAAATACCAATATTAATATTGAAAATATTGATTTAACCCTTAATTATGTAGAATATGATAATACACAAGATTATTTGATGAATCGTTATTATTTCAATATTCCCACATTAAACGAAATTCAGAAGATTAATTCAGGATTTAATGCGTTTGTTTATGGTGTAAATCAAAAATCTTTTCAAGACATATTAAATATTAAAAATAGTGATCAATATATTGATCAACTTTACTTTAATAATCCTAATGATTATAATGTTAAGCATCGCATATTACCAGTTCTTGTTTCTCGTAGCTATGCTGAATATTATCAGCATCAATATCAAGTCGGTGATATTATTAATAATTTTAATATGTTTTGAATTAAAGATATGAATATTAAGATTGTTGGTATTATTGATAATGCTACCGATGGATGAAGTATTGTCACTAATGAAAAACTAATTGCGAAATACTTTGTTTATCGTGAAGCTATTAAGAATGCTGACAATTATGACATTATTGATGTTAACAAAGAAGGTAATGATTTTCAAAATAATAATTTTTATAATTTTATAATGGGAAAAAATGAAGTGTTACAACCCTTACGGTCAATGGGACTTTATTATGAAAGAGATAGTATTCCGATTGTCACAATTGATAGTATTAGTACTAACAACAATAAAAACAATTTAGTAAGACCACCATTAATAAAAGAAGAACCTAACATTCCAACATTAGGAATTAAGAATACTGCTAATTTTAATAGCATTCTTATTATTCGTTTAGCAAAAGAGGGTATTACTAATCTTTTAAATATCATTAGTAGTGTTTTAGATACAATTCGTTATGTAACCTTAGTAGTAGTAATTAATGTTTTAATTTTATTAGTTTCAATGATTATTGATGATAATATTTTTATTATTGCGACAATGAAAATTCTTGGTTATCATATTAAGCAAATTGTTAGTTTAATTATTGGTTGGTATTTAATTGCTGTTATTCTTTTCTTTGCTGGTGGTGTGGGACTTTCATTTTTAACTTGATATATTGTGGGTACTTATATATTTAAACTCTCAGGAATTATGTATCTAACTCATATTTCATTAATTTCTTTATTATTAACAATTGGCATTGTATTATTTATTCTTCTCATAACATACTTTATTTCAATTTTTATTATTCAAAGAAAAGATGTTCTCATCTTACAAAAAACATCATAGGAAAAAACTAGTTTAAATAATAAAAGATCAGCAATTTTTATAAAAAGGAAAAAATAACCTTGCTATTTTAACTTTAATATTTCATAATATTTTTATGAAAAGTGAAAATCATCAGTTTTTTAAAAATTTTAAAAAACTATAGCAGTTCAGGAATGTACTCTGCAATAAAAAAAGTAAGTAAAATGACTTAAATTTTAATTAAAATTTAAGTCATTTTTTATATCTAAATATCTAACAAACAAAAAGAGAGGAAGAGATTATTTAGCAATGAAGAAACGGAATAAGATATTACTACCAGTGATAAATAAAATTTATAAGGAAGGATTATAAGAACTATCGTGAATGTGCTAAAAAAACACTTCTTTTAAGAAAGAAAAATCACCCTTTAATAGTAAAATATAATAATGAATTAACTTATTTCTTTGATTTATCAGAAAATGATTTTTTAGAAAAAAATAATTCATTAGAGTTATTAGACTTGGTACATAACCTTTAATTTTATCTACTATTTTGATAATATTATTTCCTAGGTGAAGTACAAATGTTAGATAAATACAAAGACGAAAATGAATTTTATAGTCTAATAGGCATAAAATATAAAACTTTCATGAAAATGGTAGAAATTTTAAAAGAAGCTGAAGCTAAACAAAAACAAATTGGTGGTAGACCAAATAAATTATCAATAGAGCAAAGATTACTTATGACTTTAGAATACTGAAAAGAATATAGTACATATCTTATTATTGCAAAAAAATATAATATTAGTCATGTTAGTTGTATTCGTAATATCTTTTGAGTTGAAAATACTCTAATAAAAAATAGTCACTTTCAATATACCTGGCAAAAAGATATTATTGGAAAATAAGGGTACTAATAATAATTTATTAGCAATTGATGCTACAGAAATTCCAATTGAAGAATTAAAAAAACTAAAATTATTATTTTCTGGTAAGAAAAGGCAACATTCATTAAAATCGCAAATAATTATTGATTTATGCTGAATTATACTTGTAAGTGCAAGTAAATAAAATTGCAAAAAATCTCATATAAAAATTTCATGATGCTAAGTTTATTTTAGAAAAAACAAAGCAAGGAGTTTTTATATGGGTTACAAACATCTTGGCATATATGAAAGAATTTATATTGAGAATCAATTGAAGTTTAAAGTAAAAATTAGTGAAATAGCTAAAAATCTTAATCGAAGTATTAGTACTATTATTCGAGAAGTCAATAGAAATAAAGATAGTAATCATTATTTTTCATTAATTGCACAAAATAAAGCAGAAAACAGAAAACAATCACATGTTTATTTTCATAAGTTTAAAAATAGAGAATTAGTAAAATATGTACAACAAAAATTACTATTAGGTTGATCGCCTGAACAAATTTATGGCAGAATTAAAAATTTTCATAAAGAATGAATTATTAGTTTTAAAACAATTTACAATTGAATTTATTCTGGATTACTTGAAAAAGTTACTAATAAAAGCTGAATTATACTTGTAAGTGCAAGTAAATAAAATTGCAAAAAATCTCATATAAAAATTTCATGATGCTAAGTTTATTTTAGAAAAAACAAAGCAAGGAGTTTTTATATGGGTTACAAACATCTTGGCATATATGAAAGAATTTATATTGAGAATCAATTGAAGTTTAAAGTAAAAATTAGTGAAATAGCTAAAAATCTTAATCGAAGTATTAGTACTATTATTCGAGAAGTCAATAGAAATAAAGATAGTAATCATTATTTTTCATTAATTGCACAAAATAAAGCAGAAAACAGAAAACAATCACATGTTTATTTTCATAAGTTTAAAAATAGAGAATTAGTAAAATATGTACAACAAAAATTACTATTAGGTTGATCGCCTGAACAAATTTATGGCAGAATTAAAAATTTTCATAAAGAATGAATTATTAGTTTTAAAACAATTTACAATTGAATTTATTCTGGATTACTTGAAAAAGTTACTAATAAAAATTTAAGAAGAAAAGGTAAGAAACGAAAATCTCAAGAAAATCGAGGTAAATTTAATGGTAAATCAATTAAAGAACGAAATATTAATGTTAATAATCGTATAACTGTTGGTCATTGAGAAGGTGATACTGTAGTATCATCACGAGGTAAAAGTAAATCATGTTTAATAACTTTAGTTGAAAGAACATCAAGATTTACTTTAGCAATGTTAGTTGAAAATAGAACTACTAAAGTTGTTAACGAAAACATTAGCCATTATTTATCAATTCTTCCAAATAATCTTGTTAAGACTATAACATTTGATAGGGGTAAAGAATTTTCTAATTGACAACAACTTGAAAAAAATTTAAATGTGAAAAATTTATTTTGCTAATGCGTATTCGCCTTGACAAAGAGGTACTAATGAAAATACTAATGGTTTAATTAGAGAAAAATTTCCTAAAAAATTTAATTTTTCAAATACTACTAAAAATGCAGTTCATAAATTTATATTGTCTTTAAACCAAAGACCAAGAAAAATACTAAATTATCTTTCACCAATCGAATATTTGGTTAGAAAAATAATTTAGTTGCACTTAACTTTACAATTTGGCTTAATTGCACAAAATAAAGCAGAAAACAGAAAACAATCACATGTTTATTTTCATAAGTTTAAAAATAGAGAATTAGTAAAATATGTACAACAAAAATTACTATTAGGTTGATCGCCTGAACAAATTTATGGCAGAATTAAAAATTTTCATAAAGAATGAATTATTAGTTTTAAAACAATTTACAATTGAATTTATTCTGGATTACTTGAAAAAGTTACTAATAAAAATTTAAGAAGAAAAGGTAAGAAACGAAAATCTCAAGAAAATCGCGGTAAATTTAATGGTAAATCAATTAAAGAACGAAATATTAATGTTAATAATCGTATAACTGTTGGTCATTGAGAAGGTGATACTGTAGTATCATCACGAGGTAAAAGTAAATCATGTTTAATAACTTTAGTTGAAAGAACATCAAGATTTACTTTAGCAATGTTAGTTGAAAATAGAACTACTAAAGTTGTTAACGAAAACATTAGCCATTATTTATCAATTCTTCCAAATAATCTTGTTAAGACTATAACATTTGATAGGGGTAAAGAATTTTCTAATTGACAACAACTTGAAAAAAATTTAAATGTGAAAATTTATTTTGCTAATGCGTATTCGCCTTGACAAAGAGGTACTAATGAAAATACTAATGGTTTAATTAGAGAAAAATTTCCTAAAAAATTTAATTTTTCAAATACTACTAAAAATGCAGTTCATAAATTTATATTGTCTTTAAACCAAAGACCAAGAAAAATACTAAATTATCTTTCACCAATCGAATATTTGGTTAGAAAAATAATTTAGTTGCACTTAACTTTACAATTTGGCATTTTAATAAGTAATGCAAGAAGTCTATTGAAGATTTAACAGGAAAATATGGAAAAATAATTAACCAAAATAACAATAGAAAAACACACAAGATCCAAAAGTTTATCCAATTAGAAATGACAATAAATTACTATGATCACTCAAGCGGATATAGAATAGAAATAAATCCTAGAAAAACATTTATCATTAAAACAGAAAAATAAGTTAACTAAATTTAAAAACTGTTAAAATTACCACCCTAAAGGGTGGTTGTCTATGATGACAATACTCTTTTAAACGGGACTGTACAATTAACTGTGTCTCTAAGAAGCAATTAACTTAAATTCACTCTGCCCTCAAATTTTATCATTAAATGTGGAATTGCACTACCTCAATTTTATACGGGCTCAAGAAAAGTGATTTTTTACGATAACAACGCTTTTTAACGACTAAGCAACTTTTCGTTTTTTCTCCTTTCTATTTTGTCAAAATAAAAACCAGTAATTAACAAAAATTACTGGTTTGAATATTTTTCTTATTTTTACAAGCAATTAAACTTGTTGTATTTGTTCTAATTAACTAATTGTTCCTAAAATTAATAATATTTTTTTATAATTCATCATGATTATTTTGCAAATCAATTTTTGATAGTGTATTTCAATTATTACCTGCTTTTGATAAGTATAATCCATTACTTGTTCCAATATATACATCACCATCATTTATGCCATATTTGCCTGTACCTTTTTCAAATCGATAAATTGATGTCCCCGGATATGGTATATTATATCAACCAATTTTTCCGTCTCCATCAAGAAAACACACATTACCAGTAATGGTTTTAATAAGTACACTGTTACCATTTTCACGATCTTTTTGAATAGATACTATTTCCTTATTAATACCATTAATTTTTGTATCTGCCGTTCAACTACCCATTTTTGCTAAATAAACACCATTAGTGGTTCCAAAATAAACATCACCAACATTTCGACCAGCTCCACTTTTTTCAAATCGATAAATTGTTGTCACCGGAAAAGGAACATTATATTTTGACAATTCACCACGACCGTTAAGATAATATGCTTCTCCATTATTAGTTCTAACAAACACAGAGTTATAATTATCATTAACATCTTTAATTTCGGCTACAGCATTATTAATACCATTATTAATTTTTGACGGATTAATTCAATTGTTTTGTGCTGTTGATAAATATATTCCGTTGGTTGTTCCAAAATAAACATCACCAGCACTTCTGCCAAAACCACCTTTTTCAAATCGATAAATTGTTGTCACCGGATATGGTATATTATTATATCAACCAATTGTTCCATTAGCATCCAAAAAACACACTTTACCACTAATAGTTTTAATATGCACACTATTCTCATGCCCACGATCTGTTTGAATAGATACTATTTCTTCATCAATACCATTAATTTTTGTATCTGCCCTTCAACTACCCATTTTTGCTAAATAAACACCATTTGTGGTTCCAAAATAAACATCACCAGCACTTCTGCCAAAACCACCTTTTTCAAATCGATAAATTGTTGTCACCGGAAAAGGAACAGTATATTTTCATTTACCTAAACCATTAAGATAATAGACTTCTTGCATTACTTATTAAAATAATTACAAATTATTTGTAAATAAAAAATACTATATAGTAATTTCTAACTTTTATTAGGTTAATACTTATGGATTTTATTAAATGTGTAAATTTTGACACAACAAAAAATTATTTTATTATTTAAATTTAATTTGCTGAATTATACTTGTAAGTGCAAGTAAATAAAATTGCAAAAAATCTCATATAAAAATTTCATGATGCTAAGTTTATTTTAGAAAAAACAAAGCAAGGAGTTTTTATATGGGTTACAAACATCTTGGCATATATGAAAGAATTTATATTGAGAATCAATTGAAGTTTAAAGTAAAAATTAGTGAAATAGCTAAAAATCTTAATCGAAGTATTAGTACTATTATTCGAGAAGTCAATAGAAATAAAGATAGTAATCATTATTTTTCATTAATTGCACAAAATAAAGCAGAAAACAGAAAACAATCACATGTTTATTTTCATAAGTTTAAAAATAGAGAATTAGTAAAATATGTACAACAAAAATTACTATTAGGTTGATCGCCTGAACAAATTTATGGCAGAATTAAAAATTTTCATAAAGAATGAATTATTAGTTTTAAAACAATTTACAATTGAATTTATTCTGGATTACTTGAAAAAGTTACTAATAAAAATTTAAGAAGAAAAGGTAAGAAACGAAAATCTCAAGAAAATCGCGGTAAATTTAATGGTAAATCAATTAAAGAACGAAATATTAATGTTAATAATCGTATAACTGTTGGTCATTGAGAAGGTGATACTGTAGTATCATCACGAGGTAAAAGTAAATCATGTTTAATAACTTTAGTTGAAAGAACATCAAGATTTACTTTAGCAATGTTAGTTGAAAATAGAACTACTAAAGTTATTAACGAAAACATTAGCCATTATTTATCAATTCTTCCAAATAATCTTGTTAAGACTATAACATTTGATAGGGGTAAAGAATTTTCTAATTGACAACAACTTGAAAAAAATTTAAATGTGAAAATTTATTTTGCTAATGCGTATTCGCCTTGACAAAGAGGTACTAATGAAAATACTAATGGTTTAATTAGAGAAAAATTTCCTAAAAAATTTAATTTTTCAAATACTACTAAAAATGCAGTTCATAAATTTATATTGTCTTTAAACCAAAGACCAAGAAAAATACTAAATTATCTTTCACCAATCGAATATTTGGTTAGAAAAATAATTTAGTTGCACTTAACTTTACAATTTGGCATTTTAAATAAATATTTTATGTTATCTATAATTGCAAATTATAAATTGAAGCAATTAAATTAAATCTTAAACTAAATCGTTTTCTACGATTACGATATTTTTCAGTAATAATTTTAAATTTTTTAAGAATAGCAAAAATATTTTCAATAATAATTCTCATTTTTGAAATTAATTTATTATTATGTTTTTGTTCTTTATTTAAAGGGTTTTTCTTTGTTTTTTTCTTAGGTATTAGAAACATTACTATGAATTTTTTGTATTCCTTGATAACCATTATCAACTATTAATTTAGTATTTTTTAAAATTGGGATTTTTGATTCTTTAAATAAACAAAAATCATGCTTTTTACCGAGAGAAAAATTTGTTGCAATAATTATTTTGCTTTCTTTTTCAATAATTACTTGTGTTTTAATAGTGTGTTTTTTCTTTTTTCCTGAATAAGATTGTTTTTGTCTTTTTTTGGGCGTTGAATGGGTGTTTCTGTAGCATCAATAATAATTGTTTTATCATTAAAATAATCATTTATTAATGCTTTTTTACCAGCAAGTTGTTGAAAATCAGGATGTTTGATTAAAATATCTTCAATTCACTTGATATTTCGATAACAACTAGCTTCACTAATATCAAAACTTTTACCAAGATGAAAATAAGTACGATATTCTCGTCAATATGATAAAGTCATCAATAATCTATTTTCTAATGATAATTTATTATTTTTACCACCTCTTTTAAACTTTTTTAACTCAGCTTCTTTTAAAATATTTAACATTTTATTAAAAGTACTTTGCTTTATTCCAGTTAATCGTAATAATTCTTTATCATTAATAAAATTAAATTTATCAAATTTCATAATCTTAAATTCCTTATAATTTCTATTTTAAATATATTTTATAGGAATTTTGTTTAATAAATAAGTAATGCAAGAAGTCTATTGTGTAAAAATTCAATAATATGATAGAATGGTAGTGAATAAAAAGGACAATAACAAGAAAGGCAGGGTTAGTTTAGTAATTAAATAATATAATTAGCTGATTGTTTTACTTCTTCAAAGCAATACCTAAGAAAACTAAACGCGACCTTTTTATTTTGTTTTGCTGAATTATACTTGTAAGTGCAAGTAAATAAAATTGCAAAAAATCTCATATAAAAATTTCATGATGCTAAGTTTATTTTAGAAAAAACAAAGCAAGGAGTTTTTATATGGGTTACAAACATCTTGGCATATATGAAAGAATTTATATTGAGAATCAATTGAAGTTTAAAGTAAAAATTAGTGAAATAGCTAAAAATCTTAATCGAAGTATTAGTACTATTATTCGAGAAGTCAATAGAAATAAAGATAGTAATCATTATTTTTCATTAATTGCACAAAATAAAGCAGAAAACAGAAAACAATCACATGTTTATTTTCATAAGTTTAAAAATAGAGAATTAGTAAAATATGTACAACAAAAATTACTATTAGGTTGATCGCCTGAACAAATTTATGGCAGAATTAAAAATTTTCATAAAGAATGAATTATTAGTTTTAAAACAATTTACAATTGAATTTATTCTGGATTACTTGAAAAAGTTACTAATAAAAATTTAAGAAGAAAAGGTAAGAAACGAAAATCTCAAGAAAATCGCGGTAAATTTAATGGTAAATCAATTAAAGAACGAAATATTAATGTTAATAATCGTATAACTGTTGGTCATTGAGAAGGTGATACTGTAGTATCATCACGAGGTAAAAGTAAATCATGTTTAATAACTTTAGTTGAAAGAACATCAAGATTTACTTTAGCAATGTTAGTTGAAAATAGAACTACTAAAGTTGTTAACGAAAACATTAGCCATTATTTATCAATTCTTCCAAATAATCTTGTTAAGACTATAACATTTGATAGGGGTAAAGAATTTTCTAATTGACAACAACTTGAAAAAAATTTAAATGTGAAAATTTATTTTGCTAATGCGTATTCGCCTTGACAAAGAGGTACTAATGAAAATACTAATGGTTTAATTAGAGAAAAATTTCCTAAAAAATTTAATTTTTCAAATACTACTAAAAATGCAGTTCATAAATTTATATTGTCTTTAAACCAAAGACCAAGAAAAATACTAAATTATCTTTCACCAATCGAATATTTGGTTAGAAAAATAATTTAGTTGCACTTAACTTTACAATTTGGCGTTTTTCTTGTAATTTTTAATCATTTATTACATAATATAAATAATTGAAAATATTTATTTATTTTTTAATATGAACATCAAAGGAGATTAATAAATGAGTTCAAAAGAAAAACCATTACATAGTTTTGATGATAGTAATGCTGTCCTTATTAAAGATCATATTTCACATGAAGAGACATTTGTTGAAGTATTTGAATATGCTTTTCAAAAATTACGAGACCCGTGATATAAAACATTTCTATTTGGTATTATGGCAGGTTTTTTTGTCGCAATTGCTTATGTTATTGTTATTGTTGTTTTATCAGGATTTATTATTAAAGACAGTAATGGAAATTTAAAACCTAATGGTATTCCTTCTGGTGTTATTGCTTTAATTACGGGGCTAACTTTTACGCCAGCAATATTAATGGTTATTTTTATTGGGGGGACATTATTTACTTCTAATTCATTGACCTTATTACCAATAGTTAAAAGAGAAGCAAAACTGCGTCGAATGGTTTCAAATTTGTCTTTAGTATTAGTTGGTAATTGTTTAGGAACATTAATTGTTGCGATATCAACTTATTTAATGGGACATATGAAAGTTGATTCTGAGTTTTATAATGTTTTTAAGTATATTTATGATAAGAAAATCGGTTCGAGTCCGAGTACTCTTGATTGAACAATTTTTTTAAAAAATTTTGTTAGTGGCATTTATTGTAATATTTTAATTGCAGGATTGTTCTGAATGAATATGTCTGTTAAAAATTCAGCAACTAAGGTATTATTATGTTTCTTTGTAATTTTAGCGTTTGGAATTTCTGGATTTCAACATATTGTTGCTAATGCTTATATTTGAATGACTGGTTTATTTTTAAATAATGGTATGGTAGGTCAAGATTTTGGAACATTTTCAATAATGAATATGCTACCAACATTATTAGGTAATTTTATTGGTGGTAGTGTGGTGTTACCAATGGTTTATTTATTAGTATTTAAAAAACGAATTAATAAAGAAATTGCTGCTGGAAAATTTAAAGGAACTAAATTATAATTGTTAAATTATTGATAAAACTTATTATATAATCAATTTAACGATACTACTTTAAGGAGTTATTTTGAATGAAAGTAATTAATACTAATAAAGCCCCTAATGCGGTGGGGTCATATTCACAAGCGATTCAAGTAGCTAATTTTGTATTTATTTCTGGACAAATTCCAATTGTTCCTGAAACTTCTAATATTATTGCTGGGGCTATTTTGTAACAAACAACGCAAGTATTAGAAAATTTAAAAGCTTATTTATTGAAGCTAGTGGTAATTCGCTAAGTGATGTTGTTAAATGTAGTATCTTTATTAAAGATATGAATGATTTTAAAACGATTAACGATGTTTATGCCACTTATTTTAGTGTGTGAAAACCAGCTAGAGTTTGTGTTGAAGTTGGGAGATTGCCTAAAGATGTTTTAATAGAAATTGATGCCATTGTTTATATGCCAAATTGTAAAGTTAAGTGCAACTAAATTATTTTTCTAACCAAATATTCGATTGGTGAAAGATAATTTAGTATTTTTCTTGGTCTTTGGTTTAAAGACAATAGACTTGGTACATAACCTTTAATTTTATCTTGACATTATTTGCATTAAATTGATAAAAAATATAAAATTAAAAAGTAGATATTCAATAAAATAAAAAATTATTAATAATTTTTGGAAGGAGAAAATGATATTGATTAAAAGAAATTCTAACCATTGAAAAAATATTAATAAAATTACTAAAAAAGTAACTATTTTTACTAAAAATAAATTGTGACTAGGATTAATTTTAACTTTTACAGTTATTGCGATAATTATTCCTAGTATATATTTATTAACATTAGATATGGTTAGTGTTTTTAGTAATGCCATTATTAATTTAGAAGATAGTGAAAGTAAAAAGATTCCTGATATTAAGCCTAAAATTCTTAATCCTGATGATGGTAATGGTTTAACGATTAACCCATTTCCTAATGATGATTCAGAACCTGGTATTGTTAATGATAGTTTACTTTTAGATGGTGCTAAAATTAATGTTGAAAACTATGATAATTTTAAAAGCTTACGACTTATTGAATTAGAAAATTTAGTATTAAAATATTTTAAAAATTATGTTCAGAGTAATAAATTTTTACAAGCAAATAATAAAACTTATAAAAAATTTGATTATCGCTATAAATATATCACTACTGAAAATGGTAAAGAAATTGATAATAGTTTTATTCAAGATGATGTGGAAATAAAAAAAGTGTTAGTTAAAGATATTGAAATATATGAGATTAATCGTCCTGATATTTATGAAGTTATTAATGCTAATATTTTTTCATTATCCTTTAATTTAAAAATTATTAATACAAATATGTTTTATAAAAATTATTTTAACTTTTATTCATTTCAAGGTTCTAGAGAACAAATTTCTCAAAATAACATAACTAATGCTACTACTGGTTATTTAACTAGTGAATGGGTATTATTTACTGATAAAGTATTAGGAAAAGAAATTTATCGTGAAGTAAATGATTCATTAAGAGATTTTATTTTTGCAAATCCAATTGAATTTGGTAGTGATATTAAAATTAAACCAATAATTACTACACAATGTCTTAATGAGTGTGCTGGTATTAATGATTGAGATACTTTTAGAGAAAAGTTATATGATGCATCCCAGGCTCTTATTGAAGAAAATAAAACTTATCATTCTGATTTAGTAATTTATATTTATTTTATTAGTACTAATATTAAAGATGATAATTTATATGAACAGTATGAACAATTGCCAATTCAGCCTTTTATTGTAACTAATTATTTTACTAATAAAATGGCTAATCAAAAAATATTAATTAGTTCAATGAATAGATTGAAACAGAAGCGAAACAAAACTATTGCTGAATATATTGCTTTTGCTATTTCATTTCCAAAATTTTTTTTAAAGAAAATTCAAGATTGAGAATTTTTAAATGATAATTGAAAAAATAAGGTAAAAAAAGAAATTTATAATTATCTTTACAATTATCTTGTAACTAATAAAAAATTTAATATTATTGATGATGTTAGTTTGCCAATATTATCGGAAAATCAATATCCGAATTTATTAAATTTAAAAAAGAAATTAGATATTACTGAAATTAAGCAGATTAATTTTAATGCCTACAAATATACTATAAATATTATTGGGTTTAATGATGAAGAAATTATTTTAACGGGAATTGGTTTTTTTGCTTAGAGAAATTATTGTTAGTATTTTTGTTAAAAATATTGTGTTATTAAATAATAGACTTGGTACATAAGGGTACTAATAATAATTTATTAGCAATTGATGCTACAGAAATTCCAATTGAAAGAATTAAAAAAAACTAAAATTATTATTTTTTGGTAAGAAAAGGCAACATTCATTAAAATCGCAAATAATTATTGATTTATTTAACAATAAAATTATTTCAGTAGATTTTTGTTATGGCAGTATTCATGATTATAAGTTATTTTTAAAATCAAATACACTTATAAATCCAAAATTAGAATTAATTGCTGATTCAGGATATCAAGGTTTGCAAAATGTTCATAAAAATACATTATTGCCAATTAAAAAGAGTAAAAATAATCCTTTAAATCCAGATAAAAAGGAATATAATAGCTTTTTAAGTAAAGTTAGAATTGCCATTGAACATGTTTTTGCTAGATTAAAAAGATTTAAAATACTAGTTTATCGTTATCGCAATAAGATTAGAAGATTTGAATTACGATTTAACTTAATTTCAGGAATATATAATTTTGAATTAAGCTAGTTATAGTTATGTACTAAGTCTAATGAAAGAATGGTTAAAAATGTTAAATAGAAATGATTTAAATGGAAACAATAGACTTCTTGCATTACTTATTAAAATAATTACAAATTATTTGTGCTGAATTATACTTGTAAGTGCAAGTAAATAAAATTGCAAAAAATCTCATATAAAAATTTCATGATGCTAAGTTTATTTTAGAAAAAACAAAGCAAGGAGTTTTTATATGGGTTACAAACATCTTGGCATATATGAAAGAATTTATATTGAGAATCAATTGAAGTTTAAAGTAAAAATTAGTGAAATAGCTAAAAATCTTAATCGAAGTATTAGTACTATTATTCGAGAAGTCAATAGAAATAAAGATAGTAATCATTATTTTTCATTAATTGCACAAAATAAAGCAGAAAACAGAAAACAATCACATGTTTATTTTCATAAGTTTAAAAATAGAGAATTAGTAAAATATGTACAACAAAAATTACTATTAGGTTGATCGCCTGAACAAATTTATGGCAGAATTAAAAATTTTCATAAAGAATGAATTATTAGTTTTAAAACAATTTACAATTGAATTTATTCTGGATTACTTGAAAAAGTTACTAATAAAAATTTAAGAAGAAAAGGTAAGAAACGAAAATCTCAAGAAAATCGCGGTAAATTTAATGGTAAATCAATTAAAGAACGAAATATTAATGTTAATAATCGTATAACTGTTGGTCATTGAGAAGGTGATACTGTAGTATCATCACGAGGTAAAAGTAAATCATGTTTAATAACTTTAGTTGAAAGAACATCAAGATTTACTTTAGCAATGTTAGTTGAAAATAGAACTACTAAAGTTGTTAACGAAAACATTAGCCATTATTTATCAATTCTTCCAAATAATCTTGTTAAGACTATAACATTTGATAGGGGTAAAGAATTTTCTAATTGACAACAACTTGAAAAAAATTTAAATGTGAAAATTTATTTTGCTAATGCGTATTCGCCTTGACAAAGAGGTACTAATGAAAATACTAATGGTTTAATTAGAGAAAAATTTCCTAAAAAATTTAATTTTTCAAATACTACTAAAAATGCAGTTCATAAATTTATATTGTCTTTAAACCAAAGACCAAGAAAAATACTAAATTATCTTTCACCAATCGAATATTTGGTTAGAAAAATAATTTAGTTGCACTTAACTTTACAATTTGGCTTATGAGATAAATAATGTTGATATGAAAACATTAATTCAAAAACATGTTGAAAATTTCCCTAGTTTTTTTAGTTTAAATAATTTTATAAATAATCATTTTCTTGAAATTTGTAATTATGATATTAATTATATTTATCAAGATTTTCAAAATCAACTTGAATTTAAGGTATACTATAATATACAATATATTAGTAGTTTAAAGCAGTTAGATAGTTTTAACTTTAATAAACAAAATTTATTGTATATTAAACTAAGAAACTTACAAATTAATTTATCGAAAACAAATATTAATTTTAATATTAAGGAATTGCCTAAATATGAAGGAAGAAAAGTAGGTGATAATAGTCCTAGTCTACGACCAACCTTTTTAGGAACAATATTATTAACTGTTAATGGTCAGCAATTAGAAGTAAAATTAAAGTTTCAATCACAAGAAATTATTATTTTTGAATCTGAGGATGATAATGTTGAGAATTTAAAAATTAGTAAAGGAGAATTTAAATAATGATGTCAAAAGAAAAAAAATTATTTAGTTTCAGTGAACAATTTCCAGATTTTGATAAACTAGAACAAGAATATAATTCTTCTCCCACAATTGAGAAATTAAATGAATTAGATGAACAACGATTTCAATATGTTAATCCGCTCCAAAATAGTTTGTTACAACGAAAAATGTATTGAGATTCGAAATTGGAAAGAGTAGCTCGGATTTTAATTATTTTGTCACAAATTTGTTTAGTAGTTATTTCGTATTTTTTTGGTCGCGATATTCTTGGACAATCAATTTTATTATTAGCTGATCAATTAGATTTTCAATTTATTACAGATTTAGAAGTATCATTTGATAAAACAATCGGAATAATTTTTTTAACTTTGTCGGCATTATATTCATTATTATATTTTATTCCTATGGCCGTTTGTCGTCGCGCGGGTACTATTTTTGGTTGAGGGGTAGCATATATTATCTTTGCTGTTTTTTATTTTTTAATAATGATGATTTTTATTGTAATGGCCTTAGTAATTTTTTCTAGTTTTAAATTTGTAGCGACTAATTTAGCAATTTATTTAACAATGGTTTTTATTTTAGTAGTAATATGAATTATTGGTGCTGCGGTGTTAATTGTCAAAGCTGATGATATTAAACAACAAATAAGTGTTGAATAAAAAGGAGAATTAAAGTAATGATAAATACAGAACTTAAACAACGAATTTTAAAGTTAATGCAACAAGCATCGGTTGGTATTTTTGAGAAAGAAAATATTTTTAAGTTGGCAACATTAGCAATGTTAACTGGTGAATCAATTTTTCTTTTGGGAAAACCTGGTGTAGCTAAATCGTTAGTTTCGCGGCGAATGAAATATTTATTTTGTCAAGCAAATGTTTTTGAAAATTTAATGAATCGTTTTTCAACGCCAGAAGAAATTTTTGGACCAATTTCAATAACTGATTTACAAAATGGTATTTATTGGCGATTAACAACAAATTATTTACCAAGTGCGGATATTGTATTTTTAGATGAAATTTGAAAAGCTGGACCTTCAATTCAAAATACATTGTTAACGATTATTAATGAAAAAATATTTCGTAATGCTGGGAAGGATTATAAGGTACCATTAAAATTACTAATATCAGCATCAAATGAATTGCCAGAAGTTAATCAAGGGTTAGAAGCATTATTTGATCGCTTTATTATTCGTTATGTGGTTCATGGTATTGTTAATGAAGAAAATTTTAATGCTATGATTCAATCAGCGACTAAATTAGATGTTATTGTTGATGAACAATTACAAATTACTAATAAAGAATATAATACTTGATTACAAGAAATTGCTAAAGTAAGATTATCAGATTTATCATTAAAGTTTATTTCTCGGTTTCGAAAAAAATTATATTTAGTAACTGAAGGTAAAGCATATATTTCTGATCGCCGTTGAAATAAGATTGCTTTTTTGATGAAAGCATCGGCTTTTTTTAATGCTCGTCTTGAAACTGATAAACCAGATTGAATTATTATTGTTCATTGTATTTGAGATACAGTAGAACAACAAAAAGAATATGCTAGTTTATTTTATGAGGTTTATACTAATGCATTAACATATGAGTTAAAAGAAAAACAAGAACAACTAGAAAATAAATTAGATAAATTAAATGAGCAATTAAATAAAGTTCAATTAGAAAATATTAAGTTTTCAGTATATACTAATCCTTTTAAAGGACAATTAGTTGGCAATTATCATCGTTTATTAGTAACAAATAAAGATTTGCCGATTTGTTTTCTTTCATTAGATGATTATCAAAAAATTAGAAAAAGTTTTGATGATTTTGAAATTATTAAATTATTTTTTGGTAAAACTTTAAATCAATTAAATCGTCATATTAAAGTCAATTTATCTTATCATAATGATAATAAGTTAATTGATAGCAAAAAAAATATTTATCCGATTGAAATTGAAGATTTAGAATCAACTTTAAATCAAGTTACAAAAATAACAAAAGAGGTTGATAAAACGGAAAAAGAAATTAAAAATTTAACAAAAGATTTTAAAAATGAAAAAGACCGTTTATATTCTTTATCAGCAATATTTTTTGATGAACAGTATAAAATGATTTTAGATGTTGCTTTTAATGATTTAGAAACTATTGATGAAGAAAAATTTGATGTTTTACAAATTGATTCATAAGAAAAAGAGTTGTTATAAATGATAAAGTTTTTAGAAAATTCTATTGATTTAGAATTAAAAAAGCAAATTTTACGATTAAAAGAAGTTGATAAAAATATAGCATCATTTCAAACTTTTAAAACTAATTTTAAATGATTGGCAACAGCATTTGATGATGAGATTAATCATTTTTATGAAAGTCAAATTGAACAAAAAATTATTTCTCAATCGTTATCGGTTAACATTAAACAAGAAATTTATTTATATTATTGAATTCGTGAAAATGGCATTAAAGGTTTAAAAGATAATTATGAAAAAGTATATTTTACTTTAGAAAAGGTGTTATCACCATTTGTAATGAAAATAAATTACTATCATTGTCTTTTGAGTGATAAAACGAAAGACTTACAACTTACTTTTCAAAATTTTATTAATAATTGAGAACAATTATTAATAAAACGAGTTATTGATTTTAAATTAGCATCAATTAATGAATTAAGAAAAAAATATTTACGCGAAATGTATGACCGCATTGAAGTTGTTAAAAAATTTCGTCGTTTATATGGATTTATTTGAAATTTTTTTGGTCGTTTTTGAGATGGGAATATTAAAGAACTTGAAAAATTAGATTTAACACAATTACAAAAATTGGCAAATTTTTTGCAATCTGATTCGGCAATTATGACAATCACTAAATTATTAGGGCGATTAAAAGGACAATCTGATAAGTTAGAAGCGGTAATTACTGAAAAGATTAATATTGAATATGAAATTCATCCTGCTAGTAAATGACCAGAAGAAATTATTGGCATTACTGAAAGTGCTGATTTAGAACATTTATTACCAATGGAACTAGTTCATTTAAATATTCCTAATTTACAACCAATTTTTTATAAGAAATTTCTTGAAAAAAAATTATCAACATTTGAATTTATTTCTAATGATGTAGTTTCTGTTAAAACAATAACAAAAGAAAAAAGTCATCATCCGCTTCCACAAACTGATGGACCATTTATTTTGTGTATTGATACTTCGGCTTCAATGCGTGGTGAGCCTGAATATATTGCTAAAGCATTAAGTTTAGCAATTGTTAAACTTGCTTTAAAACAAAGACGAGATTGTTATATGATTAATTTTTCTGATTCGTTAGAAGTATTTGATTTAACGACAGTTAAATCATCATTAAAAACTTTAGTTAAATTTTTATCACATTCATTTCATAGTAATACTAATATAACCCCTGCTATTATTCAGACTATTAATGTTATGAATTATAAAAAATATCAAAATGCTGATGTATTAATTATTAGTGATTTTTTAACAATTGATTTATCATCAAAACTAGTTAATCAAATTCAAGAACTTCATAATAATCGTAATCGTTTTCATTCAATAACTATTGGTAATAATGGAAATGAGCAGGTAACAAGATTTTTTGATAATAATTGAATTTATGATCCACAAAATCCTTTTACTAAAAATGATATTATTGTAGATTTAGAAATTAAAACTAGGAGTAAAAGTAGTGAATAAAAAATATTTAAGATATAATCTTTTAGAAAAAAGAGGAATTCATTAATGTGAATAAAATTTAAAGCAATGCTTTTTAAAAAAACATTTAGTTTAACTTTTTGTGGGTGTATATTATTATTATTTTCTTTACCATTGTGCGTTTTAATTGTTGGCAATTCTAATAGTAAACAATTATTAAAAATTAATCTTTCATATATTTTAGGTCTTTCCCCATTAACTTCATCATCAATTGTTGCTTTAATGACTTTTTTGTTATGAGGATTTTTATTTTCTTTAGCAATTATTCCTTTTGTTTATTGATTGAAAAATAATCATCGCTATTGACGATTAGCATCATTAATATTACTAATTTGTGTTAGTTTAATAATTTGTGTTATTACTATTATTAGCGTTGCTAATGAGGGATTAAAAATTATGAATGCTTGAATGGTTTTTCTTGGTTTTATTCCTTTTGTAATTGGTATTACTTATGAATATTATGAATGATTTTTAGAATTTTTACAAAATAAACAACAACATTTTAATCGTATTAAATATTCTTTAAATAAAGAAAATTATATTAGTCAAGAAGAACAATTATTAATTGCAATTGATGAATTAAAAATTCGTTTACAAAAATTAAAAAAGAAATTAGATTGTGCTCATATAAATAGTAATATTATTCATCAGAATTTAAAATTAAAGCAAATTAAGAGTTCTTCTTATAATAAAGAATATTATGAAGATGAAGTTAAGGAATAAATATATGTAAAGGACGCATAAAGTTTTGTTAGGTAGGAAAAGATTTGAATAAGTATTAAGACAGTCAGTAATGATTGTCTTTTTATTTTATAAGGTGTTAAAAGTTTGTTCTTTGAAAATTAAATACAAGTGAATTAATAATGTTGGTATGTATTAAAGCACGATAAATTGTGGGTGGTCGCCATAACCAAAAGAAGTTTACCAGTTAATAGATAACATCCTATTAGCTATAGCAATTTGTTTCGTTTTGCAATAAAAAAATGAATGGGTGGATTTCCTAAAAATATACACGCTATTAAATTAGTTCCAAGGGTAGGATGCGGATGTTAAAGTGTAGAAATTTCTATATAGGGGTATGCTAAGTTTAAAATTATTAAAATCTTTATCTAATTAAAAAACAAAATTAAATAACAAAGCTTGTTAAACACTTAAATCTGCGATATATAAGTGTTTAAAAAACTAAGTTAACTAACTTAGTTAATATAACTTAGTTTATAACAAATAAGAAAGGTAATTTACTATGAAAAACATTGAAAACATTTTCTTAAATACTAAAAAATATCTTTTAAAAGAAACACAAAACGCAATGCTTATTAAAGCACCAAAAATTCCGTGATTTAATGAACAAATCGGTATTTGGTTTCCAAAGCGATTTGTTTATAAAGGAAAATACGAAAATTCAATTTGCATTGGAATAATAAAAGATAGTAAATATCAAGTAATTTCAATTAATCAACAAGAGCAAGAAACCAAGTTAATTAAAGGCCAAGAATTATTAGGCTTCTTAATTGCCGAAAAAGAAAACAATAAAAAAGATATAAATTATAACTATTTTAAAGGAGTTTAAAAATGAATATTGCGATTGGATTAATATTTATTATCACTTGCATAATGCTATTGGCGTATTTTGCTTATAAAATTTATGCCAAAATAAAAATGCGAATTAAATTTAAAAATGCCATTAAAAATAATACTGGTAATTTCACAAAAGACGAAAAAGTATTTATTGCTCGCTTTGAAGAATGAGTTAAAGCTCCTAATTCAAAAGAAAATAATGAGAATAAAAAATAATGTTTTGAAAAATTATTATGGAATTTTTAGAACTGTTTGTTCCGATAGAAAAAATGCCTGCACAAGTTGCATTTATTGCCGGATTAATTATTATCATTACTTTTCTTTTCGCATTAATTTCAATTATGTATTTACCAATAAAAATGATTTTTGGGAGATAAAAAATGACAGTAAATTTAAAAGAATTTAATTGAGAACAAATTAAACAAACTTTCTGAGATTTGTTTATCCAAATTACAAATATTCCGGCTCATATTAGTGGTGGTAAAGAAATTGATTTAACCCAAGAAACACTTTGACTTTTAATGGCAAACATTGCTTTTTGATTCTTAACAGCGATTATGGTGTGATTTATTCTAATGCTACTTTGAAAAACCATATCAGTATTTAGATAGAAACAAAAGTAATGTCAAGAAGTTACATTGTAATGCATTCACAAAGAAATTCAAAATTAATTAGTAAAAAATACAGTCGTGTTAAGGTTAATCGTGGTTTTAATAAATTTAAGAAAAACTTTGAATATAAATGATGAATGTTTTAAAAAGAAAGGGGGTGATTATATGATTGGAACTTTCTTAACAGAAGCACCAGCAGTAACAAAGATAACAGCTAGTGACGCGATGACTAAATTATGAAATGCGATTATAACAGCGTTTACTAAAATGTGGGAAATTATTGCTGTTAATATGCCACAAGTCGGTAATTTCTTTGCTGATTACTGAATATTCATTTTTCCATTTATTTTGGCAATATTCTTTATTTGCTTTAAAATGTTTGAAAAATTACTTGGAGCTGTACGCTAACAAAAAAATAAAGTGAGGTGCAAGATGAAATTTTGCAAATGAATAATAGAAAAAAATAACCATTTTATTGAATTGAATCGCACCTCATTTTTAATTTTATGACATTGAGGAGCAATTTGATATATTTACAACGGTTATTTTAAAAACATTGTAAGTTATTTATTTTTAGCAGGTTGTATTTTAATTTTTATTTTTAAAATCAGTAATTTAACACAAATTAACAAAGTTATTAATTTCTTAAAAAATTCACCATTAAATATTGTTATTGGTTCATTAGGAACTGGAAAAACCGCCTTTCTAGTATACGCATCAAAATTATTAAAAAAGAAGAAATATCATATCGCATCAACATTTCCATTACTAGAAACCCAAAAATTAAGTTTAGGACATATGGGATTATTAGATTTTGATTATCCGGTATTGCCAGACAAAACCTTACTTTTATGAGATGAAACCAACTTATTTTTAGAAGGAACTGATTGAGAAAAAAATAATACCAAAAACGAAGAAACCGGTATTCAAGAATATTTCGCTCTGGCACGCCATTTCGGTCATATTGTGCTAGCTAGCGGTCAAAGAGATAAACATATTTGAGTTAAAGTTCGTGATATTGCCAATAATGTGATTGTGGGCATTCGTAAAAAACCCGTTAATATTTTTCGCCCCTACTTAAAAGTCATCTATGGCACCTTTACTAGTATTGAAGAATATGAACGCTGACGAAACACTTTAATTGATGCTAAAAATAGTAAAAAGGGTCGTCGCATTAAATACCGTGATATTTCTGAACTTGATATTTATTTTTTTAAACTAAAAATTCCTCTACCAATATTAAACACTTACAATTCTTTTTACCTAGCGTTTTTAAGAGATTACTTAAATTCAAAAGTAAATCCTGACTATGAAGATAAATACTATAATGACACAGCAATTGATTTAGAAGACTTAGAATACTTAAAAATGGATAAATTCAGCAAATTTTTAAGAAAAATGAAAGAAAAGGAATAATAAAAAATGGAAAATCTCGCAAAAATGGCCGACTTTCTCGCTCAAATGCTTTATAAAGTTTTTGACTTAATTTGAAGTTTAGAAGTGCCGGGAACGAATATTCAACTGATATTTCCTTTATTCTTAACACTGGCTGTAGAGTTTCTTATGGCAATCATTCTTGGATTTGGCAGTCAACAAATTAATTTAGAAAAACAACGCCAATATGCTGTTAAAAATAAGGGGCGTTTAAGTGCATGAGGAAAAGCTAAAAAACAAATAAAACCAATAAAAACAAAACAAGGTAACTAAAAATGTTTAAACTAATTATTATTTTTATCTTAATAACTGTTCTTGGATTGTTGGCTGGTAGTCATTTTGAAACTTTAACGAACTATATTAGCGAGGGACTTGCCAATTTCCAAAAGTTTATTACTAGCAATTTAACAATTTTAGAACTATTTAAACCAATGGCTCGGACATTTTCGCAACACCCAATTTTTACCATTCTTGGTGTCACTTGTGTACTTATTGCTTTATTTATTGTGATTAAAGGACGATAAAAATATGAAAGGAAAATTAAAATGAAGAAACTTTTAGGAAAATTATTTAAAAAAGATAATTCAAAAGAAAAAATGCCATTAAAATTAAGAATTAAAAATTCTTTTAAAAAGCGGTGGTTAAAAATAGTATTAAGTATCATTTTCATCTTTATAAGTTTATTAATTTGTGCATTAACAGTAATAGATACTAAATGAATAACTGGAACAAGTGACGAATTTAATGATTTTATGAATAAAGAAATGGTTGATTTTTTTGGTAAGTTCAATAGTGTTATTATGCTCGCCGGAATATTTGTTTTTTGATGAGGCGGAGCAATATATTTTGCAATTAAATTTGAAAAATTAATCCGCTTTACTATTCAAAAAATTAAAGCAAAAAAAGCCTTGAAAAATGAAATCAAACAAACTAATTAATTCTTTTAAAAAATATTGATGGAGAATTTTGCCTTACATTTTTATGATTATTATCTTTTTCATTCCATTTTTAAAATTGGGAATTAATGATTTGAAATTATTATATGAAAAATTTGAAGCATTAATTTCACTTATGATACTAGGATATTTAGATATATGCATTACAATAGCGGTAATTATGAACTGTATCATTGAGTGACTTATTAAAAAATTAAAGCTAAAAGAATAATGAAAAATAAAATATTTTAAAAAGGAGTGATAAAAATGTTTATGAAAATATTTACCGTGCTAACTATTAATTTCAATAACATTTTTACTATTCCACCAAACATTAACAAGGAGAAAACGGCAGTGCAATTAGTTAGAAATAAAAGAAAAACTCAATATAAAACATATGACTTAAAATTTTCAGAAATAAATAACAGTTATTTACAATCATTGTATAAAAAAGGTAGTGACCCAGTATATATTAATATTGACTCAGTAAAAGAGCAATTACCTTTAGAAATAAAAAATTATGGAGAAAATACTAGAGGGTTTGCTGTCTTTACCAATGAACCAGTATTTAAAGAAATTAAAGAAATTTATAATTATAAAAAAGAAAACAGCACCCCAGAAGAAAGAGAATTTTTTGATAAAAATTTTCAAAAAACAAATATTGAATATTTTTATACTGCTAAAAAAATTAAAGATGTAAAAATAACAATACAAGAATATAGTTATCCCGGTTCAAACAAATTTCATATTAAAAAATTTTTAGCAAAATTAGAAACTAAACCAAGTACGGACATTGATTTGCCAGAAACAACCACCAAATTTGACGGCAACCATAACTATAGTGATGTTATTGATAATCTTGACTATTTAATGATTCACCGTGGTGATTTTGATAAATTTAATTACTCTTATCTCTATTGAACACCAATATTTAATTTCATTGACACTTTAGAAAAAGGTTACTATAAAGAATTCACCATTAAAAATCATGGTTTTAAAGACGAGAGTTATTTTTATCACAAGACTTCTAGTAATAAAAATGTAGTAAATGAGAATGTTTTGAAAATTCAGGCATTTAACAAAACTATAATTGCCGGAAATAAGTATTTACAATTGCTACACGGTGAAAAGGAAATCTGAAAATATGATACTGCAAACGCTAACGATTATTGCCTAATTAAGTATCTTTTTGGTACTTTAAATTACCTTAATGTTAGATTTAGTTTTCTACGTTATGACCCAGATTTACGAAATGATATTTACCTATATTTTAAAAATAACATTCCTAGTATTAACAACAGCGATTACAAAAATGTTTTTGACGAAATCTATGAAATCCTTGGTAATTTCTTTTCCAGTTTATTTTATGCTACTTTTGATATGGACGAAAAAACTTACACCGAAATTGATTTTAAGGGTGTAGATAATTACAACAAAAATTACTTTATTCAAATCGGTTTCTTTTACCGTTCATTAATGCTGAATTATACTTGTAAGTGCAAGTAAATAAAATTGCAAAAAATCTCATATAAAAATTTCATGATGCTAAGTTTATTTTAGAAAAAACAAAGCAAGGAGTTTTTATATGGGTTACAAACATCTTGGCATATATGAAAGAATTTATATTGAGAATCAATTGAAGTTTAAAGTAAAAATTAGTGAAATAGCTAAAAATCTTAATCGAAGTATTAGTACTATTATTCGAGAAGTCAATAGAAATAAAGATAGTAATCATTATTTTTCATTAATTGCACAAAATAAAGCAGAAAACAGAAAACAATCACATGTTTATTTTCATAAGTTTAAAAATAGAGAATTAGTAAAATATGTACAACAAAAATTACTATTAGGTTGATCGCCTGAACAAATTTATGGCAGAATTAAAAATTTTCATAAAGAATGAATTATTAGTTTTAAAACAATTTACAATTGAATTTATTCTGGATTACTTGAAAAAGTTACTAATAAAAATTTAAGAAAAAAAGGTAAGAAACGAAAATCTCAAGAAAATCGCGGTAAATTTAATGGTAAATCAATTAAAGAACGAAATATTAATGTTAATAATCGTATAACTGTTGGTCATTGAGAAGGTGATACTGTAGTATCATCACGAGGTAAAAGTAAATCATGTTTAATAACTTTAGTTGAAAGAACATCAAGATTTACTTTAGCAATGTTAGTTGAAAATAGAACTACTAAAGTTGTTAACGAAAACATTAGCCATTATTTATCAATTCTTCCAAATAATCTTGTTAAGACTATAACATTTGATAGGGGTAAAGAATTTTCTAATTGACAACAACTTGAAAAAAATTTAAATGTGAAAATTTATTTTGCTAATGCGTATTCGCCTTGACAAAGAGGTACTAATGAAAATACTAATGGTTTAATTAGAGAAAAATTTCCTAAAAAATTTAATTTTTCAAATACTACTAAAAATGCAGTTCATAAATTTATATTGTCTTTAAACCAAAGACCAAGAAAAATACTAAATTATCTTTCACCAATCGAATATTTGGTTAGAAAAATAATTTAGTTGCACTTAACTTTACAATTTGGCGTAAATAAAAAATACTATATAGTAATTTCTAACTTTTATTAGGTTAATACTTATGGATTTTATTAAATGTGTAAATTTTGACACAACAAAAAATTATTTTATTATTTAAATTTAATTTTAAATAAATATTTTATGTTATCTATAATTGCAAATTATAAATTGAAGCAATTAAATTAAATCTTAAACTAAATCGTTTTCTACGATTACGATATTTTTCAGTAATAATATTAAATTTTTTAAGAATAGCAAAAATATTTTCAATAATAATTCTCATTTTTGAAATTAATTTATTATTATGTTTTTGTTCTTTATTTAAAGGGTTTTTCTTTGTTTTTTTCTTAGGTATTAGAACATTACTATGAATTTTTTGTATTCCTTGATAACCATTATCAACTATTAATTTAGTATTTTTTAAAATTGGGATTTTTGATTCTTTAAATAAACAAAAATCATGCTTTTTACCGAGAGAAAAATTTGTTGCAATAATTATTTTGCTTTCTTTTTCAATAATTACTTGTGTTTTAATAGTGTGTTTTTTCTTTTTTCCTGAATAAGATTGTTTTTGTCTTTTTTTGGGCGTTGAATGGGTGTTTCTGTAGCATCAATAATAATTGTTTTATCATTAAAATAATCATTTATTAATGCTTTTTTACCAGCAAGTTGTTGAAAATCAGGATGTTTGATTAAAATATCTTCAATTCACTTGATATTTCGATAACAACTAGCTTCACTAATATCAAAACTTTTACCAAGATGAAAATAAGTACGATATTCTCGTCAATATGATAAAGTCATCAATAATCTATTTTCTAATGATAATTTATTATTTTTACCACCTCTTTTAAACTTTTTTAACTCAGCTTCTTTTAAAATATTTAACATTTTATTAAAAGTACTTTGCTTTATTCCAATTAATCGTAATAATTCTTTATCATTAATAAAATTAAATTTATCAAATTTCATAATCTTAAATTCCTTATAATTTCTATTTTAAATATATTTTATAGGAATTTTGTTTAATAAATAAGTAATGCAAGAAGTCTATTGTTATAAAAAAATTTTTTAAAAGCAATAGCTGTTTTTAATGACATTTTAAATTCAACTAAATCATGGCCCCATCTACCCTTTACTCTAAAATAATCATTATTCATATCTCCTGGACCATGGTATTCATAATATGGATCTAACTCATCGATTTCTCATTCTAAAGAAGAAATATCAATCATTGAACTATTTTTATAACACATTAAATTACTATTTAAACTTCTAGGATTTCTATTGTTACATGGATTTAAATTTAAAGTAGCCAATAATCCTGGTGTAAATATTAAAATTCTACTGGGGTTTAGTTCTTGATTGTTTGAAAAATTATTTAAATTTCCATTTTCTGTTAAATAATTTATAGCCCTAGTAGTAGTTGGTTCTCATGTTCCAACAACCAAATCTTTAAGAGGGGGGGCGGAAGCAGAAGTGGAAGCAGGACTACTAGTTCAAGAAAATCACGTAGTATCACTATTTGTAATCATACTTCTTACTGAATTAAAACGCATACTTTCTGCTGTTGCTCAAGCAACACGAGCCAGTGTAATTTTAATTATTTCACTATTTGCAGCAGGATTTTCTCCATAATTTATTAAATTTTTAAAAGCTTTTTTTATAACTTCTCAAGTTGTTCTAGACCTATCATCGGGAACAAGTTTAGAATAATTTTCACTAAAACCTAAATTCTTAGGGGTATAACCAGATATTTCTCTTATATCAATAGACTTCTTGCATTACTTATTAAAATAATTACAAATTATTTGTAAATAAAAAATACTATATAGTAATTTCTAACTTTTATTAGGTTAATACTTATGGATTTTATTAAATGTGTAAATTTTGACACAACAAAAAATTATTTTATTATTTAAATTTAATTTTAAATAAATATTTTATGTTATCTATAATTGCAAATTATAAATTGAAGCAATTAAATTAAATCTTAAACTAAATCGTTTTCTACGATTACGATATTTTTCAGTAATAATTTTAAATTTTTTAAGAATAACAAAAATATTTTCAATAATAATTCTCATTTTTGAAATTAATTTATTATTATGTTTTTGTTCTTTATTTAAAGGGTTTTTCTTTGTTTTTTTCTTAGGTATTAGAACATTACTATGAATTTTTTGTATTCCTTGATAACCATTATCAACTATTAATTTAGTATTTTTTAAAATTGGGATTTTTGATTCTTTAAATAAACAAAAATCATGCTTTTTACCGAGAGAAAAATTTGTTGCAATAATTATTTTGCTTTCTTTTTCAATAATTACTTGTGTTTTAATAGTGTGTTTTTTCTTTTTTCCTGAATAAGATTGTTTTTGTCTTTTTTTGGGCGTTGAATGGGTGTTTCTGTAGCATCAATAATAATTGTTTTATCATTAAAATAATCATTTATTAATGCTTTTTTACCAGCAAGTTGTTGAAAATCAGGATGTTTGATTAAAATATCTTCAATTCACTTGATATTTCGATAACAACTAGCTTCACTAATATCAAAACTTTTACCAAGATGAAAATAAGTACGATATTCTCGTCAATATGATAAAGTCATCAATAATCTATTTTCTAATGATAATTTATTATTTTTACCACCTCTTTTAAACTTTTTTAACTCAGCTTCTTTTAAAATATTTAACATTTTATTAAAAGTACTTTGCTTTATTCCAGTTAATCGTAATAATTCTTTATCATTAATAAAATTAAATTTATCAAATTTCATAATCTTAAATTCCTTATAATTTCTATTTTAAATATATTTTATAGGAATTTTGTTTAATAAATAAGTAATGCAAGAAGTCTATTGTGTAAAAATTCAATAATATGATAGAATGGTAGTGAATAAAAAGGACAATAACAAGAAAGGCAGGGTTAGTTTAGTAATTAAATAATATAATTAGCTGATTGTTTTACTTCTTCAAAGCAATACCTAAGAAAACTAAACGCGACCAAACTTTACGCGCCCGCTGTAATCTTCACTAATTAACTGTTTTAAATGTTCTAAACTTTTAACAGCAATATTATCTCGTAAATACTTTAAAAAGGAAATTTTAATTTTTACACCATAAATATTATTATTAAAATTAAGAATAGACTTGGTACATAACTATAACATTTTGCACCTATCAAACTATAAAATTCATTTTCGTCTTTGTATTTATCTAACATTTGTACTTCACCTAGGAAATAATATTATCAAAATAGTAGATAAAATTAAAGGTTATGTACCAAGTCTAAAGATTAAAAATTTCATTCAATATCTTAATTATTTTAAAAATAAAAACTAGAGGGATTAATTCTAGTTCTAAACTATTTATTTAAATTGCTATCATATTATATTAATTTATAAAATTATTAGTTAAATTATGTTATAAACTCTCAGGAACAATTTTTAAAATTTACATTTGATCCTTAAAATCAACAGCAATTAAGTTTAAAGCATTTTTAAAGACATACTGTGTGCCGATAATTAAATGCAATCTTTGTTCTGATAAGGTAATATTAGTCTCATCCAAAATTTTACATTCTGAATAGAATGAATGAAATCCCCGTGATAATTCCTGAATATAATCACAAATAATATTGGGTTGACAAGATTTAGCAGCACTTTGTACTACTTTACTAAAATAATCCAATACTTTAATTAATTCTCGCTCCTTGGGATGTGTTAATAAATGATAACTAGCAATTGATTTTGTTAAATCAATATTATGAGGCACATTTCGTAAAATACTCGCGCAACGCGCCGTAGCATATTGAAAGTAATAAACCGGATTATTATTACTTTGAGATGTTAAAAGACTCAAATCTAAATCCATATGACTAGAAGATGCTTTTGAACATAACATATAACGAACAACATCAATACCTAATTCCGCAACTAAATCAATTAACCATACGGCTGTCCCTTTTCTTTTTGACATTTTATATTCTTGACCGTCTTTAATTAATCGTACCATTTGAATAATAACTATTTTTAAAATATTAGCATCATAACCTAAAATTTGTAAACCCACCTGCATTCGTGTTAAATAACTATGATGATCTGCTCCTCAAAAATTAACCAAATAATTAGCTTTTGCTCTTTTAATTCGTAAATTATGACAAGCTAAATCCGGTAAAATATAAGCATACGATTTATCTTGTTTAACAAGAACTCGGTCCTTATCATCACCATAATCTGTTGTTTTTAATCACAAAGCACCATCTTTTTCAAAAACTTTATTAGTTGTTTGTAACTCCTTTATTAACTTATCAATTTCTTTTGTTGTATACATTTCTAACTCACTCGACCAATAATCAATATTAATTCGAAATTCCTTTAATTGCGTTTTAATTAATTGTAAAAAGAAAGCAATTGACTCTTGTTTAAATATTACTAATACTTGTTCATCATTAATGACATCATTAACAATTCGTACAGCAATAAATTTATCTTGATATTTATTCACAAAATTAGTTGCTAATATTTCTTGATAAATACCTTGATATGATTGTTCTGGTAATTCAACATTAACCCCTAATTTTTGTAAATAATACGAAAAAATTGTATTTGCTAACACATTAATCTGATTACCAGCATCATTAAGATAATATTCCGTTTCAACAATATTTCCTGCAAATTTTAAAATTCTTGCGACCGCATCACCAATGGCACCATTACGAGCATGACCAATATGTAAAATTCCTGTTGGATTAGCAGAAACAATTTCTAAATTATATTTAATATTAGTACATTCTCCACTACCAAACTTAGTTTTTAATTTTAAAATTTCGGTGATAACAACACTAAGTTGATTTTGATTAACTGTTAAATTAATGAACCCAGGAAAAACAAAATCTATTTTAGTAAAGAAATCATTTGCCTTAATAACAGCAATAATCTTTTTAGCAATGACTTCTGGTTTTTGCTTTAAAATTGGTGCTAACACCATCGCAATATTAGTAGCATAATCACCATATTCAATATTACGAGTTTTCTCAATAACAATATCATCAACAAAAGGAGTAATATTATTTACTGCCTCTTTAATTATTTTTTGAATTTGATTTAAAATTAGTGACATTAATATTTCTCCTTTTTCGCTTCATAATTTATTACTAACAATAAAAATCCTAATAATTTAAAATAACCAAATAATATGCTTATTTATCATCAATAGATAAAACTGCCATAAAAGCTTCTTGTGGTAATTCAACATTTCCAAAAGCTTTCATCCGCTTTTTACCCTTTTTTTGTTTTTCTAACAACTTTTTCTTGCGATTAATATCGCCACCATAACACTTAGCAGTAACATTTTTTCTTAACGCCTTAATAGTTTCTCGCGCAATGATTTTATTACCAATGGAAGCTTGTACCGGAATCTCAAAGTTTTGTTGCGGAATAATATCCTTTAATTTAGCACATAAATTTCTTCCGCGAGCATAAGCAAAATCTTTATGTACAATCATTGATAAAGCATCAACAATTGTACCATTCAATAAAATATCCATCTTTACTAATTTATTTGGTCGATAGCCTAATAATTCATAATCTAATGAAGCATATCCTTTAGACACAGATTTTAAACGATCAAAAAAATCAAAAATAATCTCATTTAACGGCATTTCATAAGTCAAAATCCTTCTTGTATCATCAACATAAACAAGATTTTGATAAATACCGCGTTTTTGCTGACATAATTCCATCAAACCACCTAAATAAGTTTCAGGAGTCATCATCGTTACTTTAACAAAAGGCTCATTAATAGTACGGATTTTTTGTACTTCCGGTAATTTACTCGGATTATCCACAGTAATAATTTGCTGATCAGTTAAATGAACTTCATAAATAACACTTGGTGCTGTGGCAATTAAATCTAAATTATATTCCCTCTCAAGTCGTTCTTGAATAACATCCATATGTAATAAACCTAAAAACCCACAACGAAACCCAAATCCTAATGCTTGTGAATTTTCTGATTCATATATCAAAGCAGCATCTGATAACTGCAATTTTGATAATGCATCTTTTAAATCTTCATACCGATACCGCGAACTATCAACCGGATATAATCCACAATAAACCATTGAATTAATTTTTCGATAACCTGGTAATGGCACTAATGTTGGAAAATCAGCATGTGTCATTGTATCTCCTACCTGAACATCTTTAATATTCTTAATAGCCGCCGCTACTCAACCAACCTGACCAGCAAATATTGCATCCTGCTGAACTTCCAACGGTGTCTTAATACCAACACTAATAACTTCATATTCACCCCTTGTTGCCATAAAACGAATCTTATCATTAGGTTTAACAGTTCCTTGAAAAACACGAATGAAAATCATTACGCCACGATATTGATCATAATAAGAATCAAAAATCAATGCCTGCAAAGGAGCATCATCTTGTGATTTTATTGGAGCAGGAATATTCTTAACAATAGTTTCCAACACTTCATCAACATTTAAACCGGTCTTTGCAGAAATTAACGGAATATGAGAATACTCAATTCCTGTCAATGCTCTAATTTGTTGTTTAATTCTTTTGGGGTCCGCATTAGGCAAATCAACCTTATTAATAACAGGAATAATTGTTAAATCATTATCAATCGCCAAATAAACATTAGCTAATGTCTGTGCTTGAATCCCTTGCGTAGCATCAACGACTAATAATGCTCCCTCACAAGCCGCTAAACTACGAGAAACTTCATAAGTAAAATCTACATGTCCCGGAGTATCAATTAAATTAAAACAATATTGTTGATGATCCTTAGCAACATACTGCAACTGTACAGCATTTAACTTAATAGTAATTCCTCTTTCTCGCTCTAAATCCATTGAATCTAATAATTGTTCTTTTAATTCTCTTTTACTAACCGTACCAGTTAATTGTAAAAGCCGATCCGCCAAAGTAGACTTACCATGATCAATATGAGCAATAATACTAAAATTACGAATTAAATTTTTATTTGTTGTCATTATTTTTAATTTCCTTACTTTGTTCTAAATTACTATTTTCCAACGCTGCCTCTCGTAAATAATCAAAATCACTATCACTTCAAAGATGACCATAACTGACACTATTAATTCTAATTAAAAACCAAGTAATAAACAAGGAAAAAATATATGTTGATATCGCTTGCACAGCATCATTAATTAATGCCGTAATCGCATAACTATGATCAAAATTAGAAATAAAGTAAGTATATGGTGGATAAATAATTAGAACTGGTAAAACTGCAAAAAAATAACTAATAATAAAATGAAAGTATGGTTCTAATATCCGAATAATAACAAACATTAAAATCCTAACAACAATCGTAATAGGGACAAAAACAAAATATCCGCCCATAATATCAGCAAATGCCATCGCAATCGGATTAGCAAATAAAATCATTGGTCCAGGAATAAATGTAATTAAAGGTAAAGCAATAATATCAGCTAATTGCAAATAACCAACACCAATTTTAATAAAACTAGAAGCATAACCGCAAAACATTAAAAGACCTGTTATCACACCTGTTGTTGCTAAATATTTTAATGAACGAAAACGATACATTTTCCTTTCAAATCCTTTCCTTAAATAAATTTTGTTCCTATTTTCAAAGGATGTTTTCCTTGATAAAAATTTTCAACCAATATTGCTTTTTTACCCTCAGGTTGTAATCTTTGAATTAAAATACTCCCTTTACCCGTTTGAACTTCAATACAATCTTGTTGAAATGATAAAATTGTTCCTGCTGGTTCTTCCTGTTTATTAATATCATATACAATCGCCTGATGAATTTTATAAATCTTATTTTCATAAGTCGTATAAGCTAAGGGGATTTCAAAAAGACCACGAATTTGACAAGTTACTTTTCTAGCATCAACATTTCAAATAATCTTTTCATTATTTCGTTTAATATTTAAACCAAACGATGCAAATCGTTCATTTTGGATTTCTGGAGTAATTTTACCACTAATTATTAAGAATAAATATTTTTCTAACATCATATTTGCTAACAAAATTAAACGACAATGCAAACTACTTGCCGTTTCATTTGCTACTAAACTAATTTTCTCTTGAATAAATACTGGTCCCGCATCCATTTGCGATGTCATTTTCATTAAACTAATACCAGTTTCTTTTTCATCATTAATTACCGCTCAATGAATTGGCGCTCCACCTCGTAATTTAGGTAACAACGAAGCATGAATATTTAAGCAACCTTTCGACACTAATTGTAAAATCTTCGTTCCCAAAAATTGACCATAAGCACAAGTAATTATTAAATCAGCATTTAAATTATCTAGTTCTAAAACAATATCATTAATATTATCTGGTTGAAAAATCTTCATTTTTGATGCTAATGCTACTTGCTTAACAGCACCAATCCTCATTTCTTGCTTTCTCCCTACCTTCCGATCGGGTTGACAAATAACAGCAACAATTTCAATAAAATTCATCGTTAATAATTTTAATAATACTTCTTTAGCAAAAATCGGTGTTCCCATAAAAATGACTTTCGTTACCATTCAATTCACCCCTGCTCTTGCAACAATTCAGAAATTTTAGCAAACAAAACTACCATCCCATAAGTATCGCGTTCACAATATAGTAACAGATTTTTAACATAATTGTCTTGTCATCGTTGCAAACTAATAGTTTTTCAAGCATTATTTAATTTCAAGAAAAACAAATGATTATTATCTTTTTGTAATTCATTATATAACCGTTTACGAAATAAAGTTGAAGCATCGGTTCCCTTTTGCACTTCTAAATCATCATAAGAAAATTCCGGGTTAAAAGCCGGTAATGTTTTCTTAATTGAAAAACTACCATTAAATTCTGCTTTATAAATTGCAAAATTTTTAAAGAAATCCATTAAATCAACAGTCCGATCAGAAATTTGCATTAATATTTCTTCATAAATTGGATATAATAATGCCATTTTTTTTAAAACTTGCTTTTCAAAACTCTTATTATATGCAACATAAGTGCCTATGCCATATTGTGTTAAATCCTTAATTAATTTTTCTACTAAAATTAAGCGATGATCTTTCACTCCATCAGCTAAATAACTATAATGTTTAATATTATGTTTCTCTTCATTAAACTTATTATCCAATAAAATATGAACCGAATATTGAAATGGAATTTGCTCATATGGTGCACTATTTTCATATTTCGGAATGGCACTTTTAACAGTTTCAAAATCATACATATAAATCGGATACACATATTCCTTATATATACTTTGTAAATATCTTCGCTCTGACAATGAAACAACACCTTCTAAATTTTGGACAACTTTAATTTGTCGATATTGATTAGTTGTTAAATTAAGATCAAAAAAATTAGATGTATAAAGTGACAAAAAATTATCTTCATAATATAATCTTGCTTTTTTAGTTTTTACTAATCGATAAAGATTAAATATTGTATGCTCTTTTGGTAATTTACCATAAACATGAATACAATAATTATATTTACCCCGGTTATGACATTGACTAGTCTTTAACCACGCTAATGTTTCATCTACTGGCATTTGAAAAATATCTTTAATTCGCTGAACATCTTGATTAAAATCTCGCTTCGCTAAATCTTTTTTTACACCAACCATAATATTTTCTTGCTTTGAACCAGTAGTTGTTAAATTATATTTACTTGCTAAAGTAAACAAATTATCATATTCTAAATCACCTTGATGAAAATAAAAACCATTTAAATGCATTAAATAAATATTTTTAATCTCAATATTACAATTAGTCAAAATATAATATTGATAAAGAACATCATATAAATGTTCGCGATGAACCTTAGTTGTTGCCTTAACTTCAATTAAATCTCAACCAGTACCATTTCGTTTTAAAACATCAACTTTGGTAACGCAGTCATTATATTCAAATCGTGGTTCAAACAATACTTCAAGATTAGCATCAAGAATTTTTTCTACCGTTTTATTTGCCACAAGATGTTTTTCATAAGTATCTAAATCAAAACAACGATAATTTCGTAAAAAATATTGCTTAGCATGATAACCTACTTCTAAACCATCAAGAATAGTTTCACTATCAATTACCTCTAAATCAGTAAAACTATAATCATCGCCCGCTAATAATTCTAAACTAGGAGCAGAAATATTCGTCAAGTCATCTTTTTGACTTTCATCACCAAATTCAGGCAAACTAAAAAAATAAGTTAACTCCCTATCGTTCCATTGAATTGTCTTTTGATGATTTTCTTTTCGTAAAAGAAAAGACAATTTAGCACATTCACGATAATTTTTATAATCTTCTTTATATATTTTATGAAGCATTTTGTCATTTCCTCAAATTGTGAATTAATTAAAATATTTATTTTTTAGCACCAAACTTCTCATTAGGCTGTCGCTTAATAAGAATTTCATTTTTATTTTGGACAACTTTTTTAGTTGCTTTTATTTTTTTCTCTTGTTTAATTTTTTTTATTTCTGCTTTTTCTATTATTTTTGCTTCCTTGCGTTCTAATCTAACTTGTGCTCGCTCAGCCTTAGTCATCTTTCAATAACTTTTCTTTTGTTCTTTTTGCAAACGAATTAAAGTCTCTTCTAACTGTAATTCATGATTAACTTTTCAAGTTGTTTCATATTCTTTTTTACTTAATTGTTTTGTTAAACCTTCAACTTCAAAAGCTTTAGTAGCATATAACTGATTTGATTTTGAATCATATAATTTGATAACAACATCAAAAACATCACGATATTTATAATCTTTACCGGCTCTAGCAATTACTTTATCATATTCAATTCTTTTATGCGCAATATTATCATTAATTCTTAAATACTGCTTAATTTTATCTCTAACTTCTTTTTGGCGTTTTTCTTTTTCAATTTTATCTTGTTTTCGTTTTCGTATTGAAGAAACTATCATTACAACTACAATAATAATAATTAAACCTAACATTACCCAAGTAGTTTGTCCATTTTGTAAATCACCTGTTACTAAAAACATTATTCATTCCCTCCTTAATAATTAAATTTCAATAATACTTAATAAACGTTCTTGACTTATTGGCGTTATTGTTTTAATCAAATTAGATTTTTTATCAATAATAAAATATAAATCACTATCATTAATTTGCACATAAATATCATCTTTTATATCTACAACATAAAATGCCTCATTAATTAATTGTAAACAATGCATTTTTAATTCCATATCATTTAAATGCTTCAAATTTAATCGTTGTTTAATACGAAGAATAACATGATGTGAAAATTGATATTTTGATTGTAAATAATAACTCACTTTTTCTACCTACACTTTTTTAAATGTACATAAGTAATTATACATCTTTTTTACTACTTTTTTAAGTAACTAGTTTACTAAAAAACAATTATTTGCTATAATTACTTTTGGTTTTATAATAATAAAATAAACTAAGGAGACAACGATGGCAAATATCAAATCACAAATTAAACGCGCAATAACAAATGAAAAAGCAAGACAAAGAAATGTTCATATCAAATCAACAACAAGAACAGCAATTAAAAAAGCTAAAAACGCAATTACCAGTAATGAAACTGATATGCAACAAACATTAAATCACGCTATTTCAATGCTTGACCGAGCAGAAAGTAAAAATATTTTTCACAAAAATAAAGTTGCCCGAATAAAATCTAAACTAACTATTAAAGCTAATAATATTAATATTAAAGAAACTAAATAAAAAAAGAGTGTTAGTTAACACTCTTTTTTTTCTTGTTACTTTATAAATTGTTAACTATAAATCATGCTTTTTATTATTTTCATCTTGCTTTTCAGATTCTAAAATTAAATCTTGGTCAAATAATGAAGCATCAATAACATACGATTCACCTTTTAATGTTGCCTGTAATGCTTTTTGATATTCCAAATCCGCTTGCATTAATTTATCACGCTCCAAACGAGGATTAATTGAAAATACAATAAAAATTAATAATATTGGAATGATAGCAATACCAGCAACCACAATTTTTAAAATCCGATAAACTTGAAAACTTGAACTACTTCAAATTTCCTCCAAGACACTATCAACATTATGAACTTGATCAAAAGCATTTTTAAAAAACTGAACAAACGAATTATAAGATAAAAATCCAAATACGCCATAAATAGAATTAAAAAGAATAGCAACAATAGCAAATATTAACATCATTGGTTGCATCCGATACTTATCTCTTAAAAATTGCGGTTTTTTAAAGAAAGAATAAGTTAACATTGCATAAGTTAAAATTTCTAAAATTATACTTCACATTGACAAATTTCAAGCAATAGAAGCTAGCCAAAAATCAAAACTTTTTGGGTCAGCTAAATTATCTTTTAAAATAACATCAGTTAATTTAAATTCAGCAATAAAACCATAAACATTAATACCAATAACAATAACCAACAAAAACATAAAAACATAACTTAAAACTCTTTTAAAAAACGGCATTGCTTTAGGTTTACCAGTATATGGATAAAAACCTTGATTATTTGCCGGATGAGTTGGCAATTTTAAACCTTGCAAATTAAGTTGTAAATTTTGCAAATTAATTAACTGTTCATTAACTTTTTTTTGCGAATTATCCTCAGTTGTTTTTCCACTATCATCTTTTAAAATCTGAGAATTATTATTAGAAATTTGTTCAGAATTATTATTCTGACCAGTTATTAAAACATTGTCATTATTTAATAATTCTTTTTGTAAATTTAAATCAATATTTGATAATTCTTTAACAATATCAAGAGAAATTACTGTTGGCGTAACCAATTCTTGTTTTGGTACTTGAAAAATATTAAGAATATAAGTTTGTAAAAAATTATAATCATTCTCAATAGTTTCTAAGGTTAAATTATCATCTTTAACAATTTTTATTTCTTCATCTCTTAAATCAGCTAATACTTGCACAAAACTTCTCGTATAGCGCTTTTCTTCATAATTAGCATGATGCTCTTGTTCTAAAAATAAGAGACTATTAACTAATCGTAAAAAATAAGTATAAAATTCATCATCCTTAATCACTTTAAGTTTCAATTTAGAACTTTTTAAAATATTAACTAATAAATTAACAATATTTTCATAAGTATTTTTGCTATTATTCATTAATAAACTCACCCTCTTACAATTGCAATAAAAAAATCTCAAAGCCAATTTTTTTATTCACATGACTTCTTTTTATATTATAATCTAAATTACTTAAACTACCTAATAAATAATGAATTTGTTGATCATCAATTTTTAAAAGATATTTTCAAAGAATTTTTAACCGAAAAGGATTAATAGTCATTTTTTGACAAATAGTATTAAAGTCATAATTCCTTTGTTGATAAATTTTAATATCACGAATCGTTCTTAGTTGATTAGCCAACAAACCAATAATTGCCAAAACATCTTGATTACTATTTTTAAAATCATAGTATCGCTGCCATATTTGTGAAATATCACGAACAATAAAAGCATTAGCTAAATCAAAAATATTACTATCTAAATAACGACTAACCAAAACATCAACATCTTCCAATATTAATGAATTACTATAATTAATAAGTTTATTTAATTCATTAACAATGATTTGCAAACTATTAGGTAATCTTTCTAATAATAAATTTAAACCCTCATTAGTAATTTTAGTATTATGCTTAACAAAATAATTTTGAACAAACATTTTTAACTGACTATCATTTAATTCTTTAACAACTAAAACCTTACCTGTTTTTTCAATAACTTTAATAATCTTTTTTCGTTGATCAATATTAGAACTGTTAACAACAAAAAATATCTCAGTAAATGGTCCTGGATTTTCACAATATTTAAGCAAATTTTTAAATTGTAAATTACTTAATTGATGCTCACGAGAAGAAGTTAAAAACCAACAATCTTCAATAATAACAATTTGTTTATTATTAAATAATGGTGGCATTGAAATAATTTGTAATATTTCATCAATATTAGTATTTATCATACTATACTTTAAAATATTCATTTGTTGATCCTTATTAATAACATTAATTACTTTTTTAATTTGTTTATTAATAAGAAATTTATCATTACCATAAATTAGAAACATTTTATTCACCTTTTAAAATTATATAATAGACTTGGTACATAACTATAACATTTTAACCTACTAAACTATAAAATTCATTTTTATCTTTGTATTTATCTAACATTTGTACTTCACCTAGGAAATAATATTATCAAAATAGTAGATAAAATTAAAGGTTATGTACCAAGTCTAATATCTTTTTGCCAGGTATATGAAAGTGACTATTTTTTATTAGAGTATTTTCAACTCAAAAGATATTACGAATACAACTAACATGACTAATATTAGACTTCTTGCATTACTTATTAAAATAATTACAAATTATTTGTAAATAAAAAATACTATATAGTAATTTCTAACTTTTATTAGGTTAATACTTATGGATTTTATTAAATGTGTAAATTTTGACACAACAAAAAATTATTTATTTAAATTTAATTTTAAATAAATATTTTATGTTATCTATAATTGCAAATTATAAATTGAAGCAATTAAATTAAATCTTAAACTAAATCGTTTTCTACGATTACGATATTTTTCAGTAATAATTTTAAATTTTTTAAGAATAGCAAAAATATTTTCAATAATAATTCTCATTTTTGAAATTAATTTATTATTATGTTTTTGTTCTTTATTTAAAGGGTTTTTCTTTGTTTTTTTCTTAGGTATTAGAACATTACTATGAATTTTTTGTATTCCTTGATAACCATTATCAACTATTAATTTAGTATTTTTTAAAATTGGGATTTTTGATTCTTTAAATAAACAAAAATCATGCTTTTTACCGAGAGAAAAATTTGTTGCAATAATTATTTTGCTTTCTTTTTCAATAATTACTTGTGTTTTAATAGTGTGTTTTTTCTTTTTTCCTGAATAAGATTGTTTTTGTCTTTTTTTGGGCGTTGAATGGGTGTTTCTGTAGCATCAATAATAATTGTTTTATCATTAAAATAATCATTTATTAATGCTTTTTTACCAGCAAGTTGTTGAAAATCAGGATGTTTGATTAAAATATCTTCAATTCACTTGATATTTCGATAACAACTAGCTTCACTAATATCAAAACTTTTACCAAGATGAAAATAAGTACGATATTCTCGTCAATATGATAAAGTCATCAATAATCTATTTTCTAATGATAATTTATTATTTTTACCACCTCTTTTAAACTTTTTTAACTCAGCTTCTTTTAAAATATTTAACATTTTATTAAAAGTACTTTGCTTTATTCCAGTTAATCGTAATAATTCTTTATCATTAATAAAATTAAATTTATCAAATTTCATAATCTTAAATTTCTTATAATTTCTATTTTAAATATATTTTATAGGAATTTTGTTTAATAAATAAGTAATGCAAGAAGTCTATTATATTTTTTGCAATAATACGATATGTACTATATTCTTTTCAGTATTCTAAAGTCATAAGTAATCTTTGCTCTATTGATAATTTATTTGGTCTACCACCAATTTGTTTTTGTTTAGCTTCAGCTTCTTTTAAAATTTCTACCATTTTCATGAAAGTGAATTTTATAGTTTAGTAGGTTAAAATGTTATAGTTATGTACCAAGTCTATTAAAGAATTTAACAAAATTAAAAGTATCAGTGATGATTATGATAGTTTAATTTATGAAATTAAACAATATTTAAGATATGAAAATAATTTTACAGATTATGAAATAAACCAGTTAACTAAATATTTAGATTTAGCAGAAAAAATGAAATCAAACAAACTCATTAATTCTTTAAAAAAATATTGATGATATTAGTGAAAAAGTTAATATCAAAGATAATTATAAAAATATAGGCTTTGTTTTTAATTGTAATAAAAACGCCAAATTGTAAAGTTAAGTGCAACTAAATTATTTTTCTAACCAAATATTCGATTGGTGAAAGATAATTTAGTATTTTTCTTGGTCTTTGGTTTAAAGACAATATAAATTTATGAACTGCATTTTTAGTAGTATTTGAAAAATTAAATTTTTTAGGAAATTTTTCTCTAATTAAACCATTAGTATTTTCATTAGTACCTCTTTGTCAAGGCGAATACGCATTAGCAAAATAAATTTTCACATTTAAATTTTTTTCAAGTTGTTGTCAATTAGAAAATTCTTTACCCCTATCAAATGTTATAGTCTTAACAAGATTATTTGGAAGAATTGATAAATAATGGCTAATGTTTTCGTTAACAACTTTAGTAGTTCTATTTTCAACTAACATTGCTAAAGTAAATCTTGATGTTCTTTCAACTAAAGTTATTAAACATGATTTACTTTTACCTCGTGATGATACTACAGTATCACCTTCTCAATGACCAACAGTTATACGATTATTAACATTAATATTTCGTTCTTTAATTGATTTACCATTAAATTTACCGCGATTTTCTTGAGATTTTCGTTTCTTACCTTTTCTTCTTAAATTTTTATTAGTAACTTTTTCAAGTAATCCAGAATAAATTCAATTGTAAATTGTTTTAAAACTAATAATTCATTCTTTATGAAAATTTTTAATTCTGCCATAAATTTGTTCAGGCGATCAACCTAATAGTAATTTTTGTTGTACATATTTTACTAATTCTCTATTTTTAAACTTATGAAAATAAACATGTGATTGTTTTCTGTTTTCTGCTTTATTTTGTGCAATTAATGAAAAATAATGATTACTATCTTTATTTCTATTGACTTCTCGAATAATAGTACTAATACTTCGATTAAGATTTTTAGCTATTTCACTAATTTTTACTTTAAACTTCAATTGATTCTCAATATAAATTCTTTCATATATGTCAAGATGTTTGTAACCCATATAAAAACTCCTTGCTTTGTTTTTTCTAAAATAAACTTAGCATCATGAAATTTTTATATGAGATTTTTTGCAATTTTATTTACTTGCACTTACAAGTATAATTCAGCAAACAAAAAAGATTTTTTGCAATTTTATTTACTTGCACTTACAAGTATAATTCAGCAATAAAAAATAATGTCCACTAAGCGCTGTTTATTAATTTTTTGTTCATTTTTATTAATATTAATCTTTTTTGGCAAAATATTTCTTAGCAACGGCAAGTTATTTTTGACTAAAAAATTAATCTCAATACTTGATTTAGTAACAATATTTGGTTGTGGTTTTATGATATTAATATCAGCATTAATAAAAAAATGAGATAATAAAAATCCCATTAAAATAAGAACACTTGTTATAATAGCAAAAACAATAATTTTAGTTTTCTTCATTTTTTCACCCGTAATTAAATTACTTATAAAATAATGAATTTCCTTTAAAATATTTATTAATAACTAAGATAAAAATAAAATGTCTTGTAATTTTTTTTGTAATTGTTTATATAACTCCTCATACTGTTCATATTTATGCTTTTCAGCATTAACTTTTGCAATTGGTGCCTTATTTAAAAACTGTTCATTATTTAATATTGTTTTACTTCGTTCTAACTCACGATGAATATCTTGTAACTGTTTTTGAATAAATAATTTTTGTTCTTTTTTATTAATTGTCATATCTAAAAAAACATCAATTGTTCCATCAATTAAAGGAAGCGCGATTGTTTGTACTAAATGAGATATTTTCTCATTAATAGTTATCATTTGACTATTAGTTAACTTTTGCAAAAAACCATTAATTTCCTGAGCATATTTCTGATAATCTTGATTATCAGAATTTAAATTAAAATTCAAAGCAATGTGATGCTTAATATTTCTTGTTGCTCGTAATTCTCTAATAACTGTTGTAATATTAATAACATTAACTAAATAATTTACTGGGGAAATATTTTCTAAAACTATCGGATATTTTTCTTCCATAATTGATTTTTCATTATTAAACATTTTTTGATAAATTTCTTCAGTTACAAAAGGAATTAAAGGATGCAATAAAATAACAATTTGTTTTAAAAGATAAAATAATACTTGGATTGATGCCACTTTAGTTTTGGGATTTTGTAAATTACTTTTTGATAACTCAATATATCAAGAACAAAAATCATCTCAAACAAAATTAAAAAGATATTTACCACTAACAACAAATTCATATTTCTCCATATTTGCTTGCACTTTTTCAAGAACAAAATTAAAATTATTTAAAATTCAATAATCAACAGCTTCTAATTGTAAATCTAAAATATTATTCACTGGTTTAAAATCATCTGCTAAATTTAAAAGCACATATCTGCTGGCATTTCAAAGTTTATTAATAAAATTTCACGAAGAACGAACTTTAGTAATACTAAATCCTAAATCTTGCCCCGGAGTACTATTAGTTAATAAAAAAAATCGTAAACTATCAGCACCATACTCAGTAATAATATCCATTGGATCAATCCCATTACCTAAAGATTTTGACATTTTTCTTCCTTGTTCATCACGAATTAAACCATGAATTAATACGGCTTTGAAAGGTTTTTTATTAACTAAATATAATGATTCAAAAATCATCCGACTAATTCAAAAGAAAATAATATCATAACCAGTAACTAACAAGGAATTTGGCAAATATTTTTCAAAAAATAATTTATCATTATTTTGTTGCACAAATATTAAAGGTCACAAAGCACTAGAAAATCAAGTATCTAAAACATCACTATCTTGTAATCATTCTTCTTTATTAGGTGGCGTTATGGCCACAATAATTTCCTTAGTATCTTGGTGGTATCATACTGGTAATTGATGTCCTCATCACAATTGCCGTGAAATACATCAATCCTGAATATTTTCTAACCATTGATCTAAAATATTTGCAAATCTTGATGGATAAAACAAAATCGCATCACCACTATTTTGTAATTTTAAAGCCCTATTTACTAATGGTTGCATCTTAACAAATCATTGTTCTAATAAATATGGTTCAACAATAACATCACTGCGTTCTGAATATCCTACTTGATGAACAAAATCAGCAATTTTAACAACTAAATTTTGTTTTTCTAAATCACCTATTAACTGTTGTCGACAAACAAAACGATCTAATCCCTCATATTGCAAAGCATTGGCATTCATTACACCACCAGAATCCATACAAATAATTAAATCCAAATTATGTCTTTTAGCAATTTGATAATCATTAAAATCATGAGCAGGAGTACATTTCATTATCCCTGTTCCAAATTCCATTATAATGTATTCATCAGCAATTATCGGAATTCTTTGTTTATTAACCGGATTAATAACTTCTTTATGAAGATACTTTTGATAACGAACATCATTAGGATGAAAAACTAAGGCTTGATCGGCAAACATTGTTTCTGGTCTTGTTGTGGCAATTGTAATCATTTCATCACTATCTACTAAGGCATAATTAATATAATACATTTTACCTTGAACTTCTTTATAAGTTACTTCCATATTAGATAACGCTGTTTTTAATTGTGGGTCTCAATTAATAATTTTTTTGCCACGATAAATTAAACCATCATTATATAATTTAACAAATGTTTCATTAACTAATTGATTAACATCACTATCTAAAGTAAACTTCTCATAACGATAATCTAATGATAATCCTAATTTTGCTCATTGTTCACGAATTATATTAGCATATTCATCCTTTCACAAATTAACTTTAGCAATAAACTGATCACGAGAAAAACTAGTAATCCGTTTTTTCTCTTCATCTCATATTCTTTCAGCAACTTTTACTTGAGTAGCAATCCCCGCATGATCCATTCCTGGAAATCAAGTAACACCATAACCAGTTAAGATTTTATAACGCGCCATTACATCTTGTAAAGTATTATTCCAAGCATGACCCAAATGTAATTTACCAGTAATATTAGGTGGAGGCAAAATCATACTAAAAACAGGTTTATTACTAATATTATCAGCACTAAATAATCGTTTCTCTAATCAATAATCATATTTACCATTTTCTACTTCAAAATGCTCATATTTTTTACTTAATGATTTCATTAATTCTCTCCTACTTATTTTTAATAATTATATCAAACATTAAGAAATATAAACAATGATACTTTTATAGTTTTATAAAATAAAAAGTAGTTTTTAAAAACTACTTTTTATTTATTTCCCCATAAGCATTAATCTAACATTAATATTTAATCTTTTTTCAACGATAATATAATAGACTTGGTACATAACCCTCAATTTTATCTACTATTTTGATAATATTATTTTCTAGATGAAGCACAAATATTAGATAAATATAAAGATGAAAGTGAATTTTATAGTTTGGTAGGTGCAAAATGTTATAGTTATGTACCAAGTCTAATGAATTTAAAACAACAGTAAGATCAGAAAATACCATTGCCGCAGCTGCAAAAATTGCAAATTCAAAATTAGGAATTGATATTCAAAATCAACCAAATAACATTGCTATTGGTAAGGCAATAAGGTTATAACCAAATGCTCACATAAAATTAGTTCAAATTACCCTTCTTGTTTGCTTCGTTAACACAATAGCTTTATAAATAAATATCAGGTTTAATGATAATAATATCACTAAGATTAACTGCAATTTCAGCTCCTGCTCCCATAGCAAGTGATAAATCAGCTTGTTGTAAAGCAACACTATCATTAACACCATCGCCAACAAATGCCACTTTTTTACCTTGTTTTTGCAATTTCTTAATAATATTAGCTTTATCTAATGGTTGAATATTAGCAAAGTAATGCTCAATACCAATAGCGACTCCTCTAGTAATAACTTCATTATCACCACTAATCATATAAACTTCAATACCTTCTTGCTTCAACTTAGCAACCGTTTTAATCGCATTTAACTTAATCTGGTCCTCTAACACAAATAAAGTTACAATAACTTTATCAATTGCTAATCCCAATACTAATTGATTAATTTCTTTACTTTTTTCAACAATTCTTTGTAAAGGAACTGCTAAAACAAATTTTTTTTCTAATAGACTTCTTGCATTACTTATTAAAATAATTACAAATTATTTGTAAATAAAAAATACTATATAGTAATTTCTAACTTTTATTAGGTTAATACTTATGGATTTTATTAAATGTGTAAATTTTGACACAACAAAAAATTATTTTATTATTTAAATTTAATTTTAAATAAATATTTTATGTTATCTATAATTGCAAATTATAAATTGAAGCAATTAAATTAAATCTTAAACTAAATCGTTTTCTACGATTACGATATTTTTCAGTAATAATTTTAAATTTTTTAAGAATAGCAAAAATATTTTCAATAATAATTCTCATTTTTGAAATTAATTTATTATTATGTTTTTGTTCTTTATTTAAAGGGTTTTTCTTTGTTTTTTTCTTAGGTATTAGAACATTACTATGAATTTTTTGTATTCCTTGATAACCATTATCAACTATTAATTTAGTATTTTTTAAAATTGGGATTTTTGATTCTTTAAATAAACAAAAATCATGCTTTTTACCGAGAGAAAAATTTGTTGCAATAATTATTTTGCTTTCTTTTTCAATAATTACTTGTGTTTTAATAGTGTGTTTTTTCTTTTTTCCTGAATAAGATTGTTTTTGTCTTTTTTTGGGCGTTGAATGGGTGTTTCTGTAGCATCAATAATAATTGTTTATCGCCAAATTGTAAAGTTAAGTGCAACTAAATTATTTTTCTAACCAAATATTCGATTGGTGAAAGATAATTTAGTATTTTTCTTGGTCTTTGGTTTAAAGACAATATAAATTTATGAACTGCATTTTTAGTAGTATTTGAAAAATTAAATTTTTTAGGAAATTTTTCTCTAATTAAACCATTAGTATTTTCATTAGTACCTCTTTGTCAAGGCGAATACGCATTAGCAAAATAAATTTTCACATTTAAATTTTTTTCAAGTTGTTGTCAATTAGAAAATTCTTTACCCCTATCAAATGTTATAGTCTTAACAAGATTATTTGGAAGAATTGATAAATAATGGCTAATGTTTTCGTTAACAACTTTAGTAGTTCTATTTTCAACTAACATTGCTAAAGTAAATCTTGATGTTCTTTCAACTAAAGTTATTAAACATGATTTACTTTTACCTCGTGATGATACTACAGTATCACCTTCTCAATGACCAACAGTTATACGATTATTAACATTAATATTTCGTTCTTTAATTGATTTACCATTAAATTTACCGCGATTTTCTTGAGATTTTCGTTTCTTATCTTTTCTTCTTAAATTTTTATTAGTAACTTTTTCAAGTAATCCAGAATAAATTCAATTGTAAATTGTTTTAAAACTAATAATTCATTCTTTATGAAAATTTTTAATTCTGCCATAAATTTGTTCAGGCGATCAACCTAATAGTAATTTTTGTTGTACATATTTTACTAATTCTCTATTTTTAAACTTATGAAAATAAACATGTGATTGTTTTCTGTTTTCTGCTTTATTTTGTGCAATTAATGAAAAATAATGATTACTATCTTTATTTCTATTGACTTCTCGAATAATAGTACTAATACTTCGATTAAGATTTTTAACTATTTCACTAATTTTTACTTTAAACTTCAATTGATTCTCAATATAAATTCTTTCATATATGCCAAGATGTTTGTAACCCATATAAAAACTCCTTGCTTTGTTTTTTCTAAAATAAACTTAGCATCATGAAATTTTTATATGAGATTTTTTGCAATTTTATTTACTTGCACTTACAAGTATAATTCAGCTATCATTAAAATAATCATTTATTAGACTTCTTGCATTACTTATTTATTAAACAAAATTCCTATAAAATATATTTAAAATAGAAATTATAAGGAATTTAAGATTATGAAATTTGATAAATTTAATTTTATTAATGATAAAGAATTATTACGATTAACTGGAATAAAGCAAAGTACTTTTAATAAAATGTTAAATATTTTAAAAGAAGCTGAGTTAAAAAAGTTTAAAAGAGGTGGTAAAAATAATAAATTATCATTAGAAAATAGATTATTGATGACTTTATCATATTGACGAGAATATCGTACTTATTTTCATCTTGGTAAAAGTTTTGATATTAGTGAAGCTAGTTGTTATCGAAATATCAAGTGAATTGAAGATATTTTAATCAAACATCCTGATTTTCAACAACTTGCTGGTAAAAAAGCATTAATAAATGATTATTTTAATGATAAAACAATTATTATTGATGCTACAGAAACACCCATTCAACGCCCAAAAAAAGACAAAAACAATCTTATTCAGGAAAAAAGAAAAAACACACTATTAAAACACAAGTAATTATTGAAAAAGAAAGCAAAATAATTATTGCAACAAATTTTTCTCTCGGTAAAAAGCATGATTTTTGTTTATTTAAAGAATCAAAAATCCCAATTTTAAAAAATACTAAATTAATAGTTGATAATGGTTATCAAGGAATACAAAAAATTCATAGTAATGTTCTAATACCTAAGAAAAAAACAAAGAAAAACCCTTTAAATAAAGAACAAAAACATAATAATAAATTAATTTCAAAAATGAGAATTATTATTGAAAATATTTTTGCTATTCTTAAAAAATTTAAAATTATTACTGAAAAATATCGTAATCGTAGAAAACGATTTAGTTTAAGATTTAATTTAATTGCTTCAATTTATAATTTGCAATTATAGATAACATAAAATATTTATTTAAAATTAAATTTAAATAATAAAATAATTTTTTGTTGTGTCAAAATTTACACATTTAATAAAATCCATAAGTATTAACCTAATAAAAGTTAGAAATTACTATATAGTATTTTTTATTTCAAATAATTTGTAATTATTTTAATAAGTAATGCAAGAAGTCTATTTAATGCTTTTTTACCAGCAAGTTGTTGAAAATCAGGATGTTTGATTAAAATATCTTCAATTTACTTGATATTTCGATAACAACTAGCTTCACTAATATCAAAACTTTTACCAAGATGAAAATAAGTACGATATTCTCGTCAATATGATAAAGTCATCAATAATCTATTTTCTAATGATAATTTATTATTTTTACCACCTCTTTTAAACTTTTTTAACTCAGCTTCTTTTAAAATATTTAACATTTTATTAAAAGTACTTTGCTTTATTCCAGTTAATCGTAATAATTCTTTATCATTAATAAAATTAAATTTATCAAATTTCATAATCTTAAATTCCTTATAATTTCTATTTTAAATATATTTTATAGGAATTTTGTTTAATAAATAAGTAATGCAAGAAGTCTATTATTTAAATTTAATTTTAAATAAATATTTTATGTTATCTATAATTGCAAATTATAAATTGAAGCAATTAAATTAAATCTTAAACTAAATCGTTTTCTACGATTACGATATTTTTCAGTAATAATTTTAAATTTTTTAAGAATAGCAAAAATATTTTCAATAATAATTCTCATTTTTGAAATTAATTTATTATTATGTTTTTGTTCTTTATTTAAAGGGTTTTTCTTTGTTTTTTTCTTAGGTATTAGAACATTACTATGAATTTTTTGTATTCCTTGATAACCATTATCAACTATTAATTTAGTATTTTTTAAAATTGGGATTTTTGATTCTTTAAATAAACAAAAATCATGCTTTTTACCGAGAGAAAAATTTGTTGCAATAATTATTTTGCTTTCTTTTTCAATAATTACTTGTGTTTTAATAGTGTGTTTTTTCTTTTTTCCTGAATAAGATTGTTTTTGTCTTTTTTTGGGCGTTGAATGGGTGTTTCTGTAGCATCAATAATAATTGTTTTATCATTAGACTTCTTGCATTACTTATTAAAATAATTACAAATTATTTGTAAATAAAAAATACTATATAGTAATTTCTAACTTTTATTAGGTTAATACTTATGGATTTTATTAAATGTGTAAATTTTGACACAAAAAAAAATTATTTTATTATTTAAATTTAATTTTAAATAAATATTTTATGTTATCTATGCTGAATTATACTTGTAAGTGCAAGTAAATAAAATTGCAAAAAATCTCATATAAAAATTTCATGATGCTAAGTTTATTTTAGAAAAAACAAAGCAAGGAGTTTTTATATGGGTTACAAACATCTTGGCATATATGAAAGAATTTATATTGAGAATCAATTGAAGTTTAAAGTAAAAATTAGTGAAATAGCTAAAAATCTTAATCGAAGTATTAGTACTATTATTCGAGAAGTCAATAGAAATAAAGATAGTAATCATTATTTTTCATTAATTGCACAAAATAAAGCAGAAAACAGAAAACAATCACATGTTTATTTTCATAAGTTTAAAAATAGAGAATTAGTAAAATATGTACAACAAAAATTACTATTAGGTTGATCGCCTGAACAAATTTATGGCAGAATTAAAAATTTTCATAAAGAATGAATTATTAGTTTTAAAACAATTTACAATTGAATTTATTCTGGATTACTTGAAAAAGTTACTAATAAAAATTTAAGAAGAAAAGGTAAGAAACGAAAATCTCAAGAAAATCGCGGTAAATTTAATGGTAAATCAATTAAAGAACGAAATATTAATGTTAATAATCGTATAACTGTTGGTCATTGAGAAGGTGATACTGTAGTATCATCACGAGGTAAAAGTAAATCATGTTTAATAACTTTAGTTGAAAGAACATCAAGATTTACTTTAGCAATGTTAGTTGAAAATAGAACTACTAAAGTTGTTAACGAAAACATTAGCCATTATTTATCAATTCTTCCAAATAATCTTGTTAAGACTATAACATTTGATAGGGGTAAAGAATTTTCTAATTGACAACAACTTGAAAAAAATTTAAATGTGAAAATTTATTTTGCTAATGCGTATTCGCCTTGACAAAGAGGTACTAATGAAAATACTAATGGTTTAATTAGAGAAAAATTTCCTAAAAAATTTAATTTTTCAAATACTACTAAAAATGCAGTTCATAAATTTATATTGTCTTTAAACCAAAGACCAAGAAAAATACTAAATTATCTTTCACCAATCGAATATTTGGTTAGAAAAATAATTTAGTTGCACTTAACTTTACAATTTGGCATCTATAATTGCAAATTATAAATTGAAGCAATTAAATTAAATCTTAAACTAAATCGTTTTCTACGATTACGATATTTTTCAGTAATAATTTTAAATTTTTTAAGAATAGCAAAAATATTTTCAATAATAATTCTCATTTTTGAAATTAATTTATTATTATGTTTTTGTTCTTTATTTAAAGGGTTTTTCTTTGTTTTTTTCTTAGGTATTAGAACATTACTATGAATTTTTTGTATTCCTTGATAACCATTATCAACTATTAATTTAGTATTTTTTAAAATTGGGATTTTTGATTCTTTAAATAAACAAAAATCATGCTTTTTACCGAGAGAAAAATTTGTTGCAATAATTATTTTGCTTTCTTTTTCAATAATTACTTGTGTTTTAATAGTGTGTTTTTTCTTTTTTCCTGAATAAGATTGTTTTTGTCTTTTTTTGGGCGTTGAATGGGTGTTTCTGTAGCATCAATAATAATTGTTTTATCATTAAAATAATCATTTATTAATGCTTTTTTACCAGCAAGTTGTTGAAAATCAGGATGTTTGATTAAAATATCTTCAATTCACTTGATATTTCGATAACAACTAGCTTCACTAATATCAAAACTTTTACCAAGATGAAAATAAGTACGATATTCTCGTCAATATGATAAAGTCATCAATAATCTATTTTCTAATGATAATTTATTATTTTTACCACCTCTTTTAAACTTTTTTAACTCAGCTTCTTTTAAAATATTTAACATTTTATTAAAAGTACTTTGCTTTATTCCAGTTAATCGTAATAATTCTTTATCATTAATAAAATTAAATTTATCAAATTTCATAATCTTAAATTCCTTATAATTTCTATTTTAAATATATTTTATAGGAATTTTGTTTAATAAATAAGTAATGCAAGAAGTCTAATAATTTAGTAACCGAAGAAATAGTAACTCGTTGTTTATTACATAATCCTTGAATGCCAAAACCAATAGTTTCTTTCACATCCGTCAAAGATACTTTACTAATATTATATGCTTCTTGGTATGCTTTAAAAGCAGTAGCAATTGGATGCGCTGACATATTTTCTAAACTAACAGCAAAAACAATATGCTTTTCTTCGCCATAAATAGCTTTAATACTTAATTTGCCATCAGTAAGAGTTCCAGTTTTATCAAAAGCAACAATATCAATTTGATTGATTTTTTCAAAAGCATGAACTTTATTAAAAATAATTCCTTCTTGGGTTGACTTTGCAATTCCCACAGTTATTGCTAAAGGTGTTGCTAATCCCAAAGCACAAGGACAAGCAATAATTAGTGTTGAAATTGCTGTTTTAATAGCAATACCATAAGGAACAGACATAATAAATGATAAATTAAATAACGGTAAAATAAAAGCATAAACTAAAAAAACTAATAATGCTAATCCTAAAACAAAAGGAACAAAAATCGCTGCAATCTTATCAGCAATCTTTTGTAAATTGGTTTTTTGTTGTTGCAATTGTTCTACTTTATTAATAATATTTGCTAATATCGTTTCATTACCAATTTTTGTTGCTCGCATCATAAAAGCTTCACCAGCATTAGCAGAACCACCAATTAATAATTAACCAGCCATTTTTTACAATTTGACTCTCACCAGTAATTAATGAATCATTAATAGACTTGGTACATAACTATAACATTTTGCACCTACCAAACTATAAAACTTTCATGAAAATGGTAGAAATTTTAAAAGAAGCTGAAGCTAAACAAAAACAAATTGGTGGTAGACCAAATAAATTATCAATAGAGCAAAGATTACTTATGACTTTAGAATACTGAAAAGAATATAGTACATATCGTATTATTGCAAAAAAATATAATATTAGTCATGTTAGTTGTATTCGTAATATCTTTTGAGTTGAAAATACTCTAATAAAAAATAGTCACTTTCATATACCTGGCAAAAAGATATTATTGGAAAATAAGGGTACTAATAATAATTTATTAGCAATTGATGCTACAGAAATTCCAATTGAAAGAATTAAAAAAAACTAAAATTATTATTTTCTGGTAAGAAAAGGCAACATTCATTAAAATCGCAAATAATTATTGATTTATTTAACAATAAAATTATTTCAGTAGATTTTTGTTATGGCAGTATTCATGATTATAAGTTATTTTTAAAATCAAATACACTTATAAATCCAAAATTAGAATTAATTGCTGATTTAGGATATTTAGGATATCAAGGTTTGCAAAATGTTCATAAAAATACATTATTGCCAATTAAAAAGAGTAAAAATAATCCTTTAAATCCAGATAAAAAGGAATATAATAGCTTTTTAAGTAAAGTTAGAATTGCCATTGAACATGTTTTTGCTAGATTAAAAAGATTTAAAATACTAGTTTATCGTTATCGCAATAAGATTAGAAGATTTGGATTACGATTTAACTTAATTTCAGGAATATATAATTTTGAATTAAGCTAGTTATAGTTATGTACCAAGTCTAATAAATAAATGCCACCAAAGACGATAAAATGATTAATGAATACATGCCGACTCGTCGTTGTTGAAACAATTCTTGATATCAAGCTTTATAAAAATTAAATCCTAAAATAAACTGAACAATACTCGCAAGAATTAATTGAATAATTGGATTTCCAAAATATACTGCTAATGGATTTACTTTACCCATTGATATTCACATCGGAATAACTAATAAAATAGCAAAAACTGAGCGTAAAATTTCTTTGATTTCAAATCAACGATGTTATTTATCAGTATGTGTTAAATGCTTTTGATGACAAAGATTGCTATTTGCCTTAATCTTTCTTAATTATATTTATAATCCTACCTCTAAACTTAGTTTTTAAATATATTCAGTAATTTTTTCAAGAACAGCATCATAACCAATTTTACTAATACTTGATGTTTTAATAATGTCAATATCATTAATAATCAGCAATGTTTCTTTAATTACTTTTTCTTGCTTGCTAATATCATTTTTCTTTAGTTTATCTAACTTCGTAGTAACAATGAGAATATTAATATTTCGTGCTTGTAAAAAGTTAAACATTAATAAATCATCATCATTAGGAATTCGTCTTAAATCTAATAATAGGATTGCTAACTTTAAATTTTTTCGTGCTAATAAATAAGTATCCATCATTTTAACAAATTCTTTTTTAATACTTTTACTTATTTTTGCAAAGCCATAACCTGGACAATCAACAAAACGAAATTCATTATCATTAATAGCAAAAAAATTAAGCATCTGTGTTTTACCAGGCGAACTAGACACCTTTGCTAATTGTTTATTATTACATAAAGAATTAATAAATGTTGATTTTCCAACATTACTTCGCCCTAATAACAATACTTCACTAATCTCATCATCAATTCATTGTTCCTTATTAATAGCACCTTTAAGAAACACACTCTTAGTAATTTTCATTGTTTTCACCACTTTTATTTTTTAAAACTAAAAATGAAATAATTTTTAATTTTATTAATATTTTACCTTGTGCTTAAAATTTTATCGTATAGAATAAAAATATGCAACTATTTAGTTTGTAAGGTTAATTACTTAATTGTAATTATGAAAAGGGAATTTAGTATTATTCTAAAGCTGCCCCAGCAACTGTAATACGGACAATAATTATATTCTCCATTAAAAATTGGTTTTTTGAGAAGGCATAATTATTGGTTGATGTTAAGCCAGGAGACCTGCCTTATCTTGCTTAAATTTTTAAGTTCTTCGGGAATGAGACTAAATTATGTTTAATGTTTTAATAACATTAAATATCTTTTACTTATTAGACTTGGCACATAACTATAACTAGCTTAATTCAAAATTATATATTCCTGAAATTAAGTTAAATCGTAATCCAAATCTTCTAATCTTATTGCGATAACGATAAACTAGTATTTTAAATCTTTTTAATCTAGCAAAAACATGTTCAATGGCAATTCTAACTTTACTTAAAAAGCTATTATATTCCTTTTTATCTGGATTTAAAGGATTATTTTTACTCTTTTTAATTGGCAATAATCTATTTTTATGAACATTTTGCAAACCTTGATATCCTGAATCAGCAATTAATTCTAATCTTGGATTTATAAGTATATTTGATTTTAAAAATAACTTATAATCATGAATACTGCCATAACAAAAATCTACTGAAATAATCTTATTGTTAAATAAATCAATAATTATTTGCGATTTTAATGAATGTTGCCTTTTCTTACCAGAAAATAATAATTTTAGTTTTTTTTAATTCTTTCAATTGGAATTTCTGTAGCATCAATTGCTAATAAATTATTATTAGTACCCTTATTTTCCAATAATATCTTTTTGCCAGGTATATGAAAGTGACTATTTTTTATTAGAGTATTTTCAACTCAAAAGATATTACGAATACAACTAACATGACTAATATTATATTTTTTTGCAATAATACGATATGTACTATATTCTTTTCAGTATTCTAAAGTCATAAGTAATCTTTGCTCTATTGATAATTTATTTGGTCTATCACCAATTTGTTTTTGTTTAGCTTCAGCTTCTTTTAAAATTTCTACCATTTTCATGAAAGTTTTATATTTTATGCCGATTAGACTATAAAATTCATTTTCGTCTTTGTATTTATCTAACATTTGTACTTCACCTAGGAAATAATATTATCAAAATAGTAGATAAAATTAAAGGTTATGTACCAAGTCTAATATTTAATTTTAACGAGCAACTTCATTAGCTCTTAATTCTCTAATAACAGTGATATGAATATCGCCAGGAATTGTAATTTCTTTTTCAATTTTAATTTTCACATCATGAGCAATTTTATAAACCTTAGCATCACTAACCTTACCAGGATCAACAATAATTCTAATTTGCCTTCCGGCTTGAACAGCATAAGATTTTTGCACCCCAGGAATTGATTGACAAATTTCTTCAATTTGTTGCATTCTTTGAATAAACTCTTCTAAAGAATTGTTTCTTGCTCCTGGTCTAGCTGCCGATAAAGTATCCGCTGCCATTACTAAAACAGCATAAATACTTTGCGGACTAATCTTCCCATGGTGGGCATGAATAGCATTAATAATTAGCGGATGTTCACCATATTTTTTTGCTAATTGAACACCCAAATTAACATGCGAACCATCCATTTCATAATCAATTGCCTTGCCAATATCATGTAATAAACCTGCTCTTCTTGCTAATTTTTCATCCAATCCTAACTCAGCAGCCATTGTTCCAGCCAACTTTGCTACTTCAATACAATGCTGTAAAGCATTTTGACCAAAACTAGTACGATATCGTAATTTTCCAAGATAATAAACTAATCCAAGCTTCATATTAGTAATTCCTAAGTCACTAATTACCTTTTGTCCAGTTTCTTGAATTAAAGATTCCAAATCATCTTGAGTTTTCTTTAAAACTTCTTCAATTCTTATTGGTTGAATCCGCCCATCACGCATTAATGAATTTAAAGTTCGAACCGCAATTTCTCGTCTAATCGGATTAAAAGATGATACTTGAATAATTTCTGGAGTATCATCAATAATAATATCAACACCAGCTGCTTGTTCAAAAGCCTTAATATTTCTACCTTCTTTACCAATAATTCGTCCCTTCATTTCATCATTAGGTAACTTAACAAATGCTGTTGTTTTTTCAGCAACAACATCATGAGCATATTTTTCAATGGCAACCGCAATAATATTGTCAGCAATATTTTTTGCTTTAATTTTAGCATCATTTTCACGATTTTTAATTAATTGTCCTAACTCTAAATCAAGTTTCTCCTCTAATTCTTTAAACAAAACTACTTTTGCTTCTTGTTGACTAAGTCCAGCAACTTTTTCTAATTCTAAAACAATTTTCTCTAATTTATCATAATAGTTTTCTTCAATTTTTTTAATATTATCTTTTTTTTGAAGAATTTCACGATATTGAGATTCCAACACTTCTTCGCGTTCAATAATATTTTTTTCGCGCTTCATTAATAAGGCTTCATAATTATTACTTTGACTTCTTCTTTGTTCTAAATCAATTGCAACTTCTTTTTTCATTTGAGCAATTTCTACTTTGATATCTGCCTTTGTTGATTGAATAATATTTTTTGCTTCTCGTTCTGCTTGTGCCAATTTTATTTGACTCTTTTTATCATTACTAGTACGAACAAAATATTTAATTAACAGACCAATGCCAATACCAATCGCCAATGCTAAAAAAATTCCAACCAAAAGACCGAATTCTAATTTACTCATAAATTTTCCTTTCTGAATAGTTAATTTTCTTTTCAAATTATTAATAAAATTTAATTTTTTTCTTTAAATAATAGATAATTAGTTTAAAACATTACTTCAATGTTTACCTATTAATAATATCATCTTTTAATAACTAATTAAATACAAATATAAGCATTAAAATATTAAAAAGCAAGTCTTTCATTAAAAGACTTGCTATTAAATATTACTTAACAGTATGTAATCACTCAATAACATTATGATGCAATTGTTCTTGTAAATCAACATTAGCAATAAAAAATTCTCTAACCTCTTATCACGACCTAAACCAAGTTTTTGCTCACCATAACTATATCAAGAACCAATTTTTTGCAAAATATTACCCTTTAAACCTAATGAAATCAATTCTTCTAACTTGCATATTCCACGACCAAAGTAAATATCTAAAACCGTCATTTGAAAAGGAGCAGCAACTTTATTTTTAACAATTTTAACTTTAGTTTTATAACCAACTAATTGATTATTAAACAGAATTTGGTCACTTCTTCTTAATTCAACTCGTACTGATGAATAAAACCTTAATGCTCTACCTCCGGGGGTTATTTCTGGATTACCAAAAATAATTCCCACTTTTTCTCTAATTTGATTAATAAAAAAACCAAACAGTTAGTTTTAGCAATATATGAATTTAACTTGCGTAATGCCTTTGACATTAATCGCGCTTGAGCACCAATCGTTTGATCAGACATTTCACCATCTAATTCAACTTGTGGTGTTAACGCCGCAACAGAATCAACTACAATCAAATCAATAACATTAGACTTAACAAAAACTTCTAATATTCCTAACGCTTGTTCTCCTGAATCAGACTGAACAATTATTAATTGTTCTAACCTAACACCAATTTTTTGAGCATAATTTGGGTCTAAAGCATGTTCAACATCAATAAAAACAGCTTTACCATTACCTTTTTGAACTTCACTAATAGCCATGTAATGCTAAAGTGGTTTTTCCAGAAGATTCAGCACCATAAACTTCAATAACTCTGCCACGAGGATAATCACCAATACCAATTGCCATATCCAATAATAAACTTCCCGAACTAATAATATTATCCTTTGATGGAAGTTTTTTATTCATATCCACAACCGCATCACTACCATATTCTTTAATAATTGTTTGTAATGCTTGTTGTAATAGTTCTTCTTTATCAATAAGTTCGGTAGTATTCGTTTTATTTTTTGACATTTATTTACCTCCACTAGATAAATTAACAAAAAAAATAAACTTTTCCTAGTTTATTTTAAATTTTCTTTAATTAATTCTTTAATTAATTTAACACATTTATTAATAATTTGTTTGCGATTTCCCGATAATTGATATTCATAAACTAAACATTTGTTATTATATGCCAATGCAATATATACTAAACCTAATGGCTTATTTTCATGGTTTTCAGGACCAGCATTACCAGTAAAACTAATTGCCATATCACTATCAAATAAATTTTTTGCGTTTTGTGCCATTTCAATAGCTGTTTCAACACTAACAGCACCAAATGATTGTAAAGTTGTTAACTGAACTCTTGCTAAATGAACTTTAGAATGAGCACTATAAGCTATTAACCCACCACGAAATACTTTGCTGGCTCCTTCAGTCTTAACTAATGCCTCACTAAAAGCTCCCCCAGTAATACTTTCACAACTACTAATGGTTAAATTTTTCTTTTCTAATAATTTAACTAAATCGTGCATTTTTTTCCTCCTAATTAATATTTATTTTTGATTGCTTTGTTTAATTCCAAGAATATAAGTAATTGCACTCCAAACTGAAAGCAATAATGATAAATATATTGGTATTAAAATAATATGATACTGTCATGAACCTCAATCACTATTTCATCCAAATCAAATATGATTAACAAAAAATAATAATGTTAACCCTGCCATTTGCATTAAGGTTTTTAACTTACCATAATAATTAGCAGCAATAACAACTTTTTTAGTTGCTAAAAACATTCTTATCCCATCAAGCAAAATATCTCGGGAAATCAAAATTAATGTTACTCAAACTGGAATAATTTGCGGAATTGTCATAATAATTAAAACACCACTAGTCAACATCTTATCAGCAATCGGATCAGCAATCTTACCAAAGTTTGTTACTTGCTTATTTTTCCTAGCAAGATAACCATCTAATCAATCACTAAAACAAGCAATAATAAAAAGTAACCCTGCAATAATTCAAAGAATATTAATTTTAACATTACTATCAATATTAATACTTGGACTAACAAAATTATAGTTAGCAAATGGTGCTCCTAACAACATTAAAATTAAAATTATCGGTACTAAAATAATTCGTACTAATGTTATTTTATTTGGTAAATTCATTAGCAACCCTCCTATATAAAAAATTATAACCTAAAAATAAAAAAACGAGATTAAAAATCTCGTAAGCCACATTCTGTTCTCAAAGACATAAATGCTTTAAGCGCTAATCATTTATCTATATTAATTCAACTTTAAAGTTAAACAAATATCCATTAATTACTTATCATTCGCAATTAATAGTTCCCCTACCATAATTTGGGTTTCTCACTTATGGGGTTTACCGCGTTCCACTCTAATAATTTCTCATTAGTATCGTCACTATGGCACTTTTATAAACTACTAAACCATATTAAATAATTAACTTAGGTCATTAGTTAGCCATCTAAGAAACATCATTTGATGTTTCTTATCCTTGAATTATTTTTTCTCCAAGCATAAACATTACTAGCATCACAGCTAGTGTGAGTGTGGACTTTCCTCTATTAAAAATAAATTTCTAACAGCGATTAGCACGGATTTTTAATCTCATATCCATTTTACTACTTATTAACTTTACTTTCAAGTTTACTTAACCGATTAATGATATCAACATTTCTTAAACCTTTTTCTTCTAACTTATCTCGTTGTTGCATAACAATTTCATAATTACTTTTTAACTTTTCATGTTCTTCAATTATTTCTTTGAGTTTTTCTTTTAAACTCAAAATTTCATCAACATGAGTTTCAATAATTTTATTAAAAGCATCATAATCTTTTTGAACAATATCTAAAAACCGATCAACTTCTTGGGCATCATAACCTTTAAAATTAATTTGAAATTCCTTTTCTAAAATATCCTCTTTTGCCAATTTAAAACTATTATCATTTTTCATAAAATTATTCCTCCTTTTTTATGGCATCAATCATATCAGTAATTAATCAATTAAATTGCGATAAACTTTTTTTATTATCAGGATTTAAAATCAACTGTTGTAATTTAATAAAATTAGTTTTTTTATTATTACTTTTTAACGATTGTACCTTATTAATTAAATTTTCATCATTCAAATGTTGTTCAATAAATAATTTTTGTTCAAAAGATAACGGTGTTATTAAAACACTATTAATATCAACAAACTTATCTTCAATAATTACATTATCATCTTGCAAGATCTGAAAAATTTTATTAAATAATGGTGTTAATGACATTGTTAACTTATCATTAAAATTACTAATTTGTAAATAATCTTTTTCTAATAATTGAACTAATAATTTATCAATTTTGTTAACATCAAAATTAGAAAATTTTTCTAATTCCCCAGAAGTTACAAATTGATATTCTTTTGATAATAAATGCATTAATAATAATAAAATAATTAATTCATCTTCAGTAATTAAAAGAACCTTATAAAACTGTAATAAAAGTCTTCACTTATGAAAAATATTTAACGAATTTATGTTCATTATTTTTATTCAATTGGAAAATGTTTTAAAAAGTTGTTAATTACAATTTGAGGATTTTCATATGAATAAAGAATTTTATATAATAATGCAAATAAAGGTAGTAGTTTTAAACTTAATTTTGACATTTGCTCATTAACTAACTTGCAAGTGCCAAAACCTTCAACAGCTTTTTGTGATTGCTTAATAACAGTTTCTGGATCATTAGTTTTACCAACTTCATAACCAAATTGATAATTACGAGATTTTGGTGACATTGCTGTTAAAATTAAATCACCAATGCCGGTTGGCGTTAAAAATGTTTCTGTTTTTCCCCCCATTTTATTACTAAATTTAATTGCTTCATTTAAACCAATAGTAATAAAAGATGCAACAGTATTATCACTAGCATTTTGACCTTTTAACATTCCCAAAATAATCGCAACAACATTTTTTAAAGCACTAGCACATTCAACACCAATAAAATCATTAGTAATCGTCACCGAAAAATTTTCACTATTAAAATATTGCTGAACTTTTTTCGCATATAATAAATTCTCACTAACCGCTGTTACTTGTGTGGGAAATCTTTGAACAATTTCAATTGCAATACTAGGACCATTTAATCCTGACAAATCTTCAATAATATAAGGTTTTAAATTTTTACGAATCGTTAATGATAACCTTTCACCAGTATTAGGTTCAAAACCTTTAGCAATATTAATAAAATGCACTGGATAAGTTACTAACTCATTAATTTGCTGACAAACGCTAGGCAAAACCTGTGAAGGAAGCGCAAAAACAATAACTTTAGCATCACATACAGCTTGTTTTAAATCATTAGTAGCAACAATATTTTCATTTAAACGAATCCCTTGAAAATATTTACTATTTTGATGATTATTGTTAATATCATCAACTTCACTTTTTTCAATGCCATACATTAATACTTCATTTTTATTTTCTGCTAAAACTTGTGCCAAAGCACTAGCAAACGCTCCAGTTCCTAAAATAATAATTTTTTGCATTCTTTTACCTTCCTTAAATATTTATTTTCTTTGACGAAAAATCAATAGTAAAGGAATCCCTTGAAAGTCAAAATATTCTCGTAACTGATTTTCCAAAAATCTTGCATATGAAAAATGTAAATGCTTAGGATTATTAACAAATAAAACAAAAGTAATTGGTTGTTTACTTACCTGTGTGGCATAATATATCTTTAATCTTTCGCCTTGAAAAATAGGTGGTTGATGTAATAACTGAGCCTTACTAAGAATTTCATTAACAACACTAGTTTGAATCCGTAAGTTTTGTTTTTCTTTAATCTTATTAATATTTTGAAAAATCTTTCCGAGATGCACATTTTTTAATACCGAAACAAAAATTACAAAAGCATAATGCAAATATTTAAAATGAACTTGAATTTCTTTACGAAAATCATCTAATGATTTTTTTGTTTTTTCCATTTCATCATATTTGTTAACAATAATAATTACTGGTTTATAACCCTCTTTCGCAATCGCACCAATTTTAGCATCTTGTTCTCTAACACCTTCATTGCCATCTAATACTAATAAAACAATATCACTTCGTTCCACAGCTTTTAAAGCCCTTAAAACACTATACTTTTCTAAATTTGTTTGAACTTTTCCTCGTTTTCTAATTCCCGCCGTATCAATAACAACAAATTTTTGTCCATTTCTAACAAATGAACTATCAACAGCATCTGTTGTCGTGCCTGGAAGATTAGAAACAACAACCCGCGACTCATTTAATAATGCGTTTGTTAAACTAGACTTACCAACATTAGGTCGTCCAATAATAGCGATTTTAGTTTCATTTTCAAGATCTGGTTTTATTTCTAAATTTAATTGATTTAAACTAAAAATAATTTTATCTAACAAATCGCCAATCCCAATACCATGCGTTGAAGAAACCGCAATTGGCTCACCAAATCCTAATTGGATAAAATCATATAGTTCATTATTAACTTGTTGATTATCATATTTATTAACAACCAAAATAATTGGTTTATTAATTCCATAAAGCATTTTAGCAATTCGTTTTTCTTCTTCTTGCAATCGTTCTTGATAATTAGTAGTAAAGATAATAACATCAGCTTGTTCAATCGCAATTTGTGCTTGTAATGAAATTTGTGCTTGTAATTCATCATTACCAAAACCAAGACCACCAGTATCTACTAATCAAAATTCACGATTAAGTCATTGTGCTTTTTGATAAATCCGATCTCTGGTAACTCCTGGTGTATCATCAACAATTGATAAACGATTTTTAATTAAGCGATTAAATAATGTTGACTTACCAACATTAGGTCGCCCAATAATAGCGACAATTGCAGAATTTTTCATTTTATTTTTTTCCTAACTATGCATTTGCAAAAGGCATTGATTTTTTTTTAATTTCATAAACCATTGTCACAATTAAATCAACAATTTGATCTAATGATAAATTACTATTATCAATTTCAATTGCGTCATTAGCTTTCTTTAAAGGACTGACTTTACGATCAGAATCTTGACGATCACGATCTTGTAAATTATTTTGAACACTAGACAACTCTAAAACCATTCCTTGTTGTCGTGCTTGTTCAACTCTTCTTTGTGCTCGTTTAGTAATTGTTGCTGTTAAAAATACTTTTAATTGAGCATTAGGTAAAACAACCGTCCCAATATCTCTTCCAGCAAGAATATAACCAAAACCTTGAACAATTGCTCTTTGACTTTTAACCATAAATGTTCTTACCGCTTTGATAGCACTAATTGAACTAACATGATTAACAACTTTTTTACTACTTAAATCATAAGAATTTTGTTTAATCCCATTCACATAAATATTACCATTAGCATCATAACTAAATCTAATATTAGTCAACACCTTAATAACCGCTCTAGTATCATTAATATCAATTTTATTTACTAAGCAATAAAGCGTTAAAGCTCGATACATTAAACCAGTGTCAATAAAAATATAATGTAACCGTTTAGCAACTAATTTAGCAGTTGTTGACTTTCCACTTCCAGCTGGTCCATCAATAGCAATATTTATCTGTTTCATTCTTTTATTCCACCTCTAACAAATTATACATCTAATATAATGATATTATTGAATTAATAAAAGTAAAAGAACAATTAATAAAGAGATAATCAAGATAATACTACCAATTATTAACAATACTAATCATTTAAAACTAATTTTTTGCTTTTTAAACCTTGTTACTAACTGATTAAATTGTTCATCAGTCATTGCCGCTGAATTTGATAATAATTCTACTAACGGTTTTTTACTAGGTATTAACGCCTCTGGATGCTTTTTTAAATCTTCTTGATAGGTTTTAATTACTTGCTGAACTAATTCCGTTTCTGAAGAAATTTTAGTTTGTAAATTTTTAACAGAATTTTCTAACGCTAAAATTATTTCTTGATATTTACTTTCACTAGTACCATTTAAATGCTGACCAAATTTATGGTGATAATTATGGTCTTGTAAAATTTGTTGTAAATTAACATTATCATTTAAATCACAATCATATTTACTACGAATATCAGTTAAATACTGATTAATTTCATATCTAACTTCAAAATTAATAAAACCTTTTGAATGATCTTGATGTAATTGAGGGCTTAATAGGTCTCATTCTTGATTAATATTATCAAGAAATTCTTGAAAATATTCTTTATCAATATGACTAAAACGACTAATATAATCTTGCAATAACTCTTCTTCTTGCAATAATGCTTGATCTAACTCAATCTCACGATTAATTTGTTCTCGTGAGAGCGAAAATCGTTCCATCCTTGTTTGTTCAATTTTCACTACTATCGCCTCATTTCTCTAATAGACTTGGTACATAACCCTCAATTTTATCTACTATTTTGATAATATTATTTTCTAGATGAAGCACAAATATTAGATAAATATAAAGATGAAAGTGAATTTTATAGTTTGGTAGGTGCAAAATGTTATAGTTATGTACCAAGTCTAATATAATTATAATAAAATATAATAACTTGCGTTAGCATTTTTTTCAATTAATGGTCAAGTTGCTGTTACGATTAAACTATAAACTAAAGCTTCCAAACAAAATTTTATTAAATTAAATGGTAAAAAAACTACAAATAACTGATTTCGCAAAGATGCCATCCGATATAATTCCAAAATAAAAACTCAATTTAAAAAAGTCATTCAAAATGAATTAATAATTGCCGCTAAAAAAATACTAATAATTCAAACAATAATCGTTAAAAATTTACCAGAACTATTTTTTGTTCATCCACAAAATTGAATAATAAAAAATAATGGCATTTGCACAATTAAAAATATTGAATAAAATCCTCCTGTTGCTAACATTAATGCTAAATAAGCAATTGGACCACTAGTACTAGTAATTAGCATTAACATTCAAGGAATTAAAAATACTAAAAAATAAGTATAAATAATTCCTAAAAACGGAAAAGCAATAATAATAAAAACATCAATAAATTCTAATTTTAAATAAGATAAAAATAAAGGCGGAATAAATTTACTAATATAACCGACTAATAAACAAATAGCTAAAAAATTAGCAATTAAAACTAACTTTTTAATTGTTAATTGACTATCATTTTTAAGTGTTACTCATAACAATCTTGTTATCTTTCTCATTAATTTATTCCGCCTTAATTAATTACCGTTATTTCAACATATTTATTGTATAATATTTTTACAAATAAAGAAAAGGAGAAAATTTATTAATGGAAAATAATATCGTTCCTGTAATTATTGAAATTACTACTGGTAGTAGTAATAAATACGAATATAATTTTGAAACTAAAAGAATTATTTTAGATCGTGTTTTATATGGTGCTAATGTTTATCCTGGCGAATACGGTTGTATTGAAAATACTTTAGACTGAGATGGTGATCCGCTTGATGTTATTGCTTTAGCAACATATCCAACGATTCCTGGATGTCAAGCTAATGTTAGAATTCTTGGAGCTTTAGAAATGATTGATGGTGGTGAAATTGATACTAAACTATTTGGTGTTTTAGCCGATGACCCTCATTTTAATCATCTTAAATCTTTAAAAGATGTTCCTGAACATACTTTAGCAAAAATTAAAAATTTCTTTATCCAATATAAACAGTTACAAAAAAAAGCAGTTATTGTTAAAGAATGAAAAGATGAAAAATGAGCTTTAAACGAATTAGCTCATTGTCGTGAGTTATATACTAAATATAATGATCTTCTTATTAATGAAGGAAAAGAAAAATTACTAGAAAAATTTAAAGAAATACAAAAATAATCCTTAGGGATTATTTTTTTTCGCCATTTTTTCTAATTGCTTAACTTCATCATTTGTTAATAACCGATAATGACCTTCGCTAATACCATTAAGAGTTAATATTCCCACAGCAAGTCGTTTTAATGCTAAAACTTTACCATTTATTGCTTTAATCATTTTCCGAATTTGTTGATTGTGACCATCTTGAATAGTTATTGCTAGCATATAAGTTTGTTGATTACTATTTACTCTTAATAACTTAACTTGTATTGCTTTAGCTAAAAAATCATCATCAATTAAAACACCATTTAATAAACTATTAATCATTGTGGAAGTAATTTTACCTTTAGCCGTTACTTCATAAACTTTATTAATGCCGTGGGTCGGATGCATAATTAAATTAGCAAAATTACCATCATTAGTTAATAACAATAACCCACTAGTATAATAATCTAATCTGCCAATCGGATAAATCCGAACGGTAATATCTTTTAAATAATCAAAGACAGTTTTTCTTCCGAGAGGGTCATCCAAAGAAGTAATACATCCGATTGGTTTATTAAAAGCTAAATAAATATTTTCTTGTTCTGCTGGCAATAATTGACCATTAACAGTAATTTTAACATTTACTTCAACTTTAAATCCTAATTCCGTAATAATTTGTTCATTAACTGTAACTTTGCCTGCTAAAATTAATTGTTCAGCTTTTCGCCGCGAACAATAACCACGCATAGCAATTATTTTTTGTAATCGTTCTTTTTTCATTATCATTATCCTTAATTAATAAACAAATTAGTGTCTTCATCTTTATCAAAAAAAGATTCTGGTAATGGTGGTAATTTTTCTAACGAAGATAAATTAAAATAATCTAAAAAATATTGACTCACACCATATAATATTGGTCGCCCCAGAGCATCACTTCTTCCTAGTTCAACAATTAATTCTCGAGCTTTTAATTTAGCAACCATAAAATCACTGCTAACACCACGAATACTTTCAATTTCACTTTTTACTATTGGACCCTTATAAGCAATAATTGCTAGCGTTTCTAATGCTGCTGTTGATAATTTACTAGTTTGTTCAATAACTAATGATTCATAAATATTAAAATGTTCTTGTTTTGTCATAAACTTAAAAACATTATTATTATTCATTAATGATATGCCTCGCGATTCATCGGCATCTAACTGTTGTTGGATAGTTACTAACATTTCATTAACAAGATTAAGACTAAGATTTAACTTTTTAGCAATTTTTTGATTGCTAATGCCCTCTTCACCAGCAATAAAAATTAATCCTTCCATTAAAGCATAATTATTCACTTTCTTCACTAAATTCACCTCGATATTTTAATGTGATAGGAGCAAACATATCTGCTTGCTCAATATATATTTGCTGACTACGAACTAAATCCAAAATAGCACTAAAACTAACAACAAGCAAATTATTTGTAATATTATCACTTTCAACAAAAATATCATAAAGATTATAACTTTTTTGGGGATTTTGTTTTAAGAAATTAAAAATTTCTGATGCACGCTTTTGTGGTGATATTTGTTGTTTAGCCACGCGTGTTGTCATTGGCATATTTAATTGATATCTTTTATATACTTCTTGTAATTGAAAACTCAATTGCTCTAAGTTAAAATCTCAATTAGTTTTCTTCGCTAATGATGCATATTGTTGTGAATTGGAAACAATTGCTGGTCTCGTAAAAACTTGCTGACGAACAATCTCTTGTTCTTTAAAAAAACTAGTTGTTTCTTTAATAGTTTGATATTCTAATAATTTTTGAATTAACTCTTGACGATTATCTGCTTCATAATCACTATTTTCTTCTTCTAAATTAGTCTGTTGTAATAATCGCCGTGATTTTAATTCTAAAAGATATGCAGCCATTGTTAAATATTCACTAGCAATATCTAAATTTAATGTTTCCATTTTATTTAAATAATCTAAATATTGCGTTGTAATACTACTAACATCAACAGTAAAGATATCAAGATTTTTTTCTTTAATTAAATGTAAAAGTAAATCTAATGGTCCTTGAAAATTATTAATGTTAATCAGATATTTACTCATATTTACTTATCCGCCTTATCTTAATTACCTTATTGCATTATTTCATAAATAATATTATTAATTGGCGGTAAAGATTGTTCAATCGTAAATAATTCTTTTGCCATCGCTGTAAACTCACTGACACTATTAATATTAGTATATAAAGTTAATACCGTTTCATTAGGATTAACTTTTTCTTGGGTTTTTTTATTAATAAAAATTCCGGCCATATAATCAATCGTTGAACAATTTGTTTCTCTTCCTGCTCCTAAATGCATTGCTAAATTACCTAAACCATAACAGTTATGAAAATTAACAAATCCTGAAACTGATGCTTTAATTTCAATAACAAATTTAACAGCATCTTTTCAAACAAAATTAGTAACAAAATCAATATCACCAGATTGCTGTTTAATAAATTGTTTAAAAATATTTAATGGAACTAATGATTTTAGTTGCTCAATACATTTTTGTTTTGCTTCATCAAAATTATTACAAATTTCTGCTTGTAATAAACTAATCGCGCTTAGAGAGGTTACAAGTTCTAATAATCCTGAATCTTGATTTTTACCTTGTAAAAAATCATACGCTTCATAAACTTCACAAATGTTACCAATCATTCTTCCTAATGGTTGATTCATATCACTAATAATAACAGCAGTTTTAACTTTTAATTTTTGAGTAATTTGTAACATTATTCTTGCTAATTTTTTAGCATCATTTAAATTACTCATAAAAGCACCATTACCACACTTAACATCTAAAATAAGACCATCACTACCCATAGCAATTTTCTTAGCCATAATACTCGCTGCTATTAAAGGAATGGAATCAACAGTTCCCGTAGTATCTCTTAAAGCATAAATTTTCTTATCAGCCGGAGTAATATCTTGTGTTTGACTAATAATACTCATTCCACATTCATTAATTACCTTTAAAAAATCATTTCATTGCAAATTAACATTAAAATTAGGAATCGCTTCTAACTTATCAATCGTTCCACCAGTTTGTTCTAATCCTCTTCCAGAAATTTTTGCTACCTTAATACCAAAACTTGCTAACAAAGGAGCATAAAGTAAACTTATTTTATCACCAACACCACCAGTAGAATGTTTATCAGCTTTAAAACCACTAATTAATGATAAATCTAACGAATCACCAGAATTAATTAATGATTTTGTTAAATCAAATGTTTCTTGTTCATTTAAACCATTAAATCAAACAGTCATTAAAAAAGCACTCATTTGATAATCAGGAATATCGCCTTTAGTAAAACTACTAATAATAAAATCAATTTCTTTTGTTGTCAATTGTTGATTTTGTTTTTTCTTATTAATTAAATCTAACATTCACATTATTTTTTTTCATCCTTATTTTTTAAATTAAAATTATTAATGACTTTTTGAATATTATTTTGCATATTTCTTGCTAAATTATCAGTAGTAATATTAATAAAATTAGCAGGGTCTAATGATTTTTGAATCACAAGATAAATATTTTTCTTTCCTTGATATTTTTTATTAAAAACTTCATATGAATTAATAATAGCAACCGGAATAATTGGAACATATGTTTGATACGCAATTCTAAATGCTGCTGGCTTAAATTCTTGTACTGTTGAACTATTACTTCTAGTTCCTTCTGGAAAAATAACCATTGTTCGTGGGACACGAATTAACATTTTAGCATCATTAAAAACTTCTAATGCTTGCCTTGGATTATTACGATCTAAAAATAAAACATCAATTAATTGTACAAAGCGTTTAAATATTTTATGTTCTTGTAATTCTTGCTTAGCAATGAATGCTAAGGGAGCAAATTTACTAAAATCATTAATTAAAAGTAATAATAAAGCATCAAAATTTGATTGATGATTGACAATCATCACACATCCCTTATTATTAACTCAATTTTCTAATCCTTGGGGATGAACTTTAACATTATATAACCATGCAAAATATCGCGCTCGCTTTTGCAATCATTTATAACGATATTCTTCCGATACTGAATTAGGATCACGAAGCACTTTCTTTGTCATTTTTTTTGCTTTTCTTAAAGTTTGCAGCAAATATGGCAATGTAATTATTACTCTTCATTTATTCATTAGTAACTTTCCTTTCATAAATTAATCCAACAAATTTATCATATTGTTTCTTACTAGTTTCTTTAAATTGATGGAAATCAATTTCTGGAAAATAAGTATCGCCTCCATATGAATCATTAATAAGTGAAACAAATAATTTGTTGGCATAGGGAATTGCTATTTGATAAATCAAAGCACCCCCACAAACATATAAGTCATCACAACTATGTTCATATTGCTTTAAAATACCTTCTAAATTATTACTTACAATTACATCAGGATGATTAAATTTATAATTAGGATTTCAACTAACAACAATAGTTTTTCTTTGTGATAAAGGTTTAACTTTTAAACTATCAAAAGTTTTTCTTCCCATTAAAATTGTTTTTCCGATGGTAATTTCTTTAAAATATTGTAATTCTTGATTTAAACACCACAGCAATTTATTATCTTTACCAATAACACCGTTCTTATCCATTGCTCATACTAAAATTACCATAATTAAACTGCCACTTGTCCTTTTATCGCCGGATGTGATTCATAATCTAATAATGAAAAATCTTCATATTCAAAATCAAAAATTGAAGTTACTGAACGATTAATTATTAATTTGCATATTTTTTTTGGAGTTCTTGTTAATTGTTCATTTATTTGTTCTAAATGATTAGTATAAATATGCGCATCACCAATTGTATGCACAAAATCACCAACTTCATACCCACAAACAGATGCTAGCATATAAGTTAATAAAGCATAACTAGCAATATTAAAAGGAACACCTAAAAATACATCAGCACTTCTTTGATATAACTGACAAGATAATTTATTGTCAGCAGTAACATAAAATTGAAATAATGTATGACAAGGCGGTAATGCCATTTCTTCAATTTCCTCAGGATTTCAACTAGATAAAATATGTCTTCGTGAATGTGGATTATCTTTTAATTGCTTTTCTAAATTTTTTAATTGATCAATACCATTAAAATTTCGCCATTGTTTACCATAAACCGGACCTAAATCACCATATTTTTTAGCAAATTGCTCATCATTTTTAATTTTAAAAATAAAATCTTGTAATTGTTCACCTTTAAAATCAGGTGAATTTTGATATTTTTTATAAGGTCACTCATTTCAAATATTAACATTATTTTGTACTAAAGTTCTAATGTTAGTATCACCTTTAATAAATCATAATAATTCATAAATAACAGCTTTTAAATATACTTTTTTTGTTGTTAATAGTGGAAAACCTTTTTGTAAATCAAACCGCATTTGATAACCAAAAAAACTAATTGTATCAATAAGGGTACGATTAGGTTTATTTTGACCTTTTTCTAATATCTGACGACATAAACTTAAATACTGCTCCATTGTTTCACCTCGCGATAATTTCTATTCTGTTTTTAATTTTAACATAAAATCTAATAACAAACTATTACGCTTAATAAAAAGTAAAAAGCTAAGGTAATTTCAAATTACCTTAGCTACTATGATTTCTTAGTTATAAAATTTTGTTTTTAACAACTACAATGAAGTGAATTCATCGTCTAGATTTCCAACAAAAGTTTCACAATCCTCAATGTTATATTTTTGTTTAAATTTAACAACCACAGAATTTAATATATTTGCTAATTCCGAATTATCATGTAAATTTTCTTGTTTGTTTAATAGACTTCTTGCATTACTTATTTATTAAACAAAATTCCTATAAAATATATTTAAAATAGAAATTATAAGGAATTTAAGATTATGAAATTTGATAAATTTAATTTTATTAATGATAAAGAATTATTACGATTAACTGGAATAAAGCAAAGTACTTTTAATAAAATGTTAAATATTTTAAAAGAAGCTGAGTTAAAAAAGTTTAAAAGAGGTGGTAAAAATAATAAATTATCATTAGAAAATAGATTATTGATGACTTTATCATATTGACGAGAATATCGTACTTATTTTCATCTTGGTAAAAGTTTTGATATTAGTGAAGCTAGTTGTTATCGAAATATCAAGTGAATTGAAGATATTTTAATCAAACATCCTGATTTTCAACAACTTGCTGGTAAAAAAGCATTAATAAATGATTATTTTAATGATAAAACAATTATTATTGATGCTACAGAAACACCCATTCAACGTCCAAAAAAAGACAAAAACAATCTTATTCAGGAAAAAAGAAAAAACACACTATTAAAACACAAGTATGTAGTATACCACAGACTTATGACAAGTACAAGAAGTTTTTAAAAAAGGTGAATTTATTTTTTATTTAAATTTTTATAAATAACGACAAATTCTAAGAAAATTTTAAAAATAGTTTATAATTAAATTCCAAGGTAAAGAGATTGCAGATTAATTTTTTGGAGAAAGGCTGTTGATTGTTAAATAAATTTTATTATTAATTACTAAAAATTCACGAAAGGGATTTAATTAATATGAAAAAATTACTAAGTTTATTAAGTTTACTAACAATTAGTAGTGCAACAATGCCAATGGTCGTTGCCACAGCCCCTTATCAAAAACAAGAAACAAAATTAATAAATAATGAAATTAATTCTTTAGAAACAAATAATTTAGGAATTTTAAAAAGAAATAAAAGAAATAATGGGCCATATAAAATTAGAGAAAAATTAATTTTAAATTGAGATAAAAACAATTATAAAAATAGTTTTAATAAAATTATAAATGAGCTAATAAAACAAAATATTTTAAATAGTATTTTTGAAACTAATTCAAATAATGATAATTCAATATTTGAAATAAATCATAATGCACCTAATTTTATAATTTCTGTCTTTATTGATGATGAAACTACAATTAATTTACTTTTTAGTGCTGATAATTTATATTTACAGGGATTTAGTTATGGTACAACTTTTTATTATTTTTCAGATTCTACAATAACAAGTATTGATGGTCAAACTTCTTCGAATTTACAATTTAATGGCAACTATAACAATCTTCTTCCAAGCTCTAATCCACAAATTACTTGAGAAAATATTTTAGATTCTTTTCGTGTTTTAGATAATTATGGACAAGGAAGACTCTCTCCAAATAATCCAGAAAATAAAATTAAGTTATTAAAAGCTGCGTTATTTAGAATTATTTTAGTAACAGCGGAGGCTTTAAGATTTAGATCAATTTATAATTTAATTATTACTAATATTATTACTAATAATCAACCTATATATTGGGACCCCGAATCATACATTAATCAAATTAATATTCATAGTACTGTAACTAATTGACAAAGTGTAAGTAATAATATTATTGATGAAATTAATAATATTCAGACAAGATTTGGCATTACCACCCAGAGTATTAATCAACAACTTTATAGTTTATTTTCAATATTACCAAGCGATGCAATTTCCCAGCATCTTTTAAATAGTACTGTTAGAGTAATTCTTGGATTAGTTATTAGACCAGCCTTAAATTGTAATAGAAGAAGGGCAAGAAATATAGATAATGATATAAAAAATCAATATTGTGATGCGATTAAAGATTATAAAGAAGGTTATAATTTAGAAGATAGAAAAATAACTGTAGTTAAAATATTAGATAAAAATACAAAAGGAGGTTCATTACAAGCAGGAGATATTTATATTGGAACTACAAGAGGTGTATATCTTTATTTTAAAAGAGGAAATGAAATTAATATTAAAAAATTTGATGGTTTAGATTTTAAAATAACTGATATTGTATTAGATAATAATGGTAGTGCCTATATTGAAAAAAGAAATGGTTCAAAAGTATATCATTTAAATTTACAAGGTTGAGGCCACGAAGAAATTGATCTTAATGATTTATGACAGTGAAATGCATGTTCATTACCTAAACCGTATCAAAAAAAATTTAATGTTAAATGTTAAACAATAAAGTATGCAAAAACTATTAAGCCTTTTGATAGCAAGCACTTTAATTGTAACAAAACTCTGGTTCAATGATAATTAAGTACAGCTTTTTACTACCAACAGTTGTTGATTTAGAAATCCGTGTACAATTAAAGTTAATTTTAGTTTGTCTATGAATAAGAAAAAATAAATCTTTTAAAATTTGCCAAATTGTAAAGTTAAGTGTAACTAAATTATTTTTTCTAACCAAATATTCGATTGGAGAAAGATAATTTAGTATTTTTCTTGGTCTTTGGTTTAAAGACAATATAAATTTATGAACTGCATTTTTAGTAGTGTTTGAAAAATTAAATTTTATAATTAATTTTTTTGTGGAAATAATACTTTTATTATTTCCATTTTTTATGAAAGAAATAATATAACTAGAAAATTACTTAAGCACATTAAAAATAATTAGCAAGTGATTATGATTATGTAAATTTTCGTAAATTATTTTTTATAAATATTTGTAATGTTTGAAAAGGAGTTTTAGTGTTTAATGATGAATGAGGGCGTTCAAAGTTATAAAAGTAATAATATTTGTTTAAATAATGTTGAAGTTCGTTTTGATTTAATTTTTTATCCTTAGAATAAAATAATTTGTTATAATGCTGATGGAATCGTTCAATCTTCCCATTAGATTGAGGCGAACGAATTGGTGTCGTTTCGTGAACAATTCCGCTCCTAGAAAGAAAGGTTGTAAAAGGCCTTTCTTTTACTTTATATGCTTTTTTATTGCTTCAATTAGTAGTAATAAATTCAGGAGCATTGTCAGTACGAAGGCGTTTAATGGTTATACCAAGTTCGCCGAAATCTTTCATTGCTCTTTGTACAGCATTAATAGCATTGTTAGTTCCTAAACTATCATAAACATAACCAAATACTATGCGTGTCATTTCGTCAATGAAATCATAAATGTAATATTTTTTATCAACCGGAAAATTTGATGTGGTAATAATTTTGGCATCCATTTGTAAAAGACCAATTTCGGAGACTTCATAACGCTTAAAATGGCGTTTCGTTTGTTTGATTTGTTGTTTTAATTCTTTTCAACGAGGGTCAGATTTAATTCAGCGATAAAAAGTTTTGATGTTTTTCGGAACTTCTGAATTTTTGACACCGTGAAAACCGATTTTTAAATTATTAAATAAAGACCATATTCCGCCGGCTTGAAGATTTTTGTAATCAAAATATAAATCACATACTTTTTCACGAGAATTTAAACTATATTGATAATTAAGATTTTGTGGTTTTGTAGTTTTAAACAATAACAAATCTAAATTATCAGAATAATAAGCGGTCATAATTTTTTCCGCCCAGCGATAAAAGGTTTTCGTTGCATTCTTAAAATATTTTTTAATAAGTTTTGTTAAAGTTGTTTCTTCAATATAAAAATAAGTACATAAATTTAAATAGGCAGTAATGCGTTTTTTAGTTTTATAGTAATAAGGATTACGACAATTAGAACTTAATCAACTTTGTGCTTTTGCTTTTAAATCTGCTAAATCGGCTTGGGAAATAATATATTTCATTTTTTTAAACTCCTTAAATTAAGAAAATCGTATTTTTTAATACGATTTTCAAGAATATTTATTAAATTACTAATTTTTATTAGGCATTTCAGCAGAAAAGGAAATTATATTATAAGATAATCTTATTGATTTAGTAAATGTTATCTTAACATTAATTATCTCAGAAATCTCATAACCAAAATCTGAATCTAAATAACTAAAATCATCGTAAGTTTTTTTAACACCATTATTTTTATAAAAATTAATTCAATCTTTATTTTTATTACCAAGAGATAAACTAAAAATGCGAGTTTTTTTAATTTCAAGCGGTAAATCGATGTTATCTTGAAATTTAATTTTAGCCCCACCGCCAATTTTGCTAGGAATTAAAAAACTATTATAAATATTAGAAAACTCTAAATCATATTTTTTTAAATCGCTGTTATTTTTACTACATCCAGAAATAAACACTACACATACTAAATTTAAAGCTGATAAAAATTTTCACATAAATAAAAATCCTCCTTTCAAAGGAATTATATTTTATATAAAAATATTGGAAATATTTAAGAAAACTTTTTTAATAGCATTAGTAAAATTGCTAATGGCACTACAAATTCGAATAACATCTTAAATGCTGGAATAACTTCAAACACCGGAAATGCTGTTTTCGTAAAATTAATTGTCGTTTTGGCAATGTCAGCAATAGGGCGAATTAAAAGATTAATCCCCGAAAGACCAAGTAATCAATTCAACACACTAACAGAAGCATGCTGAATACCACAAGATATGGCACTAAATAAACCTCAATAAGAACAGTTAGGCGTCGGAATTAAGTCATCTATATTTCCGCTTATTCCGCCACCAATAAAAGCTGTTGAATTCAAAATATTAAAATCGTATAAAGAATAATGATATTCAGTACTTTCATTTTGCTTTCTATATAGCGGGAAAGTTAGCGTAAAAATATTAATTCCATACATCACATCAACTTTGGCATTGTGAAAATGCAATTTATTACTAGTGACATTCCATAATTGGTTGTCATATGCTTTTAAAACATTAAAATCTATTTGATAAGAATTTTTACCGGTGTTAAAACCATTGGCAATTTGTTTATCTTTAACAAAAAAATAGGAACGAAAAATCACATTCTTACTATTTTCTACTGTTGAACCAAAGTTAATTAAATATTGTTTAGGATAAAAAGTAATCAAGGAACGATAGAAAAACCCGATTTGTAGAGCATTTTTAGGAATTTGTTGCATTCCTTTGTAATCTAATTCTACATAAGTAGAGGCATCCATATCAAAACTGGCATAAAAGAATTGTACAAAAAATTCACCTAAAACTTTATAAAGTTTATTAAATAACCCATTAATAAAATTAATAGTTAAATCTTTTTGATAATGTAGCATAAAATCTTTAAAATCAGTCTTTAATTTGTTATCATAGCGTAAAAAATGGAAAGTATTACCATAATAATTGATTTGTCCAAAAAAAGTATTAATAAAATCTTCTCCAAAACTTGTTTGCGAGCCAGATTTTCAAAGCGATTTACCATTTTCTAAAAACTCATTATTACCCACAATGCTACCATGCTCCGTTTTTATAGTAATAACATCACCAAAACTAGAAAAAGAAAGTTCTCTAAAAATAACTTTTTCCATCATATCAGGTTTAGGATATGAATTTTTGCGACTTAAATTAAATTTACTATTTTGTTTAAAACCATTTAATTTAATTGAAATCTCACTCATATATTTAAAATTATCGTCAAAAAAATTAAAAATTGGGACTCAATATAAATAACTATAATTAAATTTATCAAAATCTCGGCGTTGTATCATTAAATAGTCTAACTTATCTTGAAATTGAGTATATTGATATTCACCATCATTTTTGGTTATCTCAGTAGGTAATGGTTGCTCTGCTTCTTTTTCGGGTAAAAGAGGCATTTCGGCATAGAATGAAGTTATACTATAAGATAATCCTATTGATTTAGTAAATGTTATCTTAACATTAATTATCTCAGAAATCTCATAACCAAAATCTAAATCTAAATAACTAAAATCATCGTAAGTTTTTTTAACACCATTATTTTTATAAAAATTAATTCAATCTTTATTTTTATTACCAAGAGATAAACTAAAAATGCGAGTTTTTTTAATTTCAAGCGGTAAATCGATGTTATCTTGAAATTTAATTTTAGCCCCACCGCCAATTTTGCTAGGAATTAAAAAACTATTATAAATATTAAAAAACTCTAATTTACAACTATTACCACATTGACTAGGGTTTGTGGCTCGTTTTTCTCGTTTTATAAAGAATTGTTCCATATTAGGTTTTGGTGGTTGTTTTGTATCAAAGAAAGCCCCTAATGGCACCAAACCAATAAACATTATAATAAATCAAGAAATAATCTTATGCATCTCATCACGCCTTAAAACTCTTTTTTATCGCTTTAAAAGCATCAGAAAATTTATATTGATTATGTTGTGGACACTCACAATTAACAACTTGCATTTGGTGCTTTCTAAAAACTTTATTAAAGTAATAACCCCTAATAATTAATTTAATACCAGTTATTAACAAATAAACGATTAATAATCAAAAATACACCTTAAAAACTACATTTTGGAAATCAAACAATATAAAATCTTTAAAAAACTCATCTGTGTTAGTTCGAATTTTTGTTAAAAATACTCAAATTATAGTAATAACACTATGAAGTATGATAAAAAAATGTATAAAACTTAAAACGCTTTTAAATCATTTAATACTTAATATTTTATTTAACTTTTTCATTTTTTAACTCCTTTCAAAGTATTTTTTTATTCAGTAGGTCCTCTTAAAATTAAATATATTGTTGATAAAATACAAATCGTTCCTAAAATTTGGAAAATCGGATGTTGGGAAAATAACCTTATCATTGGTTTAAACAAATCTAAAATTTTAATATTTTTTGATAAAACTTTATTAAAATATTCTAAACCCTCACGCACATAGGCTCATAAACCTAAAAAATCACCTAAAGCAAAAATAGAAAAAACAGAAACAAGAATAAATAAAATTATTAATTTAAACATTTTCTAAACCTACCTTTTTATTTGCCGTCCATGTTGATTAACTCACGGTCTATTTTTAGGACTATTACCACTGAATTTCTTAATTGAACCACTAGATGATTTTTTCTTAGCTCCTCAATTAGCAACTGATTTTCGATATTTTTTACGAAAACCAACTTTTGGTCGTTCAATATGAATACCTAAAATGCCACCAATTACGAGATTTATCACAAGCATAATTAGCGAAAAAATAATAATACGAATATCTGTTCCGGGAATGGTTAAAGTTCAAATTAAATCAAAAACTTTATAAAACATATCGCCAATCAAACTAGCCATTTTTTCTAAGTTTTCCATTTTTTAAACTCCTTTACTTGTTTTTCTTCTTCAGATTATTTTTTAACTTAGTAAGTATCTTACTGAATTTTTCCATTTTTAAATATTCTAATGCTTCAATATCCATTACATTATCATTTCAAAATTTATGTTGATAATTATCATTCAAAGCACGATTACTTAATTCACGCAAGAATGATAAATATTTATTATCGTAAAGGTTTAAAATTGACATCGGAATTTTCAATTTAAAGAAATAAATGTCTAATTCTGGAATACTACGATACTTGATTTTGCGACCTTTTTTATCATTTTTAGCATTAATCAGAGTTAAACGTCATTGTTCGTATTCGCTTACCGATTTAAAAGTACCATAAATAACTTGTAAATAAGGACGAAAGATACTAACTGGTTTTTTTCTAATGCCAACAATTATTGAATTCGCAATATCACGAACTTTAACTCATATATGTTCGGCTCGTTGTCCGCTTGCTAATACGATATGAGTAAATTGCCGTGCTGAAGCGAAATATTCTTGTAAACCTTGAGTTACCCTATCATTTTCTTTATAGTCAGTTCCTTCTAAAAATAAGTTAGTTTCATCTCATAACAGCAAATGCTTTTCTTCTAATATCGGATAATTATAATCTAATAAAGACATATGCCCTAATGAAAGCATTTGTTTATCCGTAATCGGAAAAGTAGAAATCGTTTTTCAACCACTTAATAAGTAAGAAGCTAAAACCATTAAAGCGGTTTTTCCAGTCCCTAAAGCACCAATTACTAAATTTAAAGGAGAATTTAATAAGAAATTAATAAAACTACGACGAGCAAAAAAATGAGAAATTTTAGTATATAAAATATACAAAGAAATTAATAAATAAATAATATCAAATAACATTCTTCAACTTTGAGGATTATAATAATGCAAAATCGCACCATAGAATCACGCAATAATAAATAAAGTGCGATTTAAAGCGACAAAATCATATAATGTTAAATTTATTTTTTTAAACAATAGCGTCACTTAAATCACACTTTCTTTATTTTTATTACTATCTGCCGGGCATTAATTTTTCAAACATTTTGAAAGCAATTAAAAATAAACCAATAATTACACCAAGCAAGAAAACTCAATATGTAGCAAAAAAATTAACAACATTAGGCATATTACCACCAATAATATCGGTTCAAATGTGACCAAACGCTCCAATTAACGCTTTTCATAAGTTAGTAACCGCTTGCTCGCCAGTAACAGCTACTGCCGGTGCTTCTGCTAAGAAAGTTCCAATCATATAATCACCCCCTTTCTAAACAAAATATGATTTAACTTTATAAAATGCCAAATTGTAAAGTTAAGTGCAACTAAATTATTTTTCTAACCAAATATTCGATTGGTGAAAGATAATTTAGTATTTTTCTTGGTCTTTGGTTTAAAGACAATATAAATTTATGAACTGCATTTTTAGTAGTATTTGAAAAATTAAATTTTTTAGGAAATTTTTCTCTAATTAAACCATTAGTATTTTCATTAGTACCTCTTTGTCAAGGCGAATACGCATTAGCAAAATAAATTTTCACATTTAAATTTTTTTCAAGTTGTTGTCAATTAGAAAATTCTTTACCCCTATCAAATGTTATAGTCTTAACAAGATTATTTGGAAGAATTGATAAATAATGGCTAATGTTTTCGTTAACAACTTTAGTAGTTCTATTTTCAACTAACATTGCTAAAGTAAATCTTGATGTTCTTTCAACTAAAGTTATTAAACATGATTTACTTTTACCTCGTGATGATACTACAGTATCACCTTCTCAATGACCAACAGTTATACGATTATTAACATTAATATTTCGTTCTTTAATTGATTTACCATTAAATTTACCGCGATTTTCTTGAGATTTTCGTTTCTTACCTTTTCTTCTTAAATTTTTATTAGTAACTTTTTCAAGTAATCCAGAATAAATTCAATTGTAAATTGTTTTAAAACTAATAATTCATTCTTTATGAAAATTTTTAATTCTGCCATAAATTTGTTCAGGCGATCAACCTAATAGTAATTTTTGTTGTACATATTTTACTAATTCTCTATTTTTAAACTTATGAAAATAAACATGTGATTGTTTTCTGTTTTCTGCTTTATTTTGTGCAATTAATGAAAAATAATGATTACTATCTTTATTTCTATTGACTTCTCGAATAATAGTACTAATACTTCGATTAAGATTTTTAGCTATTTCACTAATTTTTACTTTAAACTTCAATTGATTCTCAATATAAATTCTTTCATATATGCCAAGATGTTTGTAACCCATATAAAAACTCCTTGCTTTGTTTTTTCTAAAATAAACTTAGCATCATGAAATTTTTATATGAGATTTTTTGCAATTTTATTTACTTGCACTTACAAGTATAATTCAGCAATACAAAAAATTCATAGTAATGTTCTAATACCTAAGAAAAAAACAAAGAAAAACCCTTTAAATAAAGAACAAAAACATAATAATAAATTAATTTCAAAAATGAGAATTATTATTGAAAATATTTTTGCTATTCTTAAAAAATTTAAAATTATTACTGAAAAATATCGTAATCGTAGAAAACGATTTAGTTTAAGATTTAATTTAATTGCTTCAATTTATAATTTGCAATTATAGATAACATAAAATATTTATTTAAAATTAAATTTAAATAATAAAATAATTTTTTGTTGTGTCAAAATTTACACATTTAATAAAATCCATAAGTATTAACCTAATAAAAGTTAGAAATTACTATATAGTATTTTTTATTTACAAATAATTTGTAATTATTTTAATAAGTAATGCAAGAAGTCTAATATTATTTTCTAGATGAAGCACAAATATTAGATAAATATAAAGATGAAAGTGAATTTTATAGTTTGGTAGGTGCAAAATGTTATAGTTATGTACCAAGTCTACTATATAATTGCTTAATAATATTGCCTTGATGTTCTTTAATAATTTTATTAATTAGTTTTTGGTGTTCATATGGGAAAGAAATTGTATATTCATAAATTATTTCTAGGGTATATAATTTAAGGTTTAAAAATAATTTTTGTAATCCAAATTTATAGGCGTGAATTAATCGTGATTTTCCTAAAAGAATTTTTCCAAAATAGCGAATGTTTAAAACAACGATATTGGTAATGTTTTGTTTTTGTAAATAAGTAAGCATTGCAAATCCTGCGGTTCTTATTGGTTCTTTATCGTCATCATATTTTTGGATTTTATTATTATTGGTAATATAGCAATAACAATTGTGAGTCGCTTTGGGGTTTAAATATTGATTAATGAATTGTCAAGCTTCTTTTTCAGTGGTAACATATTTAATAAGACAAATAAAACGCGAATTTTTAATTGTATATTCAATTTTGTGAAGGGCATCATCAATCACTTGCATTGTTTTTCACCGTTATTTCGGGGCGCGTAAAGTTTTGTTAGGTGGATAAAGATTTGAATAATTTTGAAAGAAAAGTAACTACAAATTAATTATCGTTTTATTTAAAAAATAAGTAATAAAACAAAATATTTAATATTAACAAACATAATCTTAATAAAAGGTTATAAAAACTAAGTAAAATGCTTATAAAAACAACATTAAAATAATTTTTTACAACAAAAATCATACATAAGAAATATATACTTAATTTGAATATTAGACTTCTTGCATTACTTATTTATTAAACAAAATTCCTATAAAATATATTTAAAATAGAAATTATAAGGAATTTAAGATTATGAAATTTGATAAATTTAATTTTATTAATGATAAAGAATTATTACGATTAACTGGAATAAAGCAAAGTACTTTTAATAAAATGTTAAATATTTTAAAAGAAGCTGAGTTAAAAAAGTTTAAAAGAGGTGGTAAAAATAATAAATTATCATTAGAAAATAGATTATTGATGACTTTATCATATTGACGAGAATATCGTACTTATTTTCATCTTGGTAAAAGTTTTGATATTAGTGAAGCTAGTTGTTATCGAAATATCAAGTGAATTGAAGATATTTTAATCAAACATCCTGATTTTCAACAACTTGCTGGTAAAAAAGCATTAATAAATAGACTTCTTGCATTACTTATTAAAATAATTACAAATTATTTGTAAATAAAAAATACTATATAGTAATTTCTAACTTTTATTAGGTTAATACTTATGGATTTTATTAAATGTGTAAATTTTGACACAACAAAAAATTATTTTATTATTTAAGCCAAATTGAAAAGTTAAGTGCAACTAAATTATTTTTCTAACCAAATATTCGATTGGTGAAAGATAATTTAGTATTTTTCTTGGTCTTTGGTTTAAAGACAATATAAATTTATGAACTGCATTTTTAGTAGTATTTGAAAAATTAAATTTTTTAGGAAATTTTTCTCTAATTAAACCATTAGTATTTTCATTAGTACCTCTTTGTCAAGGCGAATACGCATTAGCAAAATAAATTTTCACATTTAAATTTTTTTCAAGTTGTTGTCAATTAGAAAATTCTTTACCCCTATCAAATGTTATAGTCTTAACAAGATTATTTGGAAGAATTGATAAATAATGGCTAATGTTTTCGTTAACAACTTTAGTAGTTCTATTTTCAACTAACATTGCTAAAGTAAATCTTGATGTTCTTTCAACTAAAGTTATTAAACATGATTTACTTTTACCTCGTGATGATACTACAATATCACCTTCTCAATGACCAACAGTTATACGATTATTAACATTAATATTTCGTTCTTTAATAGACTTCTTGCATTACTTATTAAAATAATTACAAATTATTTGTAAATAAAAAATACTATATAGTAATTTCTAACTTTTATTAGGTTAATACTTATGGATTTTATTAAATGTGTAAATTTTGACACAACAAAAAATTATTTTATTATTTAAATTTAATTTTAAATAAATATTTTATGTTATCTATAATTGCAAATTATAAATTGAAGCAATTAAATTAAATCTTAAACTAAATCGTTTTCTACGATTACGATATTTTTCAGTAATAATTTTAAATTTTTTAAGAATAGCAAAAATATTTTCAATAATAATTCTCATTTTTGAAATTAATTTATTATTATGTTTTTGTTCTTTATTTAAAGGGTTTTTCTTTGTTTTTTTCTTAGGTATTAGAACATTACTATGAATTTTTTGTATTCCTTGATAACCATTATCAACTATTAATTTAGTATTTTTTAAAATTGGGATTTTTGATTCTTTAAATAAACAAAAATCATGCTTTTTACCGAGAGAAAAATTTGTTGCAATAATTATTTTGCTTTCTTTTTCAATAATTACTTGTGTTTTAATAGTGTGTTTTTTCTTTTTTCCTGAATAAGATTGTTTTTGTCTTTTTTTGGGCGTTGAATGGGTGTTTCTGTAGCATCAATAATAATTGTTTTATCATTAAAATAATCATTTATTAATGCTTTTTTACCAGCAAGTTGTTGAAAATCAGGATGTTTGATTAAAATATCTTCAATTCACTTGATATTTCGATAACAACTAGCTTCACTAATATCAAAACTTTTACCAAGATGAAAATAAGTACGATATTCTCGTCAATATGATAAAGTCATCAATAATCTATTTTCTAATGATAATTTATTATTTTTACCACCTCTTTTAAACTTTTTTAACTCAGCTTCTTTTAAAATATTTAACATTTTATTAAAAGTACTTTGCTTTATTCCAGTTAATCGTAATAATTCTTTATCGCTGAATTATACTTGCACTTACAAGTATAATTCAGCTTATAATTAATTTAGTTAAGAAATAAGATAAAATATATTAAATTATTATTTATAACCCCTAAAAACTTTAATCGTATTGAGTTTAGTCTCATTAGTGACCTTGTATTAATTAGGTTATTTTTTATGTTATAATTATTTTGTACTTTTGTATTAATTATAAGAATGACTTTGGAGGTGTAAAAGATGAAAAACACACTTATAACAGGTCAAAAAGTTTTAATTCATGCCTATAAACATAATGGTGAAATATATCGTTCTTGGGCTCACGCTATTGTTTTAGAAGAAACTAAAAATTATTTAATTTTAGTAAATGAAGCCGTTATTGTTACTGAGGTTAATGGTCGGAAGTGAAAAACTCATGAACCGGCTATTTGGTTCTTTTCTAAGAACCGCTGATATAATATTATTTCAATGTTAAAAGATAATGGTATTCATTACTATTGTAATATTGCTAGTCCTTTTACTTATGATGGTAAAGCAATAAAGTTTATTGATTATGATATTGATATTAAAGTATTTCCTGATGGATATACAAAAATATTGGATTTAAAAGAGTTTGGTCGTAACAAGATAAATTGAAATTATCCTGAAAATTTGCAAAATATTATTTGAAATGAAATTGAAAAATTAAAAATTCAAATTAAAGATAAAGATGATTTATTTCATGAAAAAACGGTATTAAATCATTGAAACAATTATCAAAATAATTTTAAATAATCATTAAACTTAACTTTTTGTAGCAGCTAATAATTTAGCTGTTTTTTTGAATTTTTACACAATAGACTTGGTACATAACTACAACTAGCTTAATTCAAAATTATATATTCCTGAAATTAAGTTAAATCGTAATCCAAATCTTCTAATCTTATTGCGATAACGATAAACTAGTATTTTAAATTTTTTTAATCTAGCAAAAACATGTTCAATGGCAATTCTAACTTTACTTAAAAAGCTATTATATTCCTTTTTATCTGGATTTAAATGATTATTTTTACTCTTTTTAATTGGCAATAATAGACTTGGTACATAACTATAACATTTTGCACCTACCAAACTATAAAATTCATTTTCATCTTTATATTTATCTAATATTTGTGCTTCATCTAGAAAATAATATTATCAAAATAGTAGATAAAATTGAGGGTTATGTACCAAGTCTATTATAATGTTGCTTAAAAGAGGGGAGAAAATAATAAATTAATGGAAACTTTAATTAAAAAAATGCGTTTAAGAAATGGTTTAACACAGACCCAATTAGCAAAAATGGTTGGGGTAAAAAAACAACCAACCATTAGTAGATTAGAGGCTGATGCTAGTCATATATCATGAGGTCTTATTTCAAAAGTTTTAATAGACTTCTTGCATTACTTATTTATTAAACAAAATTCCTATAAAATATATTTAAAATAGAAATTATAAGGAATTTAAGATTATGAAATTTGATAAATTTAATTTTATTAATGATAAAGAATTATTACGATTAACTGGAATAAAGCAAAGTACTTTTAATAAAATGTTAAATATTTTAAAAGAAGCTGAGTTAAAAAAGTTTAAAAGAGGTGGTAAAAATAATAAATTATCATTAGAAAATAGATTATTGATGACTTTATCATATTGACGAGAATATCGTACTTATTTTCATCTTGGTAAAAGTTTTGATATTAGTGAAGCTAGTTGTTATCGAAATATCAAGTGAATTGAAGATATTTTAATCAAACATCCTGATTTTCAACAACTTGCTGGTAAAAAAGCATTAATAAATGATTATTTTAATGATAAAACAATTATTATTGATGCTACAGAAACACCCATTCAACGCCCAAAAAAGACAAAAACAATCTTATTCAGGAAAAAAGAAAAAACACACTATTAAAACACAAGTAATTATTGAAAAAGAAAGCAAAATAATTATTGCAACAAATTTTTCTCTCGGTAAAAAGCATGATTTTTGTTTATTTAAAGAATCAAAAATCCCAATTTTAAAAAATACTAAATTAATAGTTGATAATGGTTATCAAGGAATACAAAAAATTCATAGTAATGTTCTAATACCTAAGAAAAAAACAAAGAAAAACCCTTTAAATAAAGAACAAAAACATAATAATAAATTAATTTCAAAAATGAGAATTATTATTGAAAATATTTTTGCTATTCTTAAAAAATTTAAAATTATTACTGAAAAATATCGTAATCGTAGAAAACGATTTAGTTTAAGATTTAATTTAATTGCTTCAATTTATAATTTGCAATTATAGATAACATAAAATATTTATTTAAAATTAAATTTAAATAATAAAATAATTTTTTGTTGTGTCAAAATTTACACATTTAATAAAATCCATAAGTATTAACCTAATAAAAGTTAGAAATTACTATATAGTATTTTTTATTTACAAATAATTTGTAATTATTTTAATAAGTAATGCAAGAAGTCTATTTATTTAAAATTAAATTTAAATAATAAAATAATTTTTTGTTGTTTCAAAATTTACACATTTAATAAAATCCATAAGTATTAACCTAATAAAAGTTAGAAATTACTATATAGTATTTTTTATTTGCTGAATTATACTTGTAAGTGCAAGTAAATAAAATTGCAAAAAATCTCATATAAAAATTTCATGATGCTAAGTTTATTTTAGAAAAAACAAAGCAAGGAGTTTTTATATGGGTTACAAACATCTTGACATATATGAAAGAATTTATATTGAGAATCAATTGAAGTTTAAAGTAAAAATTAGTGAAATAGCTAAAAATCTTAATCGAAGTATTAGTACTATTATTCGAGAAGTCAATAGAAATAAAGATAGTAATCATTATTTTTCATTAATTGCACAAAATAAAGCAGAAAACAGAAAACAATCACATGTTTATTTTCATAAGTTTAAAAATAGAGAATTAGTAAAATATGTACAACAAAAATTACTATTAGGTTGATCGCCTGAACAAATTTATGGCAGAATTAAAAATTTTCATAAAGAATGAATTATTAGTTTTAAAACAATTTACAATTGAATTTATTCTGGATTACTTGAAAAAGTTACTAATAAAAATTTAAGAAGAAAAGGTAAGAAACGAAAATCTCAAGAAAATCGCGGTAAATTTAATGGTAAATCAATTAAAGAACGAAATATTAATGTTAATAATCGTATAACTGTTGGTCATTGAGAAGGTGATACTGTAGTATCATCACGAGGTAAAAGTAAATCATGTTTAATAACTTTAGTTGAAAGAACATCAAGATTTACTTTAGCAATGTTAGTTGAAAATAGAACTACTAAAGTTGTTAACGAAAACATTAGCCATTATTTATCAATTCTTCCAAATAATCTTGTTAAGACTATAACATTTGATAGGGGTAAAGAATTTTCTAATTGACAACAACTTGAAAAAAATTTAAATGTGAAAATTTATTTTGCTAATGCGTATTCGCCTTGACAAAGAGGTACTAATGAAAATACTAATGGTTTAATTAGAGAAAAATTTCCTAAAAAATTTAATTTTTCAAATACTACTAAAAATGCAGTTCATAAATTTATATTGTCTTTAAACCAAAGACCAAGAAAAATACTAAATTATCTTTCACCAATCGAATATTTGGTTAGAAAAATAATTTAGTTGCACTTAACTTTACAATTTGGCATTTTTACAAATAATTTGTAATTATTTTAATAAGTAATGCAAGAAGTCTACTAATTAAAAAATTATTATGTTTAATACTATTTCAAAAATTATTACAAGAAAAACAACTTTTTAAATTAACATCCTCAATCGGATTTTTCTTTTTATATGCTTGTAAAAAAGCAAATTTAAACTCTGAATAACCACTATAACCTAATTTTTTACAAAAACGAATAATTGATGCTGTTGAAGTATAGGCTTTTTTTGCCAATAATGTTAAATTAATATTAGCAAAATCATTAATATTACTTAAAATTGTTTGAGAAATTAACCGATCAATACTTTGCTCACTTTCTTGTGAATATTGTTGAACAACCAAAATAATATTAATCATCAGTTAATGAAGTTAGTACTAATCAGTTATATTGTATTTTCATTCTTTATCAAAACCTCCAATAAAACTATTATAACAAAAGACTTGGTACATAACCTTTAATTTTATCTACTATTTTGATAATATTATTTCCTAGGTGAAGTACAAATGTTAGATAAATACAAAGACGAAAATGAATTTTATAGTCTAATAAGCATAAAATATAAAACTTTCATGAAAATGGTAGAAATCTTCACTGTTCTACTTACGAAATAAAATTTTTATTTGACAAATTGGATTATATTCTTTCTTGCCAGTTTTTGAATGGTCAAATGAAAAAGATATTGGTATCGGTTTTTAAAAATTAACATTCTTAATTAAATCTCTTATTTCATCTAGATACATTTATTTTTTTCCTATGGTTTATTTCTTATTCCTGTTTAATTACCTCATTTAACTGTTCAAATGTTGTTATTCATTTTCAATTGTCATTTTGAATATATCGTTCAAAATGAACATAAAATTTTTTAAAAGTAGTGAAATTAAAATCGTAATAACCATATTGTAAGTATTCATCATTATGATTAGCAATAATTTTTTGACCTAACACTTTTGTCTCATTAATAAATTTTTTGCTAACTAATTTATCATAATAATTATTTTTTAAAGAATTTACCAATTTATGTCAATTAATAACAAAAGTTAATTGATTAAAACCAAAATATTCGTCTTTAAATTCATTAATTCATCATTGTTCTTTTTCATCTAAACAACAACATTTTTTGGTATTACAACTAGAATGCTCAACAAATTATTCTAATAATTTAATTTTAATATCATTAATACTACCATTAATATTTCTAATAAAATCATGAAGTTTACTATAAAAATGTTTACCATCTTGTTTACCAGATTCAATATGGTCTTCATAATCAAGAGGTGACATTTTTAATAGTTTACTTAATTGAACTTTATGTTGTTTAAATCTTTCACCAATACCATTTTTATTTTTTGATTGACCAATATAAATGGGAATTAGTTTATTAAGTTTAATTGTTGGTAACTGAATATACAAAGCATAAATACCTTTTTTATTTAAATCATTAGAACTGGGTAACTTTTCTACTAATCATTCATATAGTTTTATTTTTTCTAAAAAACTTTTTTGAATCATAAGTTTCCTTTCATTTATTAATCATCTAAAATATCATCCATTAATAATGATATTTGATCATTAGCACTAGATATTTTACCTTTTTTTAAAGAAGAATGATGAATTTTTGAATTAATTTGTTTATTTTTTTTACTAGAAGAAGTTAATGATGTGGACTGTAAATTATGCTTTCTTAAGTCATAATAACGGTCATCTTGAATTCATTCCACATTAACATCACCTAAAAAATCACTAACACTTTCTAATAAACGACCATAATGAACTTTACTAATCGCAAAATTTTCAATCGTATTATTTTTAGTTAAAATATGAACTTTACTATTATTAGGAATTACAAACGCTGTAATTACATAGGGAATAATAGTTTTAGTTATTTTAAAAGAATGAACCCCTTTCGCTGGACGATGTAGTAAAGGAATATTATTAATTTTAATTTTTTTAACCCCCGCTGTAGTAAAAGAAACATAACTATCATGCTCATCATTAACAACATTTAATGATACAACTTTATCATCATCTTTTAAATTAATCGCTTTAACACCTTTAGTTTTGGGGCTAATAATCGCAATATCATTTTCATCATATCTAACAACAAGACCTTTTTTAGTTGTTAAAATAACTTGTTTTTTACCATTACTTAAATCAAAACCAACAACCTCATCATTGGGTTGCAAATTAATCGCTTTAAAAGCCTTAGATATTCTTGTTGCTGTAAAATGACTAATAACAGTTCTTTTAATAAATCCTAACTTAGTTGCTAAAATAACAAATTGGTCTTGAATATCAAAATCATTAATTAATATCACGCCAAGAACTCTTTCATCACCAGTCATTGTTGAAAAGTTATTAACATGGTGTCCGATATCCTTTCAACGACTTTCTTTTACTTTATGTAAAGGAACAATACAATAATTACCTTGACTAGTAAATAGTAACAAAGTACTTAATGAAGTAGTTGATAATGAAGCAACATTAATATCTAAAGGTTTTCGTCCATAATCTTTCATATCTTGTTTAGCAACTACTTTTTCATTAATAACTTTAATATAACCATCACGAGATATCGTAACAAAAATATTTTCTTCATTAATTATTTCTGTTTTTTCAATAATAATTTCTTCCACCATATTCTCAATAACTGTTTTTCGCGGCGAATTAAATTCTTGTGAAATAGTTTGTAATTGTTGAATAATCAAAGCTTTTTGTTTTTCTTTTTTCTTAACAATTTCTTGTCAAGTTCTAATTTCTTTCTGTAAAGCTTTTTCTTCTTCTTTTAAAGCATTAACATCAGTTGATGTTAACCGATACAATCGTAACGAAACAATAGCTTCTGCTTGTAATTCCGTAAAATGATAAGTTTTAATTAAATTTTTCTTAGCATTAGCCTTATCAGTTGATTTACGAATCGTAACAATAACTTTATCCAAAATTGTTGTAACTTTAATTAAACCACTAACAATTTCTAAACGAACAATCGCTTTTTCTAAGTCATATTTAGTTCTTTTTTGAACAATATCAAATTGATGTTTTAAATAAGCATCTAATAAGTTTAATATCCCCGCACAAATTGGTTTGTTATCTTCAAGAACAACCATATTAAGATTGTAAGATATTTGTAAATTACTATGTTTTAATAAATATTTACGAATCGTCTCGGCATCAGCATCCTGTTGTAAATTAATTTCAATATGAACTCCTGACATATCACTTAAATCAATAATATCCTTAATACCACTAAGTTTTTGTTCTTCTTTAATATCCGCAATTCGCGTTACTAAATCACTTTTAACAACTTCATAAGGCAACTCTTTAATAACTCATTTTTGATGACGCGGTGTTCCTTGTAATTCCATTTTACTACGAATAATAATCTTACCACGACCAGTTTTATAAGCATTTAATATTCCATCCCATCCTTGAATAATACCACCAGTAGGTAAATCAGGCCCTTTAATAATTTTCATAATTTCTTTTAATGAACATTCAGGATTATTAAGACGATGAACTAAGGCAACAATTAATTCCGATAAGTTGTGAGGTGGAATATTTGTTGCATAACCAGCAGCAATACCCATACAACCATTTAAAAGCAAATTAGGAAAATACGCTGGTAATACTGTTGGTTCAGTTTCAGAATCATCAAAGTTAGGGACTCAACCAACAGTTTTTTTATCCAAGTCTTGTAATAAATACTTAGAAATTGCATTTAAACGCGTTTCGGTATATCGCATTGCCGCTGCTGAATCACCATCAATGGAACCAAAATTACCATGACCATCAATTAATGGTACTCTTAACTTTCAAGGTTGTGCCATTCGCACCATTGCTTCATAAATTGGAACATCACCATGAGGATGATATTTACCAATTACTTCACCAACAACCCGAACTGATTTTTTGTGAGGTCGATCAAAAAATAACCCTAAATTATTCATTGCATATAAAATTCTTCTTTGCACTGGTTTTAAACCATCGCGAACATCAGGCAATGCTCGTTCTTGAATAATATATTTCGCATATAAACCAAACCGTTCAGCAACAATTTCATCTAATTCGTGAACCACACTATTTCTGTTATTTCTCATTTCATTCCTCCTTATATGTTATGAAGCAATAACAAAGTTATCTTCTAATAGACTTGGTAGATAACTATAACTAGCTTAATTCAAAATTATATATTCTTGAAATTAAGTTAAATCGTAATCCAAATCTTCTAATCTTATTGCGATAACGATAAACTAGTATTTTAAATCTTTTTAATTGGTAATAATGTATTTTTATGAACATTTTGCAAACCTTGATATCCTGAATCAGCAATTAATTCTAATTTTGGATTTATAAGTGTATTTGATTTTAAAAATAACTTATAATCATGAATACTGCCATAACAAAAATCTACTGAAATAATTTTATTGTTAAATAAATCAATAATTATTTGCGATTTTAATGAATGTTGCCTTTTCTTACCAGAAAATAATAATTTTAGTTTTTTTAATTCTTTCAATTGGAATTTCTGTAGCATCAATTGCTAATAAATTATTATTAGTACCCTTATTTTCCAATAATATCCTTTTGCCAGGTATATGAAAGTGACTATTTTTTATTAGAGTATTTTCAACTCAAAAAATATTACGAATACAACTAACATGACTAATATTATATTTTTTTGCAATAATACGATATGTACTATATTCTTTTCAATATTCTAAAGTCATAAGTAATCTTTGCTCTATTGATAATTTATTTAGTCTACCACCAATTTGTTTTTGTTTAGCTTCAGCTTCTTTTAAAATTTCTACCATTTTCATGAAAGTTTTATATTTTATGCCTATTAGACTATAAAATTCACTTTCATCTTTATATTTATCTAACATTTGTACTTCACCTAGGAAATAATATTATCAAAATAGTAGATAAAATTAAAGGTTATGTACCAAGTCTAATGTAAAATTAATGTTATCTTCAATTCATTTTTTGCGTTTATCACTATCATCACCCATTAAAGTAATAATCTTTTTTTCAGCTTTATGACGATCACCAATAGTAACTTGCACTAGTTGTCTAGTTTCTGGATTCATTGTTGTTGTTCATAATTGATCGGCATTCATTTCTCCAAGTCCTTTATAGCGCTGAATTTCACTTTTAGTTTGTTTTTCCAATTGCTTATATAAATCTTTTTGACTTCAAGCATAACTAATTTCACTAGCTTTTTTGTTACTAATTTTATATAACGGTGGTAATGCTAAATAAATCTTTTGTGCAACCATTAAAGGCTTCATATAACGATAAAAGAAAGTTAATAATAAAATTTGGATATGTGCCCCATCAACATCAGCATCTGTCATAATAATAATTTTATCGTAATTAACATCATCTAAATCAAAATGCTCACCAATGCCACCACCAATAGCATTAGTAATCATATTAATTTCAGGATTTTTTAATAATGTTGCTAAATTAGATTTTTCAGCATTAATTATTTTGCCTTTTAAAGATAAAATGGCTTGAAAACTTCGCGCTCGCCCCATTTTAGCAGTGCCACCAGCAGAATCACCCTCAACAAGAAATAATTCATTTTTATTAGGATTCCGGTTTTGTGCTGGTGCTAACTTGCCAATTAACATTCGGTCTTTTAAACCTTTTGATTGTCGTTGTCCTCTTGCCTGTTCGCGAGCCTTTCTTGCAGCTTCTCTTGCTTCTCTAGTCTTAATAATCTTTGTTAAAATTTCATAAGCAACAGTCTTATTTTCTTGTAATCAAAAAGAAAATTGTTTAGTGACAATACTATCAACAATATTTTTAATTTCATTAGTTCCTAATTTACTTTTAGTTTGTCCTTCATATTGAATCATATTTTCAGGAATCCGTACCGAAATAACTGCTGTTAATCCTTCACGAACATCACTACCTTCAAAGTTTTTTTCTTTTTCTTTTAAGAGATTTTCTGTTCTAGCATAATCATTAATAACTTTCGTTATGGCAGTACGAAAACCAATAACATGGGTCCCCCCATCAATAGTTTTAACATTATTAGCAAAACTAATAATATTTTCACTATAAGCATTACTATATTGCATTCCAACTTCTAATTGAATATTATCCATTTCACCTTTTAAAAGCATAATTGGACTAATAGTTTTTTCATCAGCGATTAAATATTTAACAAATTCCTCTAAACCATTAGTAAAACAAAATTGTTCTTCTTTTTTACTATGTTCATCAACAACAATAATTTTTAAACCACTAATCAATAATGCTGACTCGCGAGCTCGCTCACAAATCATTGAATATGAAAACTTAAAATTATTAAATATGGTACTATCAGGGCGAAAATGAACTACAGTACCAGTTTTTATTGTTTTACCAATTAATTTTAAATGTCGTGCTAAATGACCTCCATTTTTAAAACCAATTTCGTAAATTTTTTTATCACGATAAATTGTTACATAACAAAATTCACTTAACGCATTAACAACTGATGCTCCAACACCGTGTAAACCACCTGATGTTTTATAACTATTACCATCAAATTTACCACCAGAATGTAACATTGTAAAAATAACTTCTGGTGTTGATTTTCCTTTTTTATGCATTCCGGTAGGAATTCCCCGACCATTGTCTTCAACAATAATTGAATCATCTTTTTTAATAGTAATCTTAATTTCATTACAATACCCAGCTAATGCTTCATCAATCGAATTATCAAAAATCTCTCATACGAGATGATGCCATCCTTTCCTATCTTTTGACCCAATGTACATCGACGGTCGTTTACGAACACCATCTAATCCTTCAAGAACTTGAATTGAAGATTCATCATAGCTATTTAGCATTTTAATTCACCCCTTTATTGTTGTTAATTATTATTTACTATTATACTTATTAATAAAATTTAAAACATCTTGATATACTTGTTCTTTACCAATTTCATTTAAAATTTCGTGACGCATTCCTGAATATAATAAAATGCTTGTTTTTTTAAAACCATATTGACGATATTTTCTTGCAGTTTTTTTAACACCTTTACCAAAATTACCGGCCGGATCATTGATTCCGCCAATAAAAAATATTGGTAAAGTTTTCCGAGTTTTAATAATATTTTTCTTTTTCATAATATACAATAAACCTATAAACATATCTTTAAAAGCACTAGCAGTAAATATTTGTCCTGTTAAGGGATCATTTCTAAATTTTTCTTGAATATTTTTATCACGAGTTAGTCAAGCTAAATCATTATCTTTTTCTTTAATTTTCTTACTAAATTTTTTATAAGTTAAATTATTAATAAAATTACTCGGAGCATGTAATGGTTGTCGTTTTTGTAAATATTTAGCAATAAATTTGCCAATTCATAATTGCATTTTTGATTTTCAAGTTGTTGCACAAATAACTAATGATTCAATAGTATAAGAGTATGATGTTGCATAATGTCTCGCTAAAAATGAACCCATTGATTGCCCTAACATTGTAATTCCTAATTTAGGATAATTATGAACAATATAATCATTCACTACTTTTAAATCTAATACCAGCTTATCTCAACCATCCTTAACACTAAAAAAACCTAAGTGGTCTTTATCAGTAACCGTTTTTCCGTGTCCACGAAGATCATTACCAATAACGATTCAACCATTAGCATTTAAATACTTAGCAAATTCATCATAACGAAAAGTATATTCACTAGATCCATGAACTAATTGTATGACCCCTTTAGGCTTACTAACTTGATCTCATATATATAAATGAAGTTCACTATTATCAAACGATAAAATTTTTAATTCTTGCATTTTTTCATCTTCCTTTTCTAATAATTACTATTTTAAGTACAAAACTTAATTTCTATAATGTTACCTTTAATATCTGATGACTAAAACTATTATAAGAATTATGGCATATATAATGATTATATTATAAATTAAACAATAATATAATAAAATTACCTTATATAATAATATAATAGACTTGGTACATAACTATAACATTTTGCACCTACCAAACTATAAAATTCACTTTCATCTTTATATTTATCTAATATTTGTGCTTCATCTAGAAAATAATATATTATCAAAATAGTAGATAAAATTGAGGGTTATGTACCAAGTCTAATATTAAAATTATAATATTTTAGAAAAGAGATGATTATATGAGTACTGCATCAATCATTATGACAACCTTGGGATGTGTTATTGGTTATTTAGCTGGTTCACTATCACCAACAATTCTTATTAGTAAATATTATTTTAAAACCGATGTCCGTGACCATTATTCTAAAAATGCCGGAGCTACTAATGCTGCCAGAATTATGGGAACCAAATTTGGTTTAATTATTCTTATTTTAGATGGTTTAAAAATTGGTATTGTTTTAGCAATTGTAAAATTACTATCACTAATTAATTCATCAGCCTTTACTCTTAGTGAAACCTCAGTTTATATTAGTGCTGTTTTTGCAGTTTTCGGACATTGCTTACCAATTTATCATAAATTTAAAGGTGGCAAAGGTGTTGGGCCCTTTTTAGGCTTTACACTTTTTCTTAATCCGATTTATTTTATTATTGCAACTATTGTATGATGAACAATATTTTTAATTATTCGCGTTGTTTCTATTGCTTCATTAATATGTACCATATCTATTTTTTGTTGCTCTTGAATTAAGCAAATAAACAATTTGCCTGTAAATATGTGAATTAATCACTCCGAATTATTTTTTTCTTACTTATTGCCTAATTATTGAACTCAATTAATTGTTGGTTTGATTGTTTTAATTGTTATTTTACGACACTATCAAAATATTTATCGAATTTTTACTGGACAAGAAAAACAATTTAGTAATGCCAAATTGTAAAGTTAAGTGCAACTAAATTATTTTTCTAACCAAATATTCGATTGGTGAAAGATAATTTAGTATTTTTCTTGGTCTTTGGTTTAAAGACAATATAAATTTATGAACTGCATTTTTAGTAGTATTTGAAAAATTAAATTTTTTAGGAAATTTTTCTCTAATTAAACCATTAGTATTTTCATTAGTACCTCTTTGTCAAGGCGAATACGCATTAGCAAAATAAATTTTCACATTTAAATTTTTTTCAAGTTGTTGTCAATTAGAAAATTCTTTACCCCTATCAAATGTTATAGTCTTAACAAGATTATTTGGAAGAATTGATAAATAATGGCTAATGTTTTCGTTAACAACTTTAGTAGTTCTATTTTCAACTAACATTGCTAAAGTAAATCTTGATGTTCTTTCAACTAAAGTTATTAAACATGATTTACTTTTACCTCGTGATGATACTACAATATCACCTTCTCAATGACCAACAGTTATACGATTATTAACATTAATATTTCGTTCTTTAATAGACTTCTTGCATTACTTATTAAAATAATTACAAATTATTTGTAAATAAAAAATACTATATAGTAATTTCTAACTTTTATTAGGTTAATACTTATGGATTTTATTAAATGTGTAAATTTTGACACAACAAAAAATTATTTTATTATTTAAATTTAATTTTAAATAAATATTTTATGTTATCTATAATTGCAAATTATAAATTGAAGCAATTAAATTAAATCTTAAACTAAATCGTTTTCTACGATTACGATATTTTTCAGTAATAATTTTAAATTTTTTAAGAATAGCAAAAATATTTTCAATAATAATTCTCATTTTTGAAATTAATTTATTATTATGTTTTTGTTCTTTATTTAAAGGGTTTTTCTTTGTTTTTTTCTTAGGTATTAGAACATTACTATGAATTTTTTGTATTCCTTGATAACCATTATCAACTATTAATTTAGTATTTTTTAAAATTGGGATTTTTGATTCTTTAAATAGACTTCTTGCATTACTTATTAAAATAATTACAAATTATTTGTAAATAAAAAATACTATATAGTAATTTCTAACTTTTATTAGGTTAATACTTATGGATTTTATTAAATGTGTAAATTTTGACACAACAAAAAATTATTTTATTATTTAAATTTAATTTTAAATAAATATTTTATGTTATCTATAATTGCAAATTATAAATTGAAGCAATTAAATTAAATCTTAAACTAAATCGTTTTCTACGATTACGATATTTTTCAGTAATAATTTTAAATTTTTTAAGAATAGCAAAAATATTTTCAATAATAATTCTCATTTTTGAAATTAATTTATTATTATGTTTTTGTTCTTTATTTAAAGGGTTTTTCTTTGTTTTTTTCTTAGGTATTAGAACATTACTATGAATTTTTTGTATTCCTTGATAACCATTATCAACTATTAATTTAGTATTTTTTAAAATTGGGATTTTTGATTCTTTAAATAAACAAAAATCATGCTTTTTACCGAGAAAAAAATTTGTTGCAATAATTATTTTGCTTTCTTTTTCAATAATTACTTGTGTTTTAATAGTGTGTTTTTTCTTTTTTCCTGAATAAGATTGTTTTTGTCTTTTTTTGGGCGTTGAATGGGTGTTTCTGTAGCATCAATAATAATTGTTTTATCATTAAAATAATCATTTATTAATGCTTTTTTACCAGCAAGTTGTTGAAAATCAGGATGTTTGATTAAAATATCTTCAATTCACTTGATATTTCGATAACAACTAGCTTCACTAATATCAAAACTTTTACCAAGATGAAAATAAGTACGATATTCTCGTCAATATGATAAAGTCATCAATAATCTATTTTCTAATGATAATTTATTATTTTTACCACCTCTTTTAAACTTTTTTAACTCAGCTTCTTTTAAAATATTTAACATTTTATTAAAAGTACTTTGCTTTATTCCAGTTAATCGTAATAATTCTTTATCATTAATAAAATTAAATTTATCAAATTTCATAATCTTAAATTCCTTATAATTTCTATTTTAAATATATTTTATAGGAATTTTGTTTAATAAATAAGTAATGCAAGAAGTCTAATAAAGTAACAGAAATTAATAACATTGTTTTAAAAGGAACAATTTTTTCGTTTGCTATTTATAATAAATTGCTTTATATTGGAACAACAGAAAAAAATGATGGATCGGGTAGTCTTTATAGTGTTGATCTTGAAAACAATAATAAAGTAACAGAAATTACTGGCATAAAAGGAGAAGTCTATAGATTAATTACCCAAAAAATAAACTTTATGTCGGAACAAGAACCGGAGATTACGAAAATTACCAAGGAAAACTTTACAGTGTTGATCTTGAAAACAATAATAAAGTAACAGAAATTGATAATATTTCAAATTTTAATGTTTATGGATTGGCAGCTATTGATGACTATATTTATATTGGAATGTCAAGTCTTGATAGTAATATTTTAGGGGCGCATAAAGTTTTGTTAGGTAGGAAAATGTTTAAATAATTTTGAAAGAAAAGCAATTAAAAATTTATTACCTTTTTACTTGAAAAATAAGTAATAAAACAAAATATTTAATATTAACAAACATATTCTTAATAAAAGGTTATAAAAACAACATTAGACTTCTTGCATTACTTATTAAAATAATTACAAATTATTTGTAAATAAAAAATACTATATAGTAATTTCTAACTTTTATTAGGTTAATACTTATGGATTTTATTAAATGTGTAAATTTTGACACAACAAAAAATTATTTTATTATTTAAATTTAATTTTAAATAAATATTTTATGTTATCTATAATTGCAAATTATAAATTGAAGCAATTAAATTAAATCTTAAACTAAATCGTTTTCTACGATTACGATATTTTTCAGTAATAATTTTAAATTTTTTAAGAATAGCAAAAATATTTTCAATAATAATTCTCATTTTTGAAATTAATTTATTATTATGTTTTTGTTCTTTATTTAAAGGGTTTTTCTTTGTTTTTTTCTTAGGTATTAGAACATTACTATGAATTTTTTGTATTCCTTGATAACCATTATCAACTATTAATTTAGTATTTTTTAAAATTGGGATTTTTGATTCTTTAAATAAACAAAAATCATGCTTTTTACCGAGAGAAAAATTTGTTGCAATAATTATTTTGCTTTCTTTTTCAATAATTACTTGTGTTTTAATAGTGTGTTTTTTCTTTTTTCCTGAATAAGATTGTTTTTGTCTTTTTTTGGGCGTTGAATGGGTGTTTCTGTAGCATCAATAATAATTGTTTTATCATTAAAATAATCATTTATTAATGCTTTTTTACCAGCAAGTTGTTGAAAATCAGGATGTTTGATTAAAATATCTTCAATTCACTTGATATTTCGATAACAACTAGCTTCACTAATATCAAAACTTTTACCAAGATGAAAATAAGTACGATATTCTCGTCAATATGATAAAGTCATCAATAATCTATTTTCTAATAGACTTCTTGCATTACTTATTAAAATAATTACAAATTATTTGTAAATAAAAAATACTATATAGTAATTTCTAACTTTTATTAGGTTAATACTTATGGATTTTATTAAATGTGTAAATTTTGACACAACAAAAAATTATTTTATTATTTAAATTTAATTTTAAATAAATATTTTATGTTATCTATAATTGCAAATTATAAATTGAAGCAATTAAATTAAATCTTAAACTAAATCGTTTTCTACGATTACGATATTTTTCAGTAATAATTTTAAATTTTTTAAGAATAGCAAAAATATTTTCAATAATAATTCTCATTTTTGAAATTAATTTATTATTATGTTTTTGTTCTTTATTTAAAGGGTTTTTCTTTGTTTTTTTCTTAGGTATTAGAACATTACTATGAATTTTTTGTATTCCTTGATAACCATTATCAACTATTAATTTAGTATTTTTTAAAATTGGGATTTTTGATTCTTTAAATAAACAAAAATCATGCTTTTTACCGAGAGAAAAATTTGTTGCAATAATTATTTTGCTTTCTTTTTCAATAATTACTTGTGTTTTAATAGTGTGTTTTTTCTTTTTTCCTGAATAAGATTGTTTTTGTCTTTTTTTGGGCGTTGAATGGGTGTTTCTGTAGCATCAATAATAATTGTTTTATCATTAAAATAATCATTTATTAATGCTTTTTTACCAGCAAGTTGTTGAAAATCAGGATGTTTGATTAAAATATCTTCAATTCACTTGATATTTCGATAACAACTAGCTTCACTAATATCAAAACTTTTACCAAGATGAAAATAAGTACGATATTCTCGTCAATATGATAAAGTCATCAATAATCTATTTTCTAATGATAATTTATTATTTTTACCACCTCTTTTAAACTTTTTTAACTCAGCTTCTTTTAAAATATTTAACATTTTATTAAAAGTACTTTGCTTTATTCCAGTTAATCGTAATAATTCTTTATCATTAATAAAATTAAATTTATCAAATTTCATAATCTTAAATTCCTTATAATTTCTATTTTAAATATATTTTATAGGAATTTTGTTTAATAAATAAGTAATGCAAGAAGTCTATTGTTATTTTGGTTAATTATTTTTCCATATTTTCCTGTTAAATCTTCAATATTTTTTCTTATTTCATTGTTTTTTGAAAAAGCAGGAGTTATAAATTCAAGTTTATCATTTGTTGGTTTTGGTCTTTCTTTAAGTACTTTTTCAAGGTTTTTTTTATTTATACTTATAGGAACTTTTATTATTATTTTTAATTCATCATGATGTTGTTGAATATTCTCAATTTCAACTTCTTTTAAATTTTCAAGTTTAACTTCTTTTTCGTAAATTTGATTTTTAATTATTGGTGGTGTTATTGATTTATTTGTTTTATTATTACAAGCAGTTATGGATAATGTTGCTAACTCCAAGAGAGTTAGTATATTTAAAAATTTCATAATTTTAACTTCTTTATTTTTTTCTATATATATATATATATATAATATTACACGAAAATCCTTAAAATCATTAGAAAAATGGCAAAACCGATTAAAAATTGGAAGGTATAGTAAAAAGCTGGTACTGTTTTAAAAACTGGAAAAATATTGATTGAAAAGTTAACTGTTGCTTTTGCAATAATTGCTAATGGTCGTAAAATCGTGATGATTTGTGAAGCGGTGAGTATTCAGTTTAGCATTTTGATACCAGCATTTTGAATGGCACAACCAATATCATTAAATGTTGGTATTCATCGTCCCGAATATTTGCAATTTGCTGGTGGAATTAAATCGTCTCATTCACTGTTATTTGAACCATCAGGGATAAAGGCTGTTGAATTTAATACATTAAAGTCATAAATTTTAAAATTGTAGTTAGAAATATTACCTTTGTGATAAAGTGGAAAAGTTAAGGTAAAAATATTAATACCATAACGAATATCAATATCTGTATTGAGATAATTAATACTGTTAGCAGTCTTGCTGGTTGGCAAGGTAATTAGTTTATTGTCGTAAGATTTAAGGACATTAAAATCAATTTGATAAATGCTGTTATTATTTTTAATCGCATTATAATTTTCTTGATGCGTTTTTTTGTCAAAAGTAAAGAAATAACTTCTTAGTAATAATTCTGAGTTTCCTATAATATTTACTAAGTATTTTTTGGGATAAAAGGTAATTAATGAACGATAAAAGAAACCTATTTGAATAAAGTAATCCTTCTTATAGTTTTCTATACCCTTAAAATCAATTTCGGTATGAGTTTTTTCGTCCATATCAAAAGTAGCATAAAATAAACTAGCAAAGAAGTTGCCAAGGATTTCATAGATTTCATCAAAAATATTTTTGTAATCGCTGTTATTAATACTAGGAATGTTGTTTTTAAAATAAAAGTAAATGTCATTTCGCAAATCGGGGTCATAGCGTAGAAAACTAAATTTAACATTAAGATAATTTAAAGTTCCGAAAAGATACTTAATTAGGTAATAATCGTTAGCCCTTTTGGTGTTGTATTTTCAGATTTCGGTCTCACCATGTAGCAGTTGTAAATACTTATTTCCAGCAATTAGAGTTTTGTTAAATGCCTTAATTTTAAGCACATTATCGTTGATATCTTCTTGTTTCGAAATGACCATTTTAATGGTATTTGTTCCTTGCAATTGTGTACTCGTTTCAATTGCAGTGAATTTAACGGTAAATGTTCTGTCAGTGACATTGTCTGTTGTTAAATCAAAAGTATCCCTATCATCTAAGTAATTGTTGTCATTGTCTTTAATTTCTGTATTATAGTCAATGCCTTCAATTGCAATATTTACGCCAGCAAGATTGTTAATTTTTTCATTAAGTATTTTTTTAATTTTTTTTATAACTTCAATTTTGGTTGCATTTGTCGGATCAATTATTTCTGAGTTTGATAAAATAGTTGAAGTCTTATGATAAAAATAGCTCTCGTCCTTAAAGCCGTGATTTTTAATCATAAATTCTTTATAGTAACCTTTTTCTAAGGTGTCAATGAAATTAAATACTGGTGTTCAATAAAGATAAGAATAATTGAATTTGTCAAAATCACCGCGATGAATCATTAAATAATCAAGATTATCAACAACATCGTTATAGTTATGGTTTCCATCAAATTTGGTGGTTGTTTCTGGCAAATCAATGTCGGTTGTATCTTTTTCTGTTTTAATGATAAATGTTTTTCTAGGATTTATTTCTATTCTATATCCGCTTGAGTGATCATAGTAATTTATTGTCATTTCTAATTGGATAAACTTTTGGATTTTGTATGTTTTTCTATTGTTATTTTGGTGAATTATTTTGCCATATTTTCCTGTTAAATCTTCAATATTTTTTCTTATTTCATTGTTTTTTGAAAAAGCAGGAGTTATAAATTCAAGTTTATCATTTGTTGGTTTTGGTCTTTCTTTAAGTACTTCTTCAAGATTTTTTTTATTTATATTTATAGGAACTTTTATTATTATTTTTAATTCATCATGATGCTGTTGAATATTCTCAATTTCAACTTCTTTTAAATTTTCAAGTTTAACTTCTTTTTCGTAAATTTGGTTATTTTGTCTTTTATTTCTAATTAGTGATTGTGTTGTCATTTCATCATTGTTAATGTTTTGGGGAATGGTAAAAATGTTATTGAAACTAATAATTATTACGGTAAATATTTTCATAAACATTTTTATCACTCCTTTTTAAAATATTTTATTTTTCATTGTTCTTTTGATTTTGATTTTTTTAATAAGTCACTCAATGCTACAGTTTATAACTACTGCTATTGTAATGCATATATCTAAATACTCTAGTATCATAAGTGAAATTAATACTTCAAATTTTTCATATAATAATTTCAAATCATTAATTTCCAATTTTAAAAATGGAATGAAAAAGATAGTAATCATAAAAATGTAAGGTAAAATTCTCCATCAATATTTTTTTAAAGAATTAATGAGCTTGTGTGATTTCATTTTTTAAGGCTCTTTTTGTTTTAATTTTCTGAACAATCAAGCGAATTAATTTTTCAAATTTAAGTGCAAAATATACTGCTCCGCCTCATCAAAAAACAAATATTCCCGCCAGCATAATACCACTATTGAACTTGCCAAAGAAATTAACCATTTCTTTATTCATAAAATCATTAAATTCGTCACTTGTTCCGGTTATTCATTTAGTATCGATTACTGTTAATGCACAAATTAATAAGCTTATAAAGATGAAAATGATACTTAATACTATTTTTAACCACTGCTTTTTAAAAGAATTTTTAATTCTTAATTTTGCTGAATTATACTTGTAAGTGCAAGTAAATAAAATTGCAAAAAATCTCATATAAAAATTTCATGATGCTAAGTTTATTTTAGAAAAAACAAAGCAAGGAGTTTTTATATGGGTTACAAACATCTTGGCATATATGAAAGAATTTATATTGAGAATCAATTGAAGTTTAAAGTAAAAATTAGTGAAATAGCTAAAAATCTTAATCGAAGTATTAGTACTATTATTCGAGAAGTCAATAGAAATAAAGATAGTAATCATTATTTTTCATTAATTGCACAAAATAAAGCAGAAAACAGAAAACAATCACATGTTTATTTTCATAAGTTTAAAAATAGAGAATTAGTAAAATATGTACAACAAAAATTACTATTAGGTTGATCGCCTGAACAAATTTATGGCAGAATTAAAAATTTTCATAAAGAATGAATTATTAGTTTTAAAACAATTTACAATTGAATTTATTCTGGATTACTTGAAAAAGTTACTAATAAAAATTTAAGAAGAAAAGGTAAGAAACGAAAATCTCAAGAAAATCGCGGTAAATTTAATGGTAAATCAATTAAAGAACGAAATATTAATGTTAATAATCGTATAACTGTTGGTCATTGAGAAGGTGATACTGTAGTATCATCACGAGGTAAAAGTAAATCATGTTTAATAACTTTAGTTGAAAGAACATCAAGATTTACTTTAGCAATGTTAGTTGAAAATAGAACTACTAAAGTTATTAACGAAAACATTAGCCATTATTTATCAATTCTTCCAAATAATCTTGTTAAGACTATAACATTTGATAGGGGCAAAGAATTTTCTAATTGACAACAACTTGAAAAAAATTTAAATGTGAAAATTTATTTTGCTAATGCGTATTCGCCTTGACAAAGAGGTACTAATGAAAATACTAATGGTTTAATTAGAGAAAAATTTCCTAAAAAATTTAATTTTTCAAATACTACTAAAAATGCAGTTCATAAATTTATATTGTCTTTAAACCAAAGACCAAGAAAAATACTAAATTATCTTTCACCAATCGAATATTTGGTTAGAAAAATAATTTAGTTGCACTTAACTTTACAATTTGGCAATCATTATTTTTCATTAATTGCACAAAATAAAACAGAAAACAATCACATGTTTATTTTCATAAGTTTAAAAATAGAGAATTAGTAAAATATGTACAACAAAAATTACTATTAGGTTGATCGCCTGAACAAATTTATGGCAGAATTAAAAATTTTCATAAAGAATGAATTATTAGTTTTAAAACAATTTACAATTGAATTTATTCTGGATTACTTGAAAAAGTTACTAATAAAAATTTAAGAAGAAAAGGTAAGAAACGAAAATCTCAAGAAAATCGCGGTAAATTTAATGGTAAATCAATTAAAGAACGAAATATTAATGTTAATAATCGTATAACTGTTGGTCATTGAGAAGGTGATACTGTAGTATCATCACGAGGTAAAAGTAAATCATGTTTAATAACTTTAGTTGAAAGAACATCAAGATTTACTTTAGCAATGTTAGTTGAAAATAGAACTACTAAAGTTGTTAACGAAAACATTAGCCATTATTTATCAATTCTTCCAAATAATCTTGTTAAGACTATAACATTTGATAGGGGTAAAGAATTTTCTAATTGACAACAACTTGAAAAAAATTTAAATGTGAAAATTTATTTTGCTAATGCGTATTCGCCTTGACAAAGAGGTACTAATGAAAATACTAATGGTTTAATTAGAGAAAAATTTCCTAAAAAATTTAATTTTTCAAATACTACTAAAAATGCAGTTCATAAATTTATATTGTCTTTAAACCAAAGACCAAGAAAAATACTAAATTATCTTTCACCAATCGAATATTTGGTTAGAAAAATAATTTAGTTGCACTTAACTTTACAATTTGGCATTAATAAAATTAAATTTATCAAATTTCATAATCTTAAATTCCTTATAATTTCTATTTTAAATATATTTTATAGGAATTTTGTTTAATAAATAAGTAATGCAAGAAGTCTATTGATTTATTTATTAGTTTAGTGTGGCATACATTAACGATATTATTTTTTGGGATTAATCCAGTACAGTGATGAAAATTTGCTTGGAAACCGGTTATTCAAGGTTTTGCAACGAAATCCTTTCAAGCAACAATTCCTATATCAATAGATGCCTTAAAAGATGATATGAAAATTAAAGAAGAAGCCGTAAACTTAGTATTACCGTTATCCTCAACGATGGGATTAACTGGATGTGCTGGTGTTTGTTCAAGCTGGTGTCGTTTTAATGTTTGTTTATAACGGCGCTAGTAGTATTAATAGTCAATATTCAGTATGGATTTGATTTTTAATGGGATTAATTGTTACCGTTATTACTTCATTAGGAATTGCTGGTGTTCCTGGTACAGCACCATTAGTTACTGCTGGTGTTTTATCGGGGTTGGGATTTCCTGCTATGATACTGTATATACTTATTTGGGAGCATTAGATGGTATTCTTGATATGGGAAGGACGGTGGTTAATGTTGCTGGTGGTTTACAAGCAACAACAATTGTGGCTTGTATGCAAAATAAAATTGCTGAACCACAACTAATTCTTTTTAATTATCGTAAAAAAATCGTCAAAAAAATAAAAATAAAATTCACTAAACGATATTTTTTTCACAAAACACACCTAATGGTGTGTTTTTGTTTACCACTTATATTAATTATAGGCGGTTTTAATTAAGAAAAAGAAAATAAAAGATAGTTTAGCAATTAATAATTGAATGCGTTTTCATATTGTGAAAAGTGAAGGCAATTCAGCAATATTTATAATGTAATTGCTATTATTTCTTATAAGGAAATAGTTAATTTCTAATAATATTATTTGAGGGGGGAAAAAAGCAAGTGGAAATTAATAAAATTATTTCACAAATTAAAGGTTATGTACCAAGTCTAAAGAAAAAATGCAAAAAAATATTACAACAGATAACTTTTTTATAAAAAAGTTATAACTATTTCAAATGAGTATGTAACTACTCAAAATAAGCACAGCATTAGTAGAGCTCATGGACAGTCTAAAATAAAATTTAGTAATATAGAGTTTGATGAGATTTTTGGTTCGCAAAGTAAAGGCAATATCTTGTTTTCTAAGAATAATATGATAAATTTTCTAAAAAATTTAAAAATGCGTTGAGAATATATATTAGACTTGGTACATAACTATAACTAGCTTAATTCAAAATTATATATTCTTGAAATTAAGTTAAATCGTAATCCAAATCTTCTAATTCTTATTGCGATAACGATAAACTAGTATTTTAAATCTTTTTAATCTAGCAAAAACATGTTCAATGGCAATTCTAACTTTACTTAAAAAGCTATTATATTCCTTTTTATCTGGATTTAAAGGATTATTTTTACTCTTTTTAATTGGCAATAATGTATTTTTATGAACATTTTGCAAACCTTGATATTCTGAATCAGCAATTAATTCTAATTTTGGATTTATAAGTGTATTTGATTTTAAAAATAACTTATAATCATGAATACTGCCATAACAAAAATCTACTGAAATAATTTTATTGTTAAATAAATCAATAATTATTTGCGATTTTAATGAATGTTGCCTTTTCTTACCAGAAAATAATAATTTTAGTTTTTTTTAATTCTTTCAATTGGAATTTCTGTAGCATCAATTGCTAATAAATTATTATTAGTACCCTTATTTTCCAATAATATCTTTTTGCCAGGTATATGAAAGTGACTATTTTTTATTAGAGTATTTTCAACTCAAAAGATATTACGAATACAACTAACATGACTAATATTATATTTTTTTGCAATAATACGATATGTACTATATTCTTTTCAGTATTCTAAAGTCATAAGTAATCTTTGCTCTATTGATAATTTATTTGGTCTACCACCAATTTGTTTTTGTTTAGCTTCAGCTTCTTTTAAAATTTCTACCATTTTCATGAAAGTTTTATATTTTATGCCTATTAGACTATAAAATTCATTTTTGTCTTTGTATTTATCTAACATTGGTACTTCACCTAGGAAATAATATTATCAAAATAGTAGATAAAATTAAAGGTTATGTACCAAGTCTATTATAAATATTTTTTTATTCTTAGTAAGAATATAAAAACTAGACGATCATATTTTCTGTGTGTCTTTGTCTAGTTTTTGCTATAATATATAATAGACTTGGTACATAACTATAACATTTTGCACCTACCAAACTATAAAATTCACTTTCATCTTTATATTTATCTAATATTTGTGCTTCATCTAGAAAATAATATTATCAAAATAGTAGATAAAATTGAGGGTTATGTACCAAGTCTAATATATATCTCATTTAGAGGAGGATAGTAATAGATGTCAAGAATTACAGATGTAAGAGCAATAGAAGTTTTAGATTCTCGTGGTAATCCCACAATTCAAGTGGAAGTGTGAAGTAAATTTGGTTATGGTAAAGCCTTGGTTCCATCAGGGGCATCAACAGGTGAATTAGAAGCTTTAGAATTAAGAGATAAAGATGAAAAGCGATATATGGGTAAAGGTGTTTTAAAAGCTGTTGCTAATATTAATAAAACGATTCGTAAAGAAGTAGTAGGAATGGATGTTACTAATCAACTTTTAGTTGATCTAGTGATGATTAAATTAGATGGTACTGATAATAAAGAAAAATTAGGTGCTAATGCCATTTTAGGAGTATCAATGGCAGTGATGCGTGCAGCAGCTGATGAAGTAGGTTTACCATTATATCAATATATTGGTGGTATTAATGCTAGAAAATTACCAGTACCAATGTTAAACATTATTAATGGTGGGGAACATGCGGATAATACAATTGATTTTCAAGAGTTTATGATTATGCCGGTTAATGCTCCGGATTTTAAAGAAGCAATTAGAATGGCAGCAGAAGTATTTCATACTTTAAAGAAAATTTTACACGATGCTGGTGATACTACTTCTGTTGGCGATGAAGGTGGATTTGCTCCAAATTTAGATAATGAAGGTGCATTAGATGTTATTGTTAAAGCAATTGAAACAGCAGGATATAAACCTGGTGCTGATATTAAAATTGCAATGGATTGTGCTTCTAGTGAACTATATGATAAAGAACGAAAAATTTATGTCTTTAAAAAACTAAGTAAAAAAACTGGTCAAGTTGTTGAAAAAACTACTGATGAAATGATTTCGTATTTAGAACAGTTAGTTAATAAATATCCGATTATTTCTATTGAAGATGGACTATCAGAACATGATTGAGATGGTTTTGTTAAATTAACAGAAAAATTAGGTAATAAAGTCCAAATTATGGGAGATGATATTTTTGTAACTAATCCTAAAATAACAAAAGAAGGTATTGAAAATCAAGCGGCTAACTCAATTTTAATTAAAGTAAATCAAATTGGAACAATGAGTGAAACGATTGCAACGATTCAAATGGCTCAAAAAGCTAATTGAACAACAGTTGTATCACATCGTTCAGGTGAAACTGAAGATACAACTATTGCTGATTTAGCGGTTGCTTTAAACACTGGACAAATTAAAACTGGTTCAATGTCAAGAACCGATCGGATTGCTAAATATAATCGTCTCTTAACGATTGCACATGAATTAGGTGTTACTGGTGACTATGATGGAATGGAAACATTTTATAACTTAACAAAGAAAACTTAAAATCTTTAAATATCTCCCAATTAATTGGGAGATATTTTTTATTTAAGAATATTATTTCTTTAATTAGAAACGATTTTCGCTCTATTCTTGTTATTGTAGTAGTAAAGGAGGATTTAATATAAAGTTAAAATTTTATATAAGACTTGGTACATAACTATAACATTTTGCACCTACCAAACTATAAAATTGAGGGTTATGTATCAAGTCTATAGAAATAACAAAAGTAATACTGGGCATAAGCTAGCAGTTTACTTTTTTAGAAATAATTTGATTTTTAATTATAAAATCTATTGCTAAAACTTATCAAATTTGTAAAAAACATATTAAGATAATTATCAAGGATACCTTTTTTAAATAAAAGCTGAATTATACTTGTAAGTGCAAGTAAATAAAATTGCAAAAAATCTCATATAAAAATTTCATGATGCTAAGTTTATTTTAGAAAAAACAAAGCAAGGAGTTTTTATATGGGTTACAAACATCTTGGCATATATGAAAGAATTTATATTGAGAATCAATTGAAGTTTAAAGTAAAAATTAGTGAAATAGCTAAAAATCTTAATCGAAGTATTAGTACTATTATTCGAGAAGTCAATAGAAATAAAGATAGTAATCATTATTTTTCATTAATTGCACAAAATAAAGCAGAAAACAGAAAACAATCACATGTTTATTTTCATAAGTTTAAAAATAGAGAATTAGTAAAATATGTACAACAAAAATTACTATTAGGTTGATCGCCTGAACAAATTTATGGCAGAATTAAAAATTTTCATAAAGAATGAATTATTAGTTTTAAAACAATTTACAATTGAATTTATTCTGGATTACTTGAAAAAGTTACTAATAAAAATTTAAGAAGAAAAGGTAAGAAACGAAAATCTCAAGAAAATCGCGGTAAATTTAATGGTAAATCAATTAAAGAACGAAATATTAATGTTAATAATCGTATAACTGTTGGTCATTGAGAAGGTGATACTGTAGTATCATCAAGAGGTAAAAATAAATCATGTTTAATAACTTTAGTTGAAAGAACATCAAGATTTACTTTAGCAATGTTAGTTGAAAATAGAACTACTAAAGTTGTTAACGAAAACATTAGCCATTATTTATCAATTCTTCCAAATAATCTTGTTAAGACTATAACATTTGATAGGGGTAAAGAATTTTCTAATTGACAACAACTTGAAAAAAATTTAAATGTGAAAATTTATTTTGCTAATGCGTATTCGCCTTGACAAAGAGATACTAATGAAAATACTAATGGTTTAATTAGAGAAAAATTTCCTAAAAAATTTAATTTTTCAAATACTACTAAAAATGCAGTTCATAAATTTATATTGTCTTTAAACCAAAGACCAAGAAAAATACTAAATTATCTTTCACCAATCGAATATTTGGTTAGAAAAATAATTTAGTTGCACTTAACTTTACAATTTGGCAAAATAGAAAAGAAATTACTAATATTTTAAAATTGAGTTTTTATCGCAAGATTATCTACTTTTAAAAAATAAAGAATTAAGTACTCAACTAATTAATAGACTTCTTGCATTACTTATTTATTAAACAAAATTCCTATAAAATATATTTAAAATAGAAATTATAAGGAATTTAAGATTATGAAATTTGATAAATTTAATTTTATTAATGATAAAGAATTATTACGATTAACTGGAATAAAGCAAAGTACTTTTAATAAAATGTTAAATATTTTAAAAGAAGCTGAGTTAAAAAAGTTTAAAAGAGGTGGTAAAAATAATAAATTATCATTAGAAAATAGATTATTGATGACTTTATCATATTGACGAGAATATCGTACTTATTTTCATCTTGGTAAAAGTTTTGATATTAGTGAAGCTAGTTGTTATCGAAATATCAAGTGAATTGAAGATATTTTAATCAAACATCCTGATTTTCAACAACTTGCTGGTAAAAAAGCATTAAATAAATGATTATTTTAATGATAAAACAATTATTATTGATGCTACAGAAACACCCATTCAACGCCCAAAAAAAGACAAAAACAATCTTATTCAGGAAAAAAGAAAAAACACACTATTAAAACACAAGTAATTATTGAAAAAGAAAGCAAAATAATTATTGCAACAAATTTTTCTCTCGGTAAAAAGCATGATTTTTGTTTATTTAAAGAATCAAAAATCCCAATTTTAAAAAATACTAAATTAATAGTTGATAATGGTTATCAAGGAATACAAAAAATTCATAGTAATGTTCTAATACCTAAGAAAAAAACAAAGAAAAACCCTTTAAATAAAGAACAAAAACATAATAATAAATTAATTTCAAAAATGAGAATTATTATTGAAAATATTTTTGCTATTCTTAAAAAATTTAAAATTATTACTGAAAAATATCGTAATCGTAGAAAACGATTTAGTTTAAGATTTAATTTAATTGCTTCAATTTATAATTTGCAATTATAGATAACATAAAATATTTATTTAAAATTAAATTTAAATAATAAAATAATTTTTTGTTGTGTCAAAATTTACACATTTAATAAAATCCATAAGTATTAACCTAATAAAAGTTAGAAATTACTATATAGTATTTTTTATTTACAAATAATTTGTAATTATTTTAATAAGTAATGCAAGAAGTCTATTTAATAAAATCCATAAGTATTAACCTAATAAAAGTTAGAAATTACTATATAGTATTTTTTATTTACAAATAATTTGTAATTACTTTAATAAGTAATGCAAGAAGTCTAATAAAATAATTTTTTGTTGTGTCAAAATTTACACATTTAATAAAATCCATAAGTATTAACCTAATAAAAGTTAGAAATTACTATATAGTATTTTTTATTTACAAATAATTTGTAATTATTTTAATAAGTAATTCAAGAAGTCTAATTATTAAGGAGACAAATAGGACTTTAATAAATTAGTATATTGTGAGGAAAATATTTTTGCTATAATTAAAATATTAAATATTTAGAAAGGATAAATTAAAAATGGCAAAATTGATGAAAAAAGTTGCTATATTAACTTCTGGAGGCGATGCTCCAGGAATGAATAATGCGGTAGCACAAATAATTAAAAAGGCAATAGCAAATAATATCCTGCCTTACATTGTTAGGGATGGTTATGAAGGTTTAACACAAGGTTGAATTGAAGAAACTAATGAAGATTTTGCAAGAAAAATTGTTAATCACGGGGGAACAGCGATTGGTACCACTCGTTATCCTGAATTTGCAAAGGAAGAAGTAAGACAACGAGCGATTAATAATTTAAAACAATTAGAAATTAATAGTTTAATTGTTATTGGTGGTGATGGTAGTTATCAAGGTGCTAATTTATTAGCAGTAATGGGATTAAATTGCATTGGTTTGCCGGGAACAATAGATAATGATATTGTATCAAGTGATTTTACTATTGGTTTTGATACGGCATTAAATACCGTTATTGAAGCAATTGACCGTGTTCGCGATACTAATGAATCTCATAATCGTTGTGGAATTATTGAAGTTATGGGTCGTTATTGTGGTGATATTGCGATGCTGGCAGGAATTGGTAGTGGTGTGGAAATTATTAGTACATCAGAAAATAAATTGACAGAAGAAGAAATTATTCAACAAACTAAAAAATGCTATGAGAAAAAGTATCGTTCGGTAATTATTCTTGTAACGGAAAAACTTTATGATGTTCATCAATTGGCGAAAGAAGTTGAAAAAGGTAGTGGTTATGTTACGCGAGCAACGGTCTTAGGACATATTCAAAGAGGCGGTATACCAACAGCAATGGATCGCTATTTAGGAACAATTTTAGGAATTGAAGCTATTAAGCAATTAATTGCTGGTAATACTGGGATTTGTATTGGATTAAGTGGAAATGGTTTACAAAGTTATTCTTTTGCTAAAGCATTAGCAATGAAACGAAAATAAGTTAGTCAGTATTCATCATTAATCATAAAATATACAAGGAGTAAATTAATGGAAAATAATAATTATGCAATTTCTATTAGTGGGTTAACCAAAAGGTTTAAAAAACAAGTTGCTGTTAATAACATTACTATTAAAGTAAATAGTGGTAAAATTCATGGTTTTATTGGACCTAATGGTAGTGGAAAAACAACAACAATTAAATGTTTAATCGGTTCAATTATTCCTAATAGTGGTGAAATACAAATTGATGGTAAAGATGCTACACTGTCAGTAGCTAAAGAAGTTTTGGAATATATTCCTGAAAATGCTCGTTTTCCAACGCACTTATCAACATATAAAAATTTAACTTGAATGAGTTTTTTACGAGGAAACGATTGAAAAAAAGTAAAAAGGAAGCAAAAGCATCATTAGAACAATTAAATTTATGAAAGTTTCAACGAAAAAATCCTAATAGTTTTTCTTCCGGAATGAAAAAAAGTATTATTAGCACAAGCTCTTATTTCTAATCCTAAAATATTAATTTTAGATGAGCCAGCAGCTAATTTGGATCCAACAGCAAGAATGGAATTATTTGATGAATTAATTAAACTTCGTGATATGGGAAAAAGTATTTTGATTTCATCGCATATTTTATTAGAGTTACAAAATATTATTGATGAAGTTACAATTTTAAATCATGGTAATGTTTTTTACAGTAGACTTCTTGCATTACTTATTTATTAAACAAAATTCCTATAAAATATATTTAAAATAGAAATTATAAGGAATTTAAGATTATGAAATTTGATAAATTTAATTTTATTAATGATAAAGAATTATTACGATTAACTGGAATAAAGCAAAGTACTTTTAATAAAATGTTAAATATTTTAAAAGAAGCTGAGTTAAAAAAGTTTAAAAGAGGTGGTAAAAATAATAAATTATCATTAGAAAATAGATTATTGATGACTTTATCATATTGACGAGAATATCGTACTTATTTTCATCTTGGTAAAAGTTTTGATATTAGTGAAGCTAGTTGTTATCGAAATATCAAGTGAATTGAAGATATTTTAATCAAACATCCTGATTTTCAACAACTTGCTGGTAAAAAAGCATTAATAAATGATTATTTTAATGATAAAACAATTATTATTGATGCTACAGAAACACCCATTCAACGCCCAAAAAAAGACAAAAACAATCTTATTCAGGAAAAAAGAAAAAACACACTATTAAAACACAAGTAATTATTGAAAAAGAAAGCAAAATAATTATTGCAACAAATTTTTCTCTCGGTAAAAAGCATGATTTTTGTTTATTTAAAGAATCAAAAATCCCAATTTTAAAAAATACTAAATTAATAGTTGATAATGGTTATCAAGGAATACAAAAAATTCATAGTAATGTTCTAATACCTAAGAAAAAAACAAAGAAAAACCCTTTAAATAAAGAACAAAAACATAATAATAAATTAATTTCAAAAATGAGAATTATTATTGAAAATATTTTTGCTATTCTTAAAAAATTTAAAATTATTACTGAAAAATATCGTAATCGTAGAAAACGATTTAGTTTAAGATTTAATTTAATTGCTTCAATTTATAATTTGCAATTATAGATAACATAAAATATTTATTTAAAATTAAATTAATGCCAAATTGTAAAGTTAAGTGCAACTAAATTATTTTTCTAACCAAATATTCGATTGGTGAAAGATAATTTAGTATTTTTCTTGGTCTTTGGTTTAAAGACAATATAAATTTATGAACTGCATTTTTAGTAGTATTTGAAAAATTAAATTTTTTAGGAAATTTTTCTCTAATTAAACCATTAGTATTTTCATTAGTACCTCTTTGTCAAGGCGAATACGCATTAGCAAAATAAATTTTCACATTTAAATTTTTTTCAAGTTGTTGTCAATTAGAAAATTCTTTACCCCTATCAAATGTTATAGTCTTAACAAGATTATTTGGAAGAATTGATAAATAATGGCTAATGTTTTCGTTAACAACTTTAGTAGTTCTATTTTCAACTAACATTGCTAAAGTAAATCTTGATGTTCTTTCAACTAAAGTTATTAAACATGATTTACTTTTACCTCGTGATGATACTACAGTATCACCTTCTCAATGACCAACAGTTATACGATTATTAACATTAATATTTCGTTCTTTAATTGATTTACCATTAAATTTACCGCGATTTTCTTGAGATTTTCGTTTCTTACCTTTTCTTCTTAAATTTTTATTAGTAACTTTTTCAAGTAATCCAGAATAAATTCAATTGTAAATTGTTTTAAAACTAATAATTCATTCTTTATGAAAATTTTTAATTCTGCCATAAATTTGTTCAGGCGATCAACCTAATAGTAATTTTTGTTGTACATATTTTACTAATTCTCTATTTTTAAACTTATGAAAATAAACATGTGATTGTTTTCTGTTTTCTGCTTTATTTTGTGCAATTAATGAAAAATAATGATTACTATCTTTATTTCTATTGACTTCTCGAATAATAGTACTAATACTTCGATTAAGATTTTTAGCTATTTCACTAATTTTTACTTTAAACTTCAATTGATTCTCAATATAAATTCTTTCATATATGCCAAGATGTTTGTAACCCATATAAAAACTCCTTGCTTTGTTTTTTCTAAAATAAACTTAGCATCATGAAATTTTTATATGAGATTTTTTGCAATTTTATTTACTTGCACTTACAAGTATAATTCAGCAAATAAAATAACCATAAATAAGACAATAATTACTAATACCATTCAAAACGCAATATTTGCTATTAAAAGTCAAAGTAGTTCTTTGGTTAAATCAATTTCTTTACCAGAAACTCACGCCGGAATAACTTTAATTTGAATAAATAAATCCCAAAAATACAATTTTGTCATTTCTCAATCTAAATCTTTTCAAGCAACTAAAAACATAATAATTACCGCTTAAAAGGTCAAAAGAGTAGAAAAATAATGGCTGAAAACAACATTACAATTATTAAAATTGAAAACAAAAATACAACTTGGGGCGGTAAATCGGCAGTTGGATAAATTAATTCAATTAATTCAATAATTATTTTTTTAAACATTTTCTAAACCTACTTTTTAATTTCTTTTTCATCTTGTTCTAATAAATTTCGCTTAAACTTTGCAATAAATATTCGTTGTGAATAAGTAAAATCTTTTGGTAGCTGTTTTGCTTCACTACCATATTTCTTTTTATCTTTAAAAAACCGATAAATATTAACAGCAATATAATATGCTAGTAATAATGTTAAAATCGTAAAAAACACTAATCCAAATATACTCATCTTTCTTTTCTCCTTAATTTTCTAATTAATTTATTTTTTTAAACAATTATGTTCAACAAAATCAAAACAAAGTCAATTATCACCAACTAAATCAGTTCTAACAGAATCAACTGCAGATTTAGACGCTCAAATTTTTTGTTCTAATCCGGTTTTTTTATTAATAGAATAGACTTGGTACATAACCTTTAATTTTATCTACTATTTTGATAATTATTTTTTAGATGAAATACAAATGTTAGATAAATACAAAGATAAAAATGAATTTTATAGTTTAGTCGGCATAAAATGTTATAGTTATGTACCAAGTCTAATATATAAACTCTTGACAATAATCTTTGCCAGGCTCATCCACACTAACTCACATTTTCATTTCTAAAACTCCAAAATTAATTTTTTTACTACATTAAATCAAAAAATGCAATAACTTAGTTAAATAACTCAAACTAACATTGATAATTAACGGGCGGAGCATACGCTTTCCGCACCGTTTAAACACCTTAAAAACCAACCTAAATTTTTTTAAACTATATATTTTCTTTACCTCTATTCTTAAAATGCCTTAAAACACCTTTAAAATGAATTTTTAAAATAATTAAAACTTACATCCTTTTTAGCAATCTCTTTCTCCGCAACAAAAAAACCTAACAACTCATGACCTAAAATCAAACTAGATTCTTGACCTTTCTTATTATTAACTAAAACCAACTGATACTCACCATCTTTAATTATTCCGATACAAATAGAATTCTCATATTTTCCTTTATAAACAAATCGTTTTGAAAACCAAATACCAGTAGATTCATACAATCAGGGAATTGCTGGTGCTTTAATAAGTACTGCATTTTGCGTTTCTTTCAAAAGATATTTTTCAGTATTTAAAAAAATATTTTCAATATTTCTCATATACATACCACCCTTACAATATTTAGTTATATTAACTTAGTTATATTTAACTTAGTCTTTTAACTTAGTTCAATATATTTCTCTTTAAACTCTTTCTTTAAACTAAATTAACATAACTTGTTAGTAAACTTCGTTTACTAAAAAACTTAGTTTATCAACAACAAGGCACAAAAAAATACAAGGCATAACTAAAAATAATAAATATTAATTTAACCTTATATTTCTTGTAATAAATAAATGAGCTCGTATTTATTTATTAATTAACAGCAAGTTTGTAGAAACCAAAATCTTGTCATATGTATATGGTTTCTACAATTAAAACACAAGTAATTATTGAAAAAGAAAGCAAGCTGAATTATACTTGTAAGTGCAAGTAAATAAAATTGCAAAAAATCTCATATAAAAATTTCATGATGCTAAGTTTATTTTAGAAAAAACAAAGCAAGGAGTTTTTATATGGGTTACAAACATCTTGGCATATATGAAAGAATTTATATTGAGAATCAATTGAAGTTTAAAGTAAAAATTAGTGAAATAGCTAAAAATCTTAATCGAAGTATTAGTACTATTATTCGAGAAGTCAATAGAAATAAAGATAGTAATCATTATTTTTCATTAATTGCACAAAATAAAGCAGAAAACAGAAAACAATCACATGTTTATTTTCATAAGTTTAAAAATAGAGAATTAGTAAAATATGTACAACAAAAATTACTATTAGGTTGATCGCCTGAACAAATTTATGGCAGAATTAAAAATTTTCATAAAGAATGAATTATTAGTTTTAAAACAATTTACAATTGAATTTATTCTGGATTACTTGAAAAAGTTACTAATAAAAATTTAAGAAGAAAAGGTAAGAAACGAAAATCTCAAGAAAATCGCGGTAAATTTAATGGTAAATCAATTAAAGAACGAAATATTAATGTTAATAATCGTATAACTGTTGGTCATTGAGAAGGTGATACTGTAGTATCATCACGAGGTAAAAGTAAATCATGTTTAATAACTTTAGTTGAAAGAACATCAAGATTTACTTTAGCAATGTTAGTTGAAAATAGAACTACTAAAGTTGTTAACGAAAACATTAGCCATTATTTATCAATTCTTCCAAATAATCTTGTTAAGACTATAACATTTGATAGGGGTAAAGAATTTTCTAATTGACAACAACTTGAAAAAAATTTAAATGTGAAAATTTATTTTGCTAATGCGTATTCGCCTTGACAAAGAGGTACTAATGAAAATACTAATGGTTTAATTAGAGAAAAATTTCCTAAAAAATTTAATTTTTCAAATACTACTAAAAATGCAGTTCATAAATTTATATTGTCTTTAAACCAAAGACCAAGAAAAATACTAAATTATCTTTCACCAATCGAATATTTGGTTAGAAAAATAATTTAGTTGCACTTAACTTTACAATTTGGCATTATTATAATTTGTAATTATTTTAATAAGTAATGCAAGAAGTCTATTCAAGAATATAATGACCAACATGCATTATTCGATCAGCAATAATTTCTAAATAATGATTTTCATTATCTTTATATTGAAATGATTGAATTCTACCTTTAATTGCGACCATTGTATCAACTACTAAAAATGATACGATATCAGCAATTAAATTATTTCATACTTTAATAACAAGATAATCTTCATCATAATGACCTAATTTATTTTTAAAAGGTCGGGTTATAGTAATAGTTAATCGCATCATTTTTGATGTTTTTTCACCAGCTTGATTATTAATAATTTCTGGCGGATTAATAATTCTTCCTACTAAAACAAGATTATTTAACATTATATCACCTACCTTTCCCATTTTATTGTAAAAGGTAACACCGATTTTTAAGTTAAAAGATATTACTGTCGTATATTTATAATGTTAATATCACCATTCCAACAGCATATTCTTTTTCATGACTAATTGATAATCAACTATTACGTTCAAATCCAATCCATTGCAATTGTTTATTTACTAATTGAATATTAACTTCGCAAAAAGGTAAAATCTCATTAGCATTATTTATTGCTTTATACAATGCTTCTTTTAATGCTCATCTTCCTGCTAAAAATTGTTTTTTTTCGCTTTCACTTTTAATTGTTTGTAAATAACTAATTTCTTCTAAATGTAATACTTTATTAATAAATGATTTTTTTAATTGCATTCGTTTAATGCTAACAATATCAATTCCCACACCTTTAATCATTTTTATTGCCATCCTTTTAAAATAATATTATTTAAATTATAACAAAGAAACAATTTATGAATATAAGAATAATATTTTGGGTTATATTAGACTTGGTACATAACCCTCAATTTTATCTACTATTTTGATAATATTATTTTCTAGATGAAGCACAAATATTAGATAAATACAAAGATGAAAGTGAATTTTATAGTTTGGTAGGTACAAAATGTTATAGTTATGTACCAAGTCTATATATATGCCAACAAAAATTATGATAATATTTAAGAGTGAAAGAAGTGAATATGATGGCAACTTACAGTTTACAACTGAGTGAAGAAAATAAAAACCAAGTAATAACCTATTATGATGCCTATAAAGTGCCTGTTAATAATCCTAACATTATTGCTAAATACAAATACCATAATATAACTATTTTATTATATCGTTCTTTAAAAATAGTTTTCCAAGGTAGTAACGACGAAGAAGTTAAAACACAATGAAACAAATGAAAACCAGATATGATATTAAAAGAACAAATTAGTATTATTGGCAGTGATGAATCAGGCGTTGGTGATTTTTTTGGCCCCTTAGTAGTAACAGCCTGTTATATTAAAGAAAAAGATTTAGCACTAATTAAATCATTAAAAATTCGTGATTCTAAAGTGTTATCAACAATGCAAATTAATATTATCGCTAAACAATTAATCCAACAATTAGAATATAGTACTATCATCATTAATAACCGTCAATACAATAAGTTATATGAAACATATCAAAACAGTCATATTTTAAAAACCATTGGTCATCATCAAGTAATAAGAAAACTTGCCAATAAAGTTAACTGTAAAAAAGTAATTATTGACCAATTTGTTAACAAAAAAAAATATGAAGAATATTTGAAAATTCTTAATGTCACCGATAATGACTTAAAGTTATCATTTACGACTCAGGCCGAAGATAAATTTCTTGCTGTCGGATGTGCCGCCATTATTAGTCGTTACTTTTTTTTAAAAAGTATTAAACAACTAGAACAAGAATATAGTCGGATTTTTCCTTTGGGTGCTAGTACAATTGTTGACAAAGCTATTGAGAAAATAAAACAAGATGGTATTCAAGATAAGGCAATCGATTTTGGAAAATTACATTTTATAAATTGAAAAAAAGTAGTAAAATAAGTCAGTAATGACAAATACCGATAAATACCGATTAAATACCGATCAAGGAGGAAAAAATATGAATCCCAATATTCTTAGTCTATTAAATAAATATGCTGATGACCATAATAAACTACAATTAGATTGTTATGTAATGTCTTCGGTTAGTAATACGCTTGGATTTCCCGGAGCAAGTACTTGATTTCAAATTCAAGCACAAGATGAAGTCTTACATACAAGAAAAATATATAATTATTTAATTGGTCGTGATGAAATACTTATTGTTAATCCAATCCAACCAGAAGAACATAACGAAAAAAGTCTATTAGAATTAATGGAAAAATATCTGAATTACAAACTACAATTTATTGAAAAAACTAATACTCTAATTGCAGCGTGTCAAGAAACTAAGGATTTCTTAACAATTAAATTTCTTGATTGATTCCTAATTGATTTCTATGAAGAAATTGAACTCGCAAAAACCTATATTGATAAGATTAAGATGTCTAATAATAACTATTATGGTATTGATAAGTACCTTTCTAAACGAGAAGAACCTGATACTCTAAAAGTTATTGTTCCCTATAGTGTCAAGTAAAAAACTACGCTTCAGCGTAGTTTTTTACTAGTTAAATCTTTATCGTAATTCCTACAAATGCCAATTTCTTTAACACAACATTAGCATCACCTAGCATTCTTTTAGCAGCGATATTATTTTCTGTATTTTCATATTTATCTTCTTCATAAATAATGGTTTGAATTCCTGACTAAATAATTGCTTTTGCACATTCATTGCAAAGAAACAAACTAACATAAATAACACTATTTTCTAATTTAACTGTAGCACTTAAAATCGCATTTAATTCAGCGTGAACAATATATGGATATTTTGTTTCTAAAAATTTTCCTGTCCGATCTCAAGGATAATTGTAATCATCTAAAAGTCGTGGTAAACCATTATAACCCGTAGCAATTATTTGTTGACGATCGTTGACAATACAAGCACCAACTTGAGTATTAGGGTCTTTACTCCTTAAAGCAGAAACTTTAGCAACACTCATAAAATATTGATCTCATGTTAAATAAGATAATCGTTTTGACATCATTTTATCTAAATATACCAAAAATATCTGATTTTTCTTGTGAAATTAAACCTAGTTTAACATAATCTTGAAGAATTGTATGAGTTCATCCACCTTCATCAGTAAAAAAACGATTATTAGTTAAATATAAAATTAACACCACTAACACTAATACTAATACAGCAGCAGCAGCAGCAGCGCGCTTTCATTCTCATGCTTGCTTAGCATAACCTAAAAAATAACTAATAAAAAAACTAATGAAAAAAGTCAAAATTAATGGCATTGCTAAACGGTCACCACTTAAAATAAATGTTACAAACATAAAAACTGTTGGTAAAATTAATCTTCTGCGAACAACAAAAGCTGAAAAATCCTTTTTAGTAAAACTAAAAATATAAAGTGGTGGAATTACCATTCACGCTCAATATAAAGGTCCTGTTAAAATATTTGGTATCTTTTGCGACTTAAAATTATACATCGCACTAGCAACAACTGAATGAGTAAAACCAACAATTACTGTTGTACAAAGAATAATTAATCCTAACTTTCATGGTTTATAAAATGACTCAACTAAACGAGCACAATAAAAAATAACTAAACACGATAAAAATAAATTAAACATCTTGTCACCAGCTAATGGATAAACTATTCATCGTCAAAACTGACCAGCTTGAAAAATTAAATGTTTATACGAACCACCTAACATTAATTGTGACTCGATTCCACCATCAATTAAACTATTAGGATTTTTTTCTTGCAAAATCTCACGAATTTGTGGGACAAAAAATGGAACTAGAATTGGTAATAGTAAGGGAATAAATGTAAACACATAAGCTAAAAATATATTTTGTTTAGTTGTTAAATTATGAAAATCCTTCATTCGTTTTTGTAATAATGAACCTTCTTTTAAATCATCACTAGTAATTGACTTCGGATCAAAAACCTCATCATCATTACTAGGTTTTTCTTGAAAAGCAATAGTTTCAATTTGATCAATTTGTGAATAAATTGGTTTCAATTGGGCGACTAAAGTTTCTGGATTAACAAAAACAATCCCATCGTTATTACTAAAAAGCAATGGCTCATGAATAACTTTAGTTAATACAATTGTTAATACTTGTAATTTACTATGATTACTAGTAGCAATTTCTTTACGAAAACTATCAATATCTAACTGATTTTGTTTTAAATCTTTTGCCGTTCACATTTCTGAATGATTAAAATAATCTAAAATCTTAATAACTTGATAACTCTTATTAAATAAATTAATTAAATATAAATTATGTTCTTTATTTCGCTTTCAGCGTCATTTTCGCTGATGAATTTGATATTTTTCAATTTGTTTAAAATACTCAACTAATTGCATTTTTAAAATATCAAATGTATTTCTTTCCATTGTCATACTCCCTTATTAGATAAAGTTTATCACTACAGTGATTAAAAACCCTATTGTAAACTATCTAACCTTGTTTTAAAAGATTCTGGTAATTCACAATTCAACTGCATTTTCTTACCACTAATAGGATGAATAAACGCAATCTCATGAGCATGTAAATATTGTTCATAAGGTTCATCTAAATCTTGTTTAATTCCATATAAATGATCTCCTAAAATAGGATGTTTAATAGAACTTAAGTGAACACGGATTTGATGTGTTCTTCCTGTTAATAACTCACATTCAAGAAAAGTAATATTACTTTCTAAAAATCTTTTAATAACATTAAATTTAGTTTGAGCTGGTTTACTATTTTTAAAAACAATCGCCATTCGTTTACGATTTTTAGGATCACGACCAATGGGGCCATCAATAAAACCACTCTCTTTGTTAATAATACCACGAACAAGAGCAAAATACTTTCTAGTTAAAGATTTATTTTGTAACTGATTAGTTAACTGTTGATGAACAGAATTACATTTAGCAATAATAAGTAATCCTGTTGTATTTTTATCTAAACGATGCACAATACCTGGTCTTGCGACATCATTATCAGATAATTTAATATCTTTAGCTAATAAAATATTAACTAGTGTATTATCTCAATTGCCAACTCCGGGATGAACAACAAGATTTTTTGGTTTATTTATTACTAATAAATACTCATCTTCATAAACAATATCTAAATCTTTTTTATCAAGATTTTTGCCTTGTCAAGATTTCTCTTCTTGAAAATTAACTGTAATCACATCGTCTTGCTTAACATTATAGTTATTAGTAATAATTTGATTATTAACAATAACTTTTTCATTAGTAATTAATTTTTGAATTTGACTAAGAGAAAGACCTTTAACCGAAGAAAATTTTAATTGCAAATACTTATCAATTCTTTTAATACTTGGTGCTTCTTCAACAATAATAACTAATTTCTTTTCCATCTTATTGTTCTCAATAACTAGTTATTGGTGTTAAAATAATTGCAAAAATAATTACAATTGTTCCACCAACAACAAACATATCCGCAATATTAAAAATTGAATATGGTGGAAATAATTGTCAAGAAAAATAATCAACAACACCCCATTCAACATTTTGATTTGAAAACCGATCACCAAAATTACTTAATGCACCAGCAACAATTAATGCCAAACCAATATTCATCATTGTTGTTTGTGCAAATAAAAATCCTACTAAAATTAACAAAATAATAATACTTTGCACAACAACCATTAATTCAGGATTTTCAGCACCAATTCCAAAAGCAGCTCCTGTATTATATACTAACTCAATTTGAATAAATCCTGGTAAAAAATTAACCATTTCATTTTCATTTAAATTATTAATAACAACATTTTTAATTATAAAATCAATTAAAATAAGAATAAAAATACTTACTAACAATAATAATTTTTTCTTTAAATTTCAAGTATAATTACTGAAATATTCCTCAACTGAATTTTTTCATTGTTTTAAATGACGATTCATTATTTATTTTCCTCTAATTTACTAATAACCTTTTGACAACGAGAACAAAGTTCATCAATCATAACACTCACAATCATTCAACAACGAACACACTTATCACCAAGTTTTAATTTTACTGCAATTTTAGCCGTTGGATATTGAACACCGACACTTAAATTTTTACTAACAATTAACTCACTAATAATAAACATTTGTCCTAAATTATTTATTGCTGCTAACTCTTGATAATTATCATTTAACTGCATAATAACTTGAGCTTGTAAGGACTTACCAATAACCTTTTCATTTCTTGCCAATTCTAATGCCTTATTAACATCTTCGCGTAATTGTAAAAGTTTATATCCGATATTTTTAATTTCACTAATATTTTCAAATGTTGGCAATACAACCATATCCATTAAATGAATTGAAGATAACTTATTTGCTAACGGTAAATGCTCATAAACTTCTTCACAAGTATGAACTAAAATTGGTGCCAAATTAAATAATATTGTTTGTAAAATATAATAAATTGTTGTTTGTACTTGTTTTCGACGCATACTATTTGCTTCTTCAATATATAAGATATCTTTAGTAAAATCAAGATAAAATGCTGAAAGACTATTAACAATAAAATTGTTTGTTAACACATATACTTCATTAAAATCATAATTATTATATGCTACTTGTGTTGCATGATGATATTCTTGAGTTTTAACTAATAAATACTGGTCAACTATTTCATACTCCTTAACAATATGTTCTAATTTAAAATCAAATAAATTTCCTAACATAAAACGCATTGTATTACGAATTTTACGATAGTTCTCACTAACTTGTTTTAAAATATCATTACCTATTTTCATTTCATCAGTGTAATCAACCGATGAAACTCATAATCGCAAAATATCACTACCATAAGTAGTACATACTTCCAAAGGATCAACAACATTACCTAATGATTTTGACATTTTTTTCCCTTTTTCATCATTAATAAATCCATGAATAATTACTTGTTCATAAGGAACTCGTTTTAACGGACTAATAACACCTGTTGTTAATGAAGAATTGAATCATCCTCGAAACTGGTCACTACCTTCTAAATAAAGATCCACAGGATATTTTCAATGCTTTTGTTGTCACAAATTTCAATGCGAAATTCCACTATCAAATCAAACATCCATAATATCAGTTTCTTTGCGAAACTTACCATTAGGGGCTTGATGATGAGCATAATTTTTTGGCAATAACTTATCTAATGGTCAACTTCATCAAATTGCTGTTCCATATTGAGCAATTAAATCACGAAAATGTTTAATTAATACAACATCATAAATCGGTTTATTATCTTCACCATATAAAATAGTAATCGGCACTCCCCATAATCTTTGACGCGAAATACATCAATCATCACGATGCGCAATCATCTGACGCATTCTTTCTTGGCCTCAAACTGGTAAATATTTAACTTGATTAATTTGTTCCAATAATTGTGATTTAATAGCACTAATAGCAACAAACCATTGTTCAGTTGCTCGATAAATAATTGGCTTTTTAGTTCTTCAATCATGAGGATAAGAATGTTTAATAAAAGATAAAGCTAATAATTTATTGTCAGCTTTTAATCTTGTAGTAATAATTTTATTAGTATCTTCATAAAATTTACCTTGTAATTGTTTATCATTAATTACATCAGTAAAATAACCAGCATTATCAACACTAACAATTGGCGTTGTATTATTTTGTTGACCAATAATAAAATCATCAACTCCAAAACCACAAGCAGTATGAACTAATGCTGTTCCCTCAGTTAAAGTAATATGATGTCCTAAAACTACTTTATTAATAATATTGCTATATAACGGATGAAAATAAGTAATACCAACTAAATTAGCACCAATTAATTGTTTAACAACTTTAACATCTAATAACTGACATTGTTCACTAACTTTTGCTAATAATTCCTTAGCAACGACTAATTTACCTTGGTTTGAGTTAATAACAACATATTCAATATCTTTACCAACAGCAATAAATTGATTACTAGTTAATGTTCACGGTGTTGTCGTTCATACTACTAATCGCACATCATTATCTAAAATACCATTACCAGCTTTCAAATCACAAGCAACAAAAATACTTGGTGATGTCTTTTCCATATATTCTACTTCTGCTTCAGCTAACGCTGTTTGACTACTTGGTGACCAATATACGGGTTTTAATCCCCGATAAATAAGCTTTTGTTCAATCATCATTATTAAAAAATCAATCTGATAACCTTCATATGTAGGAACACAAGTAATATATTCATCATTAGGAATATTTAATAACCCCAAGTGGGCAAATTGTTGCTTTTGAATTGTTATTTGCTCTTGAGCATATTCATAACACTTATTACGAAATAAAACTGGATCTGATTTTTTTCACTCAATATTTAACTTAGTAACTGCTGTTTCAACTGGCAGTCCATGTGTATCCCAACCAAATAGTAATGGCGCATAATAACCATTAAAACTACGATTTCGCACAATAATATCTTTTAAAATTTTATTCAAAGCATGACCAACATGAATACTACCATTAGCATAAGGTGGCCCATCATGTAAAATAAACTTTTTACCAAATTCATTTTTTAATAAAATCTGTGACCATAATTGTTCTTTTTGCCACTTTTGTTGATAATACAATTCTTTATCTTTTAAATTAGCTCGCATTTCAAACATAGTTTGTGGCATTAACAAAGTACTTTTTCAATCACGCATCTATAATTCTCCTTTATTTTTTAGTAAAAAAAATTTCTTACTAACTTCAAATAAATATCCAAAATCTAGTTTATTGGACATAAAAATGTCTAACAACTAAAAACAATAATATCACATTCATTGCCGACATTAAAATACTCCCTAAATGAATTTATAATATACAACTAAACAATCATTAGATAATCATTTCACAATAAATTATAACACTAACCTAAAACAACAAAAAGTAGAAGGTAATAAATATTTTATCTTCTACTTAGCGATTTATTTTTTATTTTAATTTATCAATAATAATATTAGTTATTTCATCAATTGACTTATTATCACTTTCAATAACTAAAAAATTAAACTTAGTTTTATGTTTTTCATATCATTGTTCATACTTCTCATTTAATAAAACTCAATAATTTTCATCAATTAATAATTCACTAGCTCGGGCACGAACTTTTATGCGTTGAATTGCTGTTGATGAAGACACGCGTAAAAAAACAATTAAGTCCGGAGTAATTAAATTATCTAAATAAATGCTATCTAAAACCACATTATGATAAAAGTCACAATAAACCTGATAATCAGTAACATTAATAAGTTGTAATTCTTTTAACACTTCAACAAAAATAACATCTTCCATCACACTACGATCAAAAATTACATTTGTTTTACCCTTAGTTAACTTTAATTGTTGACTTCGTGCCATTAACATATATACTTGCATTTTAAAAGCTATTTGTTGCGGATTACGATAATATTCATCTAAATATGGATTTTCCTTTACTGGCTCATTCATTAATAAATAATCCGCATATCTTTTTGATAATTCTTCACTAATAGTTGACTTCCCAGCTCCCACTACTCCTGATAATATAATTCGCATCTATTTAAACTCCCTATAGTAATATACTTCAACTAAAATTATTAAATGAAAAACCATAACTTAATTTTAGTTACTATTTAATTTATTAATAACAAAAAACTCTAATTAATTATTCTATCTAAAAAAATGAATTTATTTATTATCCATAAAATACTAATAATTTTTATTTATATTAATCTTTAATCTTTGTTTCATTTTTTAGTTTATTGCTTGCATCATTTTCTTCCTCTACTGTTATTGATTCTGGTTGGTAAGTAAGTAATATTTGTTGACAACTGCTTTTTGTTGTTGAGAACAACAAATTCATTGTTGCAATTATTTTATTTAAAATTAATTTGTTAGATTTTTCTGCTTGTTTTTTAGTACAAATAATTTTAACTAAATTACTACTTATTTTTAATAAAACTTTACCAATGCTTCCTTTTATTAATAAACAATAATTAAATATAATATCCACTTCTGCAAGTTCTACTGTACTACCAGCGATAGCAATAATTGTTATGTTGCTTAACAACTTTAAAATTTTTGCCATTTTTATCCTCCCTAAATAAATATATTTATCTAAATATTATTATTTATTTTACATTTTTTATCATTTTTTAGCAATATTTATTTAAGAATAGGTCGCGTTTAGTTTTTTTAGGTATTTTTTAAAAAAGAAAAAATAATCATTTACTATAAATTATTTCAATAGACTTGGTACATAACCCTCAATTTTATCTACTATTTTGATAATATTATTTTCTAGATGAAGCACAAATATTAGATAAATATAAAGATGAAAGTGAATTTTATAGTTTGATAGGTGCAAAATGTTATAGTTATGTACCAAGTCTATTAGATCAATTTTCAAAAATGATGGCAATATTGCAAATTCAAGGTTACAAATATCGAACAATTAATAGACTTCTTGCATTACTTATTTATTAAACAAAATTCCTATAAAATATATTTAAAATAGAAATTATAAGGAATTTAAGATTATGAAATTTGATAAATTTAATTTTATTAATGATAAAGAATTATTACGATTAACTGGAATAAAGCAAAGTACTTTTAATAAAATGTTAAATATTTTAAAAGAAGCTGAGTTAAAAAAGTTTAAAAGAGGTGGTAAAAATAATAAATTATCATTAGAAAATAGATTATTGATGACTTTATCATATTGACGAGAATATCGTACTTATTTTCATCTTGGTAAAAGTTTTGATATTAGTGAAGCTAGTTGTTATCGAAATATCAAGTGAATTGAAGATATTTTAATCAAACATCCTGATTTTCAACAACTTGCTGGTAAAAAAGCATTAATAAATGATTATTTTAATGATAAAACAATTATTATTGATGCTACAGAAACACCCATTCAACGCCCAAAAAAGACAAAAACAATCTTATTCAGGAAAAAAGAAAAAACACACTATTAAAACACAAGTAATTATTGAAAAAGAAAGCAAAATAATTATTGCAACAAATTTTTCTCTCGGCAAAAAGCATGATTTTTGTTTATTTAAAGAATCAAAAATCCCAATTTTAAAAAATACTAAATTAATAGTTGATAATGGTTATCAAGGAATACAAAAAATTCATAGTAATGTTCTAATACCTAAGAAAAAAACAAAGAAAAACCCTTTAAATAAAGAACAAAAACATAATAATAAATTAATTTCAAAAATGAGAATTATTATTGAAAATATTTTTGCTATTCTTAAAAAATTTAAAATTATTACTGAAAAATATCGTAATCGTAGAAAACGATTTAGTTTAAGATTTAATTTAATTGCTTCAATTTATAATTTGCAATTATAGATAACATAAAATATTTATTTAAAATTAAATTTAAATAATAAAATAATTTTTTGTTGTGTCAAAATTTACACATTTAATAAAATCCATAAGTATTAACCTAATAAAAGTTAGAAATTACTATATAGTATTTTTTATTTACAAATAATTTGTAATTATTTTAATAAGTAATGCAAGAAGTCTAATAACTTAATTCTGACAATGTTTCTTCCTTCAGTATTAATTGGATTTATTGGCGGTGTGCTATTAGTTTGAACAACAGCGACCATCTTTATTTATATCTTACAAAATTTCTTTAATTTAATAATTCCGTTCTCCTTAGTTTGATGAGTAATTTTAGTTAGTTTTGCTATTATTACAGTTATTTATTCATCAACATATATTATGACTACTTATCATTTAAAAAAACTTAATGTTCTGGAATTAATAAAAAACAGTAGACTTCTTGCATTACTTATTTATTAAACAAAATTCCTATAAAATATATTTAAAATAGAAATTATAAGGAATTTAAGATTATGAAATTTGATAAATTTAATTTTATTAATGATAAAGAATTATTACGATTAACTGGAATAAAGCAAAGTACTTTTAATAAAATGTTAAATATTTTAAAAGAAGCTGAGTTAAAAAAGTTTAAAAGAGGTGGTAAAAATAATAAATTATCATTAGAAAATAGATTATTGATGACTTTATCATATTGACGAGAATATCGTACTTATTTTCATCTTGGTAAAAGTTTTGATATTAGTGAAGCTAGTTGTTATCGAAATATCAAGTGAATTGAAGATATTTTAATCAAACATCCTGATTTTCAACAACTTGCTGGTAAAAAAGCATTAATAAATGATTATTTTAATGATAAAACAATTATTATTGATGCTACAGAAACACCCATTCAACGCCCAAAAAAGACAAAAACAATCTTATTCAGGAAAAAAGAAAAAACACACTATTAAAACACAAGTAATTATTGAAAAAGAAAGCAAAATAATTATTGCAACAAATTTTTCTCTCGGTAAAAAGCATGATTTTTGTTTATTTAAAGAATCAAAAATCCCAATTTTAAAAAATACTAAATTAATAGTTGATAATGGTTATCAAGGAATACAAAAAATTCATAGTAATGTTCTAATACCTAAGAAAAAAACAAAGAAAAACCCTTTAAATAAAGAACAAAAACATAATAATAAATTAATTTCAAAAATGAGAATTATTATTGAAAATATTTTTGCTATTCTTAAAAAATTTAAAATTATTACTGAAAAATATCGTAATCGTAGAAAACGATTTAGTTTAAGATTTAATTTAATTGCTTCAATTTATAATTTGCAATTATAGATAACATAAAATATTTATTTAAAATTAAATTTAAATAATAAAATAATTTTTTGTTGTGTCAAAATTTACACATTTAATAAAATCCATAAGTATTAACCTAATAAAAGTTAGAAATTACTATATAGTATTTTTTATTTACAAATAATTTGTAATTATTTTAATAAGTAATGCAAGAAGTCTAGTGATGAATAAAAAAATCTTATCTAAATTAGATAAGATTTTTTCCTTAAATACTTATTACTTTTAAAGTTCGTAAAACTAAATGAATTTTATCATTATACTTTTCAACAGTAGCATTAATTAAAACAATATTATTTTCTTTAAGTTGTTCTTGGTATTGAGCATATATGTTACTAAAAACTGTCACATTACTTGTTCCATAATCATCACTTACTGTTAAAAAACACATATACTGGCCATCTTTAGTTTTAATTTGTTTAACACGATTAATAAGAACTAATACTTTAACCTTTCAATTAATCAATTTATCTAAATTTTGTAATTTAATAATTTCTTTCTCTAATTGTAATTGCTTTTTAATTAACAATAAAGGATGGGTTTGTAAATAGAAACCGAAATATTTTAATTCATCTTGAGCTTTTTCTAATAAATTATCTGGTTCTTGTTTTAAATTAGGCATCGCTACCAAATCATAATTTAGGGTAATATTATCATTAGTTGATACCTGAATTAATTGTGCATAACGAAAAGCTAGTGTCATATTTAATTTCATGGTTTTTCGTGAGAATTTAAATTCATCTAAAGCTCCAGCAGCAATTAATGCTTCTAATACGAGTGTATTTAAGCCTTTAAGCACCATTCTCGCCACAAACGAGAAATAATCAGTATATTGTCCATTAGTTTCTCTTTCAACACATATTGCTTCATACATTGCCATTCCCACTTGTTTAATTATCGTTAATGGCACTCTAAGCATATTATTTTCAATAATAAAATTTTCTGCTGAATAATTAACTGACGGTGGCAATATTTTTAGATGATACCTTTGACATTCTTTAAGATATTGTTCAATTTTATTAGCACTAGCAACAACACTAGTTAATAATGCACACATAAATTGTAATGCATAATTGGCTTTCAAATAAGCCATTCAATAACCTAGTAATGAATATGATACCGCATGACTTCGATTAAAACCATAACTAGCAAACTGATTAATATCATCATAAATTTGCTTAACAGTTTTTTCATCATAACCATTAGCAACACCAGAAGCAATAAATTCTTTACTTAATAAGGTCATCTCGTTTTGATTTTTTTTACTAATTGCTCTTCTTAAAATATCAGCTTTTGCTAATGAAAAATTAGCAATTTTTTGCGCAATTAAAATAATTTGTTCTTGATAAACAATAATTCCATAAGTTGTTTTTAATATTGGTTCTAAATCAGGATGTAAATAGCAAACCGCTTCTTGTTTTAACCTTCTTTTAATATATGTCTTAATATATTCTTGCGGACCAGGGCGAAATAATGAACTAGTAACAACAATATCTTCTAAAGTTTTGGGTTGCATGGTCACTAAAATTTGTTGCATTCCTTTAGACTCTAACTGAAAAATACCAGCTGTATATCCTTCACTTAATAATTGATATGTTTTACCATCATTTAAAGATATTTTATCTAAACTAATCATCATTGATAAATCTTTATTAATCATATCAAGAATTTGTTTTAAAATTGTTAAATTTCTTAAACCTAAAAGATCCATTTTTAATAACCCTAATGATTCTAAATGATTCATTGAATATTGCGTTAAATAGATATTATTATAACCTTTTTGAATTGGAACAATTTGCATTATTGGTAATTGTGATAAAACAACACCAGCAGCATGCGTTCCAAATTGTCGAGGTAAACCAATAATTTTTTTTGCTAATAAAAATAACTGCGGATATTGTGTCATATACACTTGTAAAATTTCAATTTTACTAACAGCTAATGATAAATCTAAATTTAAATCTAATGGTACCGCTTTACTGATTTTATCAATAATATCTAAAGGAATATTTAATACTCTTCCTGTATCTTTAAGGGCAATTTTACAAGTAATTGTTTGAAAAGTAATAATTTGGGCAACATTATTTTTACCATATTTTCCAACTAAATATTTTATTACTTCTTCGCGACGATCATCTTGAAAATCAATATCAATATCTGGCATTGATATTCGTTGCGGATTTAAAAACCTTTCAAAAATTAAATCATATTTTATTGGGTCAACAGTAGAAATTTGTAATAAAAATGCTACTAAACTCCCAGCAACAGAACCTCTTCCCGGACCAACCATAATATTTTGCTCACGAGCATATTTAACATAATCATAAACAATAAGAAAATAATTAGCAAAACCCATTTCACAAATAATTGATAATTCATAAGATAATCGTTGTTGATAACGCTGATTATTATTAATTTCCTTATTATTTTGTAATCGTTGTAAACATAAGTTTTGCAAATATTCATTGCTATTAACACCAATCGGTGTCGGATACTGTAACATATTTTCCTTAATATTAAGTTGTAAGTGTAAATTAACATTATTAATTAACTGTTGCAAATTAGTTATTAATATTTGTTCATATCCATTATCAAATGATAATAAATAATGATAATCACTAAAATCATTAACATTAGTTTCTGCTAACGATTTTTGTTCCTTAATAGCCTCAATTAACTGTAATGTTTGTTTATCATCAGGTTGTAAATATTTCACTAAATTACAAGGAACAACTAATTGATGCTTATCAATTCAATATTGAATATTACTAACATTATTCTGATTAATTCCCATATATGTGAGAGCCTTTTTTTGAATTCTTGTTAAATATTCCGATTGCATTGTTAAAGACATTGCTAAAGCATTTTGTGGTTTAAAAATAACAATAATTTCATTTAGATGTTCTAATAATTGCTCACAACTAATTGTTGAATTATTAGAAATAGCAATTATTGAAGAAATAAGACAAAGTTGTTCATAACCTTGCTGATTTTTAGCAATAACAATTAATTCTAATTTCAGATTATGAGCAATATCTAACACATCAATATCAATACCAATAATTGGTTTAATATTATATTTTTGACATTGTTCATAAAATCGCATCGCCCCAAACATTGTATTCTTATCAGTCAATGCTAAAATTAAAAGATTATTTTTAATTGCAAACTTAAAATAATCTTTTAATTTTAACGGTGAACTTAATAGTGAATACTCACTATGAACATTTAAATTAATAATTATTTTCACCTACTTTTTTTCAAGAAAATTAATCTCTTGTTTTGTAATATTATTTTCAACTGTTAATGCTAAAATTTCTTCTCACAAAATGCTTTGCTCTTGTTTCTTAACAATACCAATTATTGGTTTAATTACTGGGTCTTGAGGAACAAATAATGAACAACAATCCTTAAAAGGAATAATTGATGTTTCATAAGTATTAATATTTTTAGCAATATTAATAATTTCATTTTTATCATAAGTAATTAATGGTCGCAAAATTACCATATCACTAGCATCAGCAATAACTGATAAACTTTCAATTGTTTGTGATGCTACTTGTCCTAAAGAATCACCAGTTGCTAAAATTTTAATACGCAATTTTCTTGCTAAATGATTAGCAATGCGCATAAACATTCGACGCATAATTGTAATCTGATACGATGATAAAGGAATATGTTTTAACTCTTGTTGTAAACTACTAAAATTACATATATATAATTTTGAAACAACATTACCGCCATAAACTCCTAAGGTTTTAACTAAATTAATAACTTTTTGTAATGATTCATCTTTAGTATATGGAGGGGTTATAAAATGTAAATAATGAACTTCCAATCCTCGTTTCATTAATAAATAAGCACTAACTGGTGAATCAATGCCACCACTCATAAGTAATAATACTTTTCCAGCAATACCAACAGGATAACCTTTTAATCCGGTAATTTTATTTAACATAACAAAAGCATTATCAATTTGAATTTCTAAATATATCGTTAATTGTGGATTTGTTAAATCAACTTGACAATCTTTTTTATAATCTAAAATTAATCCAGCAATAACATTAATTATTTCTAAAGAATTACAATAAAATTTTTTATCAATACGATTAATATCCAATTTAAATGATTTAAATTCTAAATTACTAATCAATGTCAAAATTTCCTTCTGAATAACATTTAAATCTTTAATAACTTGTTTAGCAAAAGAAAATGAAGTAATTCCAAAAGTATTTCTAATAATATTAGTAATTTGTTCAATTTCAACAGGATTAGTTTGATGTTCATTTAAATAAATCAACATCCGACTATGTGTTGTGACAATATTTAAATGTTTAAATGCTATTAACTTAACTTTTAAATTTTTTTCTAACTGGTTAATAAATAAATAACAATTCTTACCTTTAGTTGATAATTCACCATAACGAATTAAAATAGTATCATTCATTTTTAATTATTCCTACTCTCTATCTATTATCCTTTTTGCAATCTTTTATATAAACGATGCTCATGCGAATATTCTAATGCTTGTAATACTAACTGTAATGCATCTTCATAATTAGCATTGTTATAAATTAATTGTGCACTTTTAATTTTATTGTTAACACTATCATCAATAGTACAAAATTTATAACCATATACAATTGCTCGTTGAATTAATTGATCAATGATAGCAATATTTTTGATTTTACTATGCAATTTATAAATATTATCTTTTAATAAATATAACTTGCGTAATAATCGCTTTTGTTCTTGTAAATCATCACTAATACTAATTAATTCCTTAAGTTCCGAAAATGAGTTATAAACATCACTAATCCGGTCTTTGAAAGTATATGCAATTTTTTGATAAGTAATTTTATTTAACTTAGCATTTAATTGCATTAATAGAATTCCTAAATGCGAAAGCAACTGTTTTAATTGTTTTTCTTCTTCAGTTTTTTGCGTTATTAATTTATATACTTGTTCTAAATGAACTTGAGTTTTTAAAGCATTTTCTAAAATTTTTACTTGCAGTTTAACTAATTGATGATAAGAATTAGTTTTTGTTTGATTCATAATCACAATTAATTCATTCATTTGCGAACTTAAATTCTTAACTAATTTTTGACTATTATTAATTATTTCTTTTTCCATTGGCAAAAATAAATAAACGGTTTCAATTTGTACTAACTCTTTTTTTAAATTTTTAAAACTATTTTCAATTAGTTCAACTACTTTAATGATTGGGTCATAGTAAGTTGAAAAAATTGTTTTTAATTCTTTTTCTTTTTGCGTTTGATAATTAAAATTAGCTAGCAAAACCAGAATTTTTTCAACTCTGACTTGTCCTTTTTTATATTGTAAATTATCTAATAATTTTTTAACTTGCTGAACTTGAAGATTAACATCATCAAATAAATTAGCAAACTGCTCTTGAAGAACAATATCATTTCCTTTATTCATATATAAAGTAGTCATTTGTTTTAATTGCTTAGGAATAACTTTATATACAATCGTTAATAACTGCGGAATTTTATTTAAAATTTCTGTAAATGAAATTAAACCAATAGCAATCTTATCAAGAATTTGATATGACTTCAAAAATACTCCTTTAGTTAGTTCAATTTCAAAGTTATATAACATATTTTGTAAAACATTAATTAAATAATCTAATTTTTTAGGATTTATTGCCACATGAATTTGTAATTTAGTAGCATTATTAACTAACTGATTAAAAAAACTTTTATATAATGATGCTTGTTCGCGTTGGGTTAATTCAATTTTAAGAGCATTTTCATAATCTAATAATAAGGCGCGTGATTTTTTATTTAACTTATTAATTTTTGCTAATAATTGTTTTAACTTATATAAACTAAATTTATTAATATCTTGCTGATCTTGTTTTAAAATTATTAATGATTCATTTATTAATGCTAATAATTCTTGACTATTGCTTTCATAAAGAAAAATTCAATATGATAAAATTGTTTCAAATTCGTGATGATAACTAGCAATTTCTGATAACCGATATAGTCTTTGACGAAGTGGTAATAATTTAATTATTTCTAAACAATTAATGATTTTACCTTCTAAAAATTTTCTTTGATGTAAAATAAATAATAATATTTGTCATATTATAAGAGTAAATATTAACAATAAAATTAACCCGGTTATTATTCAATGATATCAATTTCATTCTTTTAAACTAATAAATAATCTCATTATTTAAAATCCTCGCATCTGCATTTCATTTTTAATTATAACACAAATTTTATTACATAAAATGAAACAAACCCATTGAAAATCTAAATAATATCCCTTCGTTTAATAACTAAAACCGAACCTAAATTTAATAGCATTGCTAATATTCCATAACCAATTGCCATTGCCGTTGAATTTAAAATGTGATTAATCTTTTGAACTTCAATATGTCCTGCATCATTTGTTATAATTTCAAAATCACGATATGAATTTAAATAATTTTTTTGTTTATCAAAATCAATATATGAATTACCTGTGGAATTAAAAAAGAAATCATTAAATCCTAAAAATGTTGTCCACATTTGATTTCAATGTTCAAAAAGATTAACAAAACTAATAATGCGATATGTCTTCATTAATGATTGATAAGCATCCCAATTTTTACTTATTGATAATGATTGATTAGTTAATAATTTCAAATAACGAACTTTCACTAAAATATTATTATCCAATTCTTGAATTGCAAAATATACCTTATTACTAAATAAATCATTATATTTTTCAGATAACTCCTCATCAAATTCATAATTATAATTCTCTCTGAAAACAGTAAATGGACTTCAATTAGATATTTTTTTGCCGTTAACTTCAATATATGTTTTACTAATAATTGGAGCATTTTCGTTAATATCTATTTCCATTAACGAAACTTTTTTATCTTTAGTTAGTTCAACAACTTGTGGTGATAAATCATTATTAATAAGTTGTATTAGTTCATGTTGATATTCATTACTAGCATCTAATTGTTCTAATGTTTTAAAGTATGTTTTGAATTGAATATGCAAGTTAACATCTTTACCTTTTAAATTCGTAAGAAGGTCTCCTGTTCATTGTTTAATAATACCGTTAGCAGTAAATGTCTTAATTTCATCAGTATATAAATCAAATTTTTTATACATTGCTATTCTTTCATTATTAATCATCATTAAATTTGATGCTGTAAGTTGTTCATACTCATATTTATTATAAAAATCAAAAATCTCAGTTACTAATTTAGAGTATTTAATTTTAATATTAGTTTGTTTATTTTCAGGTTTTTTGATAGCATCATTAAATAACATTATTTCTTTAATACTATTAATATCAAAAGCATCGTTACCAATATTAACTGTTTGTTTATTACTAATTTCTTTAATTAAAGAATATGGTAATCCGCCTAATAAAAACATACTGCTAAAAACAACTAATATTAAAAAAACAATATTTGATGAAAATATTAAAGCTGTTAATATTGAACCTGATAACACAACAAAACTAAGAAATAATGAAAAAAGCATTAATTTTGTCATCATATTTAAAAGTAAAATAAATTGCGTGTGTTTATTATTAATAGCACTAATAACATAACCTAATAAAATAGTTATTCCTAAATTAATCGCAATAAATAAAAAAACTACAAATAATAAACTTAGATATTTAGAAAATAATATTTTAAATCGTGAATAAGGTTTAGATATTAATAACAAAAATGTTCCATCAGCTATTTCTTCACTAATAATTCGAACCACATTTAAAACAATAAAAAGAAATAATAATAAATTTAAAAATATTAAAATAATATATTGAAAATTTACTAAAAAACTATCATTATCATTTTCTGACTGAATAAAAAGAACTATTGTTGCTATTACAAGACTTAATGAAGCAATAATTTCAATTACTAATGTTAGCAAGGAAACCAATATTTTTCTTAAAGCAAAATTAAAAATTGGTAAAAAACTATTTCTTGATAAAAATTTCATATTTTATTCCTTTCCTACAAATTAAATTTTTCACTATTTAAAGTATTATAAAAGAAATCTAAATCAATCGTATATGGTTCAATTCGATAAATAATTAGATTATATTCAATCGCGTAAAGAAAGATTTTATTAATTTCTAACGAATTTTTTAATTTAAAGAAAAGGTCATTACTTGCTTCTCTAACAAAATAGTCAACATCATTATCTTTAAAAAATGCCACCATCGCTTCATTATCCTCACATTCAATAACAAATGAATTTGTTAATTGAAAACCACTAATTGGACCACTATATAATAAATTACCTAGATAAATAATTGAACATTCATCAATAACATCCTTGACTTCATTTAATAAATGAGTTGAAAAAAAGACCGTCTTACCTTGATTGACTAGTGTTCTTAAATAACCTAAAATTTGTTTTCTTGTTGTTGTATCTAAATTTGCTTCAGGTTCATCTAAAATTAAAATATCCGGATTATGAATAATTCCCTGAATTAACATTACTTTCTTTTTCATACCGCTAGAAAAAGCATTCATATTTTTATTACGAAATTCTCAAATATTAAATTCTTGCATTAATGATTGTAATCTTCATTTAATCTGTTTATTTTTTAAACCATTCATTTTAGCTAGTGATTTTAAAAAACGATAAGTTGTAATATTACGAGGAAATTTAGTAAACTCTGGAACATACCCAATAGTTTGTTTTGCTAATGAGTTTTTAGCATTTTGACCATTTATATAAATTTTACCCTTATCATAATTAATACCACCAACTAATGATTTAATCGTAATTGTTTTCCCACTACCACTAGCGCCAATAATAGCATGCATCTTTCCACTACTAACTTTAAATGATATATCATTAAGTTTAAAATTCCGATAATTTTTTATTAATCGTTCAACAATAATTGAAAATTTCATTTTTTTCTCCTTACTTATTAAAAAGTATTTAACTTTGCAAATAATTTTAATAAATCTTGATAATTTTTGCAAATTTAATATTTAATTTGGTCGCGTTTAGTTTTCTTAAGTATTTTTTAAAAAAGAAAAAATAATCATTTACTATAAATTATTTCAATATGCAAATTAAGTATATATTTCTTATGTATGATTTTTGTTATAAAAAATTATTTTAATGTTGTTTTTATAAGCATTTTACTTAGTTTTTATAACATTTTGCACCTACCAAACTATAAAATTCACTTTCATCTTTATATTTATCTAATATTTGTGCTTCATCTAGAAAATAATATTATCAAAATAGTAGATAAAATTAAAGGTTATGTACCAAGTCTATAGTAAAAAACATCATTAATTAAAATGATGTTCTTCTATAACATACTTAAACTCAGTATTAAATATTGTAAGGATTAATCTTAATGTTTAAAGTTTGTTCTAATCTTTTAATATCAATTAATTCTTTTTTATTATTTACTAATGTAATTGCAATTCCAGTTTCGCCAGCTCGTCCTGTTCTTCCAATACGATGCACATAACTTTCTTGTTCACGAGGTAAATCATAATTAAAAATATAATCAATCCCATCAACATCAATTCCCCGTGCTGCTACATCAGTAGCAATTAACACTTGAACTTTATTAGTTCTAAAAGCATTCATTGCTTTATTTCTTTCACTTTGTCGCTTATCACCATTAATAACAGCTGACTTAATACCATTTTCTCATAATATTTTAGAAATTCTTTCAGTATATGCTTTGGTATTAGAAAAAACAATACTTAAATTTGGTTGAATTTTCAAAAATAAATCCACTAATGCTCTATCTTTACTTGTATTTCTTGTATTAATAAAATATTGTTTAATATTATTTAATTCATCAGCATTTCTTTTAATACTTATTTGAACCGGACTATTTTGATAGTTATTAGCAACTTCTAAAACAGCACGATTCATTGTTGCTGAAAACAATAATGTTTGATACTTTGATGTAATGCTAGTAAATATTTTATCAATATCTTGTTTGAATCCCATTTTTAATATTTCATCAGCTTCATCTAAAACTACAGTTTGAATATCATTCAATCTTAAAGTTCTGCGTTGAATATGATCAACAATTCTTCCGGGTGTTCCAACAACAATATTACTATTTTTTAAACTATAAATTTGTCTTCGCAAATCAGAACCACCAAATAATGCTGTCGCATTAACTCCTTCTAAATAAAAAGCATATTTTCTTACTTGATCTAAAACTTGTAATGCTAACTCTCTTGTTGGACAAACAATCATTGCTTGTACTCTTCGTAGTTTAACATCTAAATTATTTAAGATTGGTAATACGAAAGCAGCAGTTTTTCCTGTTCCTGTATGACTTTTTCCAATAATATCATAATTTTTTAATACTAAAGGAATTGTTTTCTTTTGAATTTCAGTAGGGTTAACATAACCTGCCTTTGAAATTGCTCGCTTTAAGTTATTATTTAAATTTAAGTCATTAAAACTTATATTATTGTTATTATCATCCTTTAAATTTAAATCATTAAAACTTATATTATTGTTATTATCATCCTTTAAATTTAAATCATTAAAACTTATATTATTATCCTTTAAATTTAGTTCTTTAAAACTCATATTTTTTCCTCCTTGAATCATAGTTGCATGCTGAATTATACTTGTAAGTGCAAGTAAATAAAATTGCAAAAAATCTCATATAAAAATTTCATGATGCTAAGTTTATTTTAGAAAAAACAAAGCAAGGAGTTTTTATATGGGTTACAAACATCTTGGCATATATGAAAGAATTTATATTGAGAATCAATTGAAGTTTAAAGTAAAAATTAGTGAAATAGCTAAAAATCTTAATCGAAGTATTAGTACTATTATTCGAGAAGTCAATAGAAATAAAGATAGTAATCATTATTTTTCATTAATTGCACAAAATAAAGCAGAAAACAGAAAACAATCACATGTTTATTTTCATAAGTTTAAAAATAGAGAATTAGTAAAATATGTACAACAAAAATTACTATTAGGTTGATCGCCTGAACAAATTTATGGCAGAATTAAAAATTTTCATAAAGAATGAATTATTAGTTTTAAAACAATTTACAATTGAATTTATTCTGGATTACTTGAAAAAGTTACTAATAAAAATTTAAGAAGAAAAGGTAAGAAACGAAAATCTCAAGAAAATCGCGGTAAATTTAATGGTAAATCAATTAAAGAACGAAATATTAATGTTAATAATCGTATAACTGTTGGTCATTGAGAAGGTGATACTGTAGTATCATCACGAGGTAAAAGTAAATCATGTTTAATAACTTTAGTTGAAAGAACATCAAGATTTACTTTAGCAATGTTAGTTGAAAATAGAACTACTAAAGTTGTTAACGAAAACATTAGCCATTATTTATCAATTCTTCCAAATAATCTTGTTAAGACTATAACATTTGATAGGGGTAAAGAATTTTCTAATTGACAACAACTTGAAAAAAATTTAAATGTGAAAATTTATTTTGCTAATGCGTATTCGCCTTGACAAAGAGGTACTAATGAAAATACTAATGGTTTAATTAGAGAAAAATTTCCTAAAAAATTTAATTTTTCAAATACTACTAAAAATGCAGTTCATAAATTTATATTGTCTTTAAACCAAAGACCAAGAAAAATACTAAATTATCTTTCACCAATCGAATATTTGGTTAGAAAAATAATTTAGTTGCACTTAACTTTACAATTTGGCATTTAAAATTTCTGTAAATGAAATTAAACCAATAGCAATCTTATCAAGAATTTGATATGACTTCAAAAATACTCCTTTAGTTAGTTCAATTTCAAAGTTATATAACATATTTTGTAAAACATTAATTAAATAATCTAATTTTTTAGGATTTATTGCCACATGAATTTGTAATTTAGTAGCATTATTAACTAACTGATTAAAAAAACTTTTATATAATGATGCTTGTTCGCGTTGGGTTAATTCAATTTTAAGAGCATTTTCATAATCTAATAATAAGGCGCGTGATTTTTTATTTAACTTATTAATTTTTGCTAATAATTGTTTTAACTTATATAAACTAAATTTATTAATATCTTGCTGATCTTGTTTTAAAATTATTAATGATTCATTTATTAATGCTAATAATTCTTGACTATTGCTTTCATAAAGAAAAATTCAATATGATAAAATTGTTTCAAATTCGTGATGATAACTAGCAATTTCTGATAACCGATATAGTCTTTGACGAAGTGGTAATAATTTAATTATTTCTAAACAATTAATGATTTTACCTTCTAAAAATTTTCTTTGATGTAAAATAAATAATAATATTTGTCATATTATAAGAGTAAATATTAACAATAAAATTAACCCGGTTATTATTCAATGATATCAATTTCATTCTTTTAAACTAATAAATAATCTCATTATTTAAAATCCTCGCATCTGCATTTCATTTTTAATTATAACACAAATTTTATTACATAAAATGAAGCAAACCCATTGAAAATCTAAATAATATCCCTTCGTTTAATAACTAAAACCGAACCTAAATTTAATAGCATTGCTAATATTCCATAACCAATTGCCATTGCCGTTGAATTTAAAATGTGATTAATCTTTTGAACTTCAATATGTCCTGCATCATTTGTTATAATTTCAAAATCACGATATGAATTTAAATAATTTTTTTGTTTATCAAAATCAATATATGAATTACCTGTGGAATTAAAAAAGAAATCATTAAATCCTAAAAATGTTGTCCACATTTGATTTCAATGTTCAAAAAGATTAACAAAACTAATAATGCGATATGTCTTCATTAATGATTGATAAGCATCCCAATTTTTACTTATTGATAATGATTGATTAGTTAATAATTTCAAATAACGAACTTTCACTAAAATATTATTATCCAATTCTTGAATTGCAAAATATACCTTATTACTAAATAAATCATTATATTTTTCAGATAACTCCTCATCAAATTCATAATTATAATTCTCTCTGAAAACAGTAAATGGACTTCAATTAGATATTTTTTTGCCGTTAACTTCAATATATGTTTTACTAATAATTGGAGCATTTTCGTTAATATCTATTTCCATTAACGAAACTTTTTTATCTTTAGTTAGTTCAACAACTTGTGGTGATAAATCATTATTAATAAGTTGTATTAGTTCATGTTGATATTCATTACTAGCATCTAATTGTTCTAATGTTTTAAAGTATGTTTTGAATTGAATATGCAAGTTAACATCTTTACCTTTTAAATTCGTAAGAAGGTCTCCTGTTCATTGTTTAATAATACCGTTAGCAGTAAATGTCTTAATTTCATCAGTATATAAATCAAATTTTTTATACATTGCTATTCTTTCATTATTAATCATCATTAAATTTGATGCTGTAAGTTGTTCATACTCATATTTATTATAAAAATCAAAAATCTCAGTTACTAATTTAGAGTATTTAATTTTAATATTAGTTTGTTTATTTTCAGGTTTTTTGATAGCATCATTAAATAACATTATTTCTTTAATACTATTAATATCAAAAGCATCGTTACCAATATTAACTGTTTGTTTATTACTAATTTCTTTAATTAAAGAATATGGTAATCCGCCTAATAAAAACATACTGCTAAAAACAACTAATATTAAAAAAACAATATTTGATGAAAATATTAAAGCTGTTAATATTGAACCTGATAACACAACAAAACTAAGAAATAATGAAAAAAGCATTAATTTTGTCATCATATTTAAAAGTAAAATAAATTGCGTGTGTTTATTATTAATAGCACTAATAACATAACCTAATAAAATAGTTATTCCTAAATTAATCGCAATAAATAAAAAAACTACAAATAATAAACTTAGATATTTAGAAAATAATATTTTAAATCGTGAATAAGGTTTAGATATTAATAACAAAAATGTTCCATCAGCTATTTCTTCACTAATAATTCGAACCACATTTAAAACAATAAAAAGAAATAATAATAAATTTAAAAATATTAAAATAATATATTGAAAATTTACTAAAAAACTATCATTATCATTTTCTGACTGAATAAAAAGAACTATTGTTGCTATTATAAGACTTAATGAAGCAATAATTTCAATTACTAATGTTAGCAAGGAAACCAATATTTTTCTTAAAGCAAAATTAAAAATTGGTAAAAAACTATTTCTTGATAAAAATTTCATATTTTATTCCTTTCCTACAAATTAAATTTTTCACTATTTAAAGTATTATAAAAGAAATCTAAATCAATCGTATATGGTTCAATTCGATAAATAATTAGATTATATTCAATCGCGTAAAGAAAGATTTTATTAATTTCTAACGAATTTTTTAATTTAAAGAAAAGGTCATTACTTGCTTCTCTAACAAAATAGTCAACATCATTATCTTTAAAAAATGCCACCATCGCTTCATTATCCTCACATTCAATAACAAATGAATTTGTTAATTGAAAACCACTAATTGGACCACTATATAATAAATTACCTAGATAAATAATTGAACATTCATCAATAACATCCTTGACTTCATTTAATAAATGAGTTGAAAAAAAGACCGTCTTACCTTGATTGACTAGTGTTCTTAAATAACCTAAAATTTGTTTTCTTGTTGTTGTATCTAAATTTGCTTCAGGTTCATCTAAAATTAAAATATCCGGATTATGAATAATTCCCTGAATTAACATTACTTTCTTTTTCATACCGCTAGAAAAAGCATTCATATTTTTATTACGAAATTCTCAAATATTAAATTCTTGCATTAATGATTGTAATCTTCATTTAATCTGTTTATTTTTTAAACCATTCATTTTAGCTAGTGATTTTAAAAAACGATAAGTTGTAATATTACGAGGAAATTTAGTAAACTCTGGAACATACCCAATAGTTTGTTTTGCTAATGAGTTTTTAGCATTTTGACCATTTATATAAATTTTACCCTTATCATAATTAATACCACCAACTAATGATTTAATCGTAATTGTTTTCCCACTACCACTAGCGCCAATAATAGCATGCATCTTTCCACTACTAACTTTAAATGATATATCATTAAGTTTAAAATTCCGATAATTTTTTATTAATCGTTCAACAATAATTGAAAATTTCATTTTTTTCTCCTTACTTATTAAAAAGTATTTAACTTTGCAAATAATTTTAATAAATCTTGATAATTTTTGCAAATTTAATATTTAATTTGGTCGCGTTTAGTTTTCTTAAGTATTTTTTAAAAAAGAAAAAATAATCATTTACTATAAATTATTTCAATATGCAAATTAAGTATATATTTCTTATGTATGATTTTTGTTATAAAAAATTATTTTAATGTTGTTTTTATAAGCATTTTACTTAGTTTTTATAACATTTTGCACCTACCAAACTATAAAATTCACTTTCATCTTTATATTTATCTAATATTTGTGCTTCATCTAGAAAATAATATTATCAAAATAGTAGATAAAATTAAAGGTTATGTACCAAGTCTATAGTAAAAAACATCATTAATTAAAATGATGTTCTTCTATAACATACTTAAACTCAGTATTAAATATTGTAAGGATTAATCTTAATGTTTAAAGTTTGTTCTAATCTTTTAATATCAATTAATTCTTTTTTATTATTTACTAATGTAATTGCAATTCCAGTTTCGCCAGCTCGTCCTGTTCTTCCAATACGATGCACATAACTTTCTTGTTCACGAGGTAAATCATAATTAAAAATATAATCAATCCCATCAACATCAATTCCCCGTGCTGCTACATCAGTAGCAATTAACACTTGAACTTTATTAGTTCTAAAAGCATTCATTGCTTTATTTCTTTCACTTTGTCGCTTATCACCATTAATAACAGCTGACTTAATACCATTTTCTCATAATATTTTAGAAATTCTTTCAGTATATGCTTTGGTATTAGAAAAAACAATACTTAAATTTGGTTGAATTTTCAAAAATAAATCCACTAATGCTCTATCTTTACTTGTATTTCTTGTATTAATAAAATATTGTTTAATATTATTTAATTCATCAGCATTTCTTTTAATACTTATTTGAACCGGACTATTTTGATAGTTATTAGCAACTTCTAAAACAGCACGATTCATTGTTGCTGAAAACAATAATGTTTGATACTTTGATGTAATGCTAGTAAATATTTTATCAATATCTTGTTTGAATCCCATTTTTAATATTTCATCAGCTTCATCTAAAACTACAGTTTGAATATCATTCAATCTTAAAGTTCTGCGTTGAATATGATCAACAATTCTTCCGGGTGTTCCAACAACAATATTACTATTTTTTAAACTATAAATTTGTCTTCGCAAATCAGAACCACCAAATAATGCTGTCGCATTAACTCCTTCTAAATAAAAAGCATATTTTCTTACTTGATCTAAAACTTGTAATGCTAACTCTCTTGTTGGACAAACAATCATTGCTTGTACTCTTCGTAGTTTAACATCTAAATTATTTAAGATTGGTAATACGAAAGCAGCAGTTTTTCCTGTTCCTGTATGACTTTTTCCAATAATATCATAATTTTTTAATACTAAAGGAATTGTTTTCTTTTGAATTTCAGTAGGGTTAACATAACCTGCCTTTGAAATTGCTCGCTTTAAGTTATTATTTAAATTTAAGTCATTAAAACTTATATTATTGTTATTATCATCCTTTAAATTTAAATCATTAAAACTTATATTATTATCCTTTAAATTTAGTTCTTTAAAACTCATATTTTTTCCTCCTTGAATCATAGTTGCATAAATAAATGGTGTTATGACATTTTTTATTGTCAATTCATCACATATCGGCACCTATAAAACAAGGGAATTGTAATGTACAGTATTTTATTTAACAACCTAATTATTATAAACTATTTTATCCAATACTACAACTATAATAGTTATAAAGGGCGCGTTTAGTTTTCTTAGGTATTGCTTTGAAGAAGTAAAACAATCAGCTAATTATATTAGACTTCTTGCATTACTTATTTATTAAACAAAATTCCTATAAAATATATTTAAAATAGAAATTATAAGGAATTTAAGATTATGAAATTTGATAAATTTAATTTTATTAATGATAAAGAATTATTACGATTAACTGGAATAAAGCAAAGTACTTTTAATAAAATGTTAAATATTTTAAAAGAAGCTGAGTTAAAAAAGTTTAAAAGAGGTGGTAAAAATAATAAATTATCATTAGAAAATAGATTATTGATGACTTTATCATATTGACGAGAATATCGTACTTATTTTCATCTTGGTAAAAGTTTTGATATTAGTGAAGCTAGTTGTTATCGAAATATCAAGTGAATTGAAGATATTTTAATCAAACATCCTGATTTTCAACAACTTGCTGGTAAAAAAGCATTAATAAATGATTATTTTAATGATAAAACAATTATTATTGATGCTACAGAAACACCCATTCAACGCCCAAAAAAAGACAAAAACAATCTTATTCAGGAAAAAAGAAAAAACACACTATTAAAACACAAGTAATTATTGAAAAAGAAAGCAAAATAATTATTGCAACAAATTTTTCTCTCGGTAAAAAGCATGATTTTTGTTTATTTAAAGAATCAAAAATCCCAATTTTAAAAAATACTAAATTAATAGTTGATAATGGTTATCAAGGAATACAAAAAATTCATAGTAATGTTCTAATACCTAAGAAAAAAACAAAGAAAAACCCTTTAAATAAAGAACAAAAACATAATAATAAATTAATTTCAAAAATGAGAATTATTATTGAAAATATTTTTGCTATTCTTAAAAAATTTAAAATTATTACTGAAAAATATCGTAATCGTAGAAAACGATTTAGTTTAAGATTTAATTTAATTGCTTCAATTTATAATTTGCAATTATAGATAACATAAAATATTTATTTAAAATTAAATTTAAATAATAAAATAATTTTTTGTTGTGTCAAAATTTACACATTAGACTTCTTGCATAACCTAGTTAATTGTTATCAAAATTATTTTAGATTTTAGAAAAATGTTTATTTTAAAGTGGTTAAATTTAAAATTTTTATTATTTTAATAGGTTATGCAAGAAGTCTATTTAATAAAATCCATAAGTATTAACCTAATAAAAGTTAGAAATTACTATATAGTATTTTTTATTTACAAATAATTTGTAATTATTTTAATAAGTAATGCAAGAAGTCTATTATTTAATTACTAAACTAACCATACCTTTCTTGTTATTGTCATTTTATTCGTTTTCATTTTATCATATTATTGAATTTTTACACAATAAAAAATTATTAATTTTATTAAATTTTAACTAATATTTTTACTTACTTAAATCTATTATATTTATTTATTACAGCATTACCTTTATAATTAATTCAACTATCATCATTTTTATTATTATATTTATTTCATAATGAATTTTTATATATTTCTTTTCTGATTTCTATTTCTGAATTAATATTTTCATTAATGTAATGCAATACATTTAATTTGTTTAAATTTGCCATTCTTAAATGTAATAAGTTATTTAAATTCTTATGATTATATATTTTTGCTCCATATCCTAATTGTTGTTTTACTAAATGCGATACATCACTTTCAATGCTACAACCGATATTTCATTCTAAATTTTGATGATGAATACCTTGCTTATTATTACTGAAATAATTACTCGCCTTTCTTAAATTTATTTTAATATCTTTATTTAATTCATTTTTAGCAACATTACGAATGTTTTTTACTAAATCTTGATGATTTCCATCCTTATATAATTTAATTCAACTATTTAGTGTTACTTTGCGATTTTCAAAAATAATATTAAATGCAGTTTGTTTTAATTTTTTAATAGCATGATAACTATCTAAAATGTATCTAACATTACCAAAACTATTAGCAATTTCTCTAATTCAAGTAGCACCATCACCACAAAAAATTATTTTGTCATAATTAATATTCACATAATGTTTTTGTAATTCTCTAATTAATAAATCACGATAACCCATCGTATTTATTCGTTTACCAACTTTTAACATTAGAAAATGACCTCGTTTATTTTCTAACTCTCTACGAGCATTTTTGTAATTTTTTTCTTTATGTCCTGTATGAAAAGTAACTAAACGAATTCTTTGGTCTTGTTTAACTTTCTGATCTAATGTTGCTAAAAATGTCTCATCTAGTTGAATATATAAGTCCTTATTTTTGACATCAATTCTAGTTTTAGTTTCTTTTTCTGCTAGTTGAAAATATTCGGCAATATCATATTTATTTAAAATATTTGAAATACTACCTTTTGAAATATAACAATGATTTAGAGCATCTAAAACATCGCGATACCTTTTACCATCATCCAAAAGACTTAAAACTTTAAATTGAACATCAAAATAAATGCGTTGTTTAGGCAATAAACCAATTTCTTTATCTAGTAAACACACATATTCAAATTTCCCTAATTTTTGATTTCAATATTTATATCGGCGTCGTTTAAAAACAACTTCACCAAAAATTGTAATAATTGTTCTTCTTGCAAAATGAACTACTTTATAACCTTGTTTTAACCGATAATGATATTTATATAAGTATTCATCTAATTTTTCATATTCATTAGCTAATTGTTCGCATTTGTTAGTGTACATATTTTTATGGGTTGTAAATAAACTAAATCAATGCTTGTTTTCTGAGGCTTTTACATTATTAATAATTTTTAACATAATAAATTACCTTTCTTGATAGTAACTTTAACAAATTTTAGTATTCAATAAACTGAAAAAATGATAAAAATTCTTATTTGATGATTTATAATTAATTTGTGTTAATTAAATTTTATAAATTTAAGGGGGACGATACTATAAAAATTTATTAGTTAGCAAAAATTCACGAAAAGGATTTGATTAAATATGAAAAAACTTTTAGGATTGTTAGGAACAATTTTAATAACTGGTAATGCACTATCAACCGTCATTGCAGTTGCCCCTAATCGAAAACAAAGAACAAAAAATAAATTATTAAATAGTGAGCTTAATTATTCACAAACAAATAATTTAGAAAAATTAATTAGAAATAAAAGACAAAACAACGAAGACATATCAACTACTCCAAAAACACAAGATGAACAACAATCCCAATCTTCAAAAAATACAGATAGCCAAACTGATATTATTGAAAAAGAAATTAATTTAGATGAAAATTATTCTGATAATATTCAAAAAATGTTACAGGAACTTATTGATGAAAAGCATCTTGATCCGTTAAGAACCATCAATATGGGCGGACTTATAAGTACCCCTGGTAACCGTGAGCCACTGATTGAAATATTAGACTTCTTGCATTACTTATTAAAATAATTACAAATTATTTGTAAATAAAAAATACTATATAGTAATTTCTAACTTTTATTAGGTTAATACTTATGGATTTTATTAAATGTGTAAATTTTGACACAACAAAAAATTATTTTATTATTTGCTGAATTATACTTGTAAGTGCAAGTAAATAAAATTGCAAAAAATCTCATATAAAAATTTCATGATGCTAAGTTTATTTTAGAAAAAACAAAGCAAGGAGTTTTTATATGGGTTACAAACATCTTGGCATATATGAAAGAATTTATATTGAGAATCAATTGAAGTTTAAAGTAAAAATTAGTGAAATAGCTAAAAATCTTAATCGAAGTATTAGTACTATTATTCGAGAAGTCAATAGAAATAAAGATAGTAATCATTATTTTTCATTAATTGCACAAAATAAAGCAGAAAACAGAAAACAATCACATGTTTATTTTCATAAGTTTAAAAATAGAGAATTAGTAAAATATGTACAACAAAAATTACTATTAGGTTGATCGCCTGAACAAATTTATGGCAGAATTAAAAATTTTCATAAAGAATGAATTATTAGTTTTAAAACAATTTACAATTGAATTTATTCTGGATTACTTGAAAAAGTTACTAATAAAAATTTAAGAAGAAAAGGTAAGAAACGAAAATCTCAAGAAAATCGCGGTAAATTTAATGGTAAATCAATTAAAGAACGAAATATTAATGTTAATAATCGTATAACTGTTGGTCATTGAGAAGGTGATACTGTAGTATCATCACGAGGTAAAAGTAAATCATGTTTAATAACTTTAGTTGAAAGAACATCAAGATTTACTTTAGCAATGTTAGTTGAAAATAGAACTACTAAAGTTGTTAACGAAAACATTAGCCATTATTTATCAATTCTTCCAAATAATCTTGTTAAGACTATAACATTTGATAGGGGTAAAGAATTTTCTAATTGACAACAACTTGAAAAAAATTTAAATGTGAAAATTTATTTTGCTAATGCGTATTCGCCTTGACAAAGAGGTACTAATGAAAATACTAATGGTTTAATTAGAGAAAAATTTCCTAAAAAATTTAATTTTTCAAATACTACTAAAAATGCAGTTCATAAATTTATATTGTCTTTAAACCAAAGACCAAGAAAAATACTAAATTATCTTTCACCAATCGAATATTTGGTTAGAAAAATAATTTAGTTGCACTTAACTTTACAATTTGGCAATTTTAAATAAATATTTTATGTTATCTATAATTGCAAATTATAAATTGAAGCAATTAAATTAAATCTTAAACTAAATCGTTTTCTACGATTACGATATTTTTCAGTAATAATTTTAAATTTTTTAAGAATAGCAAAAATATTTTCAATAATAATTCTCATTTTTGAAATTAATTTATTATTATGTTTTTGTTCTTTATTTAAAGGGTTTTTCTTTGTTTTTTTCTTAGGTATTAGAACATTACTATGAATTTTTTGTATTCCTTGATAACCATTATCAACTATTAATTTAGTATTTTTTAAAATTGGGATTTTTGATTCTTTAAATAAACAAAAATCATGCTTTTTACCGAGAGAAAAATTTGTTGCAATAATTATTTTGCTTTCTTTTTCAATAATTACTTGTGTTTTAATAGTGTGTTTTTTCTTTTTTCCTGAATAAGATTGTTTTTGTCTTTTTTTGGGCGTTGAATGGGTGTTTCTGTAGCATCAATAATAATTGTTTTATCATTAAAATAATCATTTATTAATGCTTTTTTACCAGCAAATTGTTGAAAATCAGGATGTTTGATTAAAATATCTTCAATTCACTTGATATTTCGATAACAACTAGCTTCACTAATATCAAAACTTTTACCAAGATGAAAATAAGTACGATATTCTCGTCAATATGATAAAGTCATCAATAATCTATTTTCTAATGATAATTTATTATTTTTACCACCTCTTTTAAACTTTTTTAACTCAGCTTCTTTTAAAATATTTAACATTTTATTAAAAGTACTTTGCTTTATTCCAGTTAATCGTAATAATTCTTTATCATTAATAAAATTAAATTTATCAAATTTCATAATCTTAAATTCCTTATAATTTCTATTTTAAATATATTTTATAGGAATTTTGTTTAATAAATAAGTAATGCAAGAAGTCTATTGAGTTTTTCTTTTATTTCTAACTAATTGCACTGCCGTTTTCTCGTTGTTAATGTTTGGTGGAATAGTAAAAATGTTATTGAAACTAATAGTTAGCACGGTAAATATTTTCATAAACATTTTTATCACTCCTTTTTAAAATATTTTATTTTTCATTATTCTTTTAGCTTTAATTTTTTAATAAGTCACTCAATGATACAGTTCATAATTACCGCTATTGTAATGCATATATCTAAATATCCTAGTATCATAAGTGAAATTAATGCTTCAAATTTTTCATATAATAATTTCAAATCATTAATTCCCAATTTTAAAAATGGAATGAAAAAGATAATAATCATAAAAATGTAAGGCAAAATTCTCCATCAATATTTTTTAAAAGAATTAATTAGTTTGTTTGATTTCATTTTTCAAGGCTTTTTTTGCTTTAATTTTTTGAATAGTAAAGCGGATTAATTTTTCAAATTTAATTGCAAAATATATTGCTCCGCCTCATCAAAAAACAAATATTCCGGCGAGCATAATAACACTATTGAACTTACCAAAAAAATCAACCATTTCTTTATTCATAAAATCATTAAATTCGTCACTTGTTCCAGTTATTCATTTAGTATCGATTACTGTTAATGCACAAATTAATAAACTTATAAAGATGAAAATGATACTTAATACTATTTTTAACCACTGCTTTTTAAAAGAATTTTTAATTCTTAATTTTAATGGCATTTTTTCTTTTGAATTATCTTTTTTAAATAACTTTCCTAAAAGTTTCTTCATTTTAATTTTCCTTTCATATTTTTATCGTCCTTTAATCACAATAAATAAAGCAATAAGTACACAAGTGACACCAAGAATGGTAAAAATTGGGTGTTGCGAAAATGTCCGAGCCATTGGTTTAAATAGTTCTAAAATTGTTAAATTGCTAGTAATAAACTTTTGGAAATTGGCAAGTCCCTCGCTAATATAGTTCGTTAAAGTTTCAAAATGACTACCAGCCAACAATCCAAGAACAGTTATTAAGATAAAAATAATAATTAGTTTAAACATTTTTAGTTACCTTGTTTTGTTTTTATTGGTTTTATTTGTTTTTTAGCTTTTCCTCATGCACTTAAACGCCCCTTATTTTTAACAGCATATTGGCGTTGTTTTTCTAAATTAATTTGTTGACTGCCAAATCCAAGAATGATTGCCATAAGAAACTCTACAGCCAGTGTTAAGAATAAAGGAAATATCAGTTGAATATTCGTTCCCGGCACTTCTAAACTTCAAATTAAGTCAAAAACTTTATAAAGCATTTGAGCGAGAAAGTCGGCCATTTTTGCGAGATTTTCCATTTTTTATTATTCCTTTTCTTTCATTTTTCTTAAAAATTTGCTGAATTTATCCATTTTTAAGTATTCTAAGTCTTCTAAATCAATTGCGGTGTCAGTATAGTATTTATCTTCATAGTCAGGATTTACTTTTGAATTTAAGTAATCTCTTAAAAACGCTAGGTAAAAAGAATTGTAAGTGTTTAATATTGGTAGAGGAATTTTTAGTTTAAAAAAATAAATATCAAGTTCAGGAATATCACGGTATTTAATGCGACGACCCTTTTTACTATTTTTAGCATCAATTAAAGTGTTTCGTCAGCGTTCATATTCTTCAATACTAGTAAAGGTGCCATAGATGACTTTTAAGTAGGGGCGAAAAATATTAACGGGTTTTTTACGAATGCCCACAATCACATTATTGGCAATATCACGAACTTTAACTCAAATATGTTTATCTCTTTGACCGCTAGCTAGCACAATATGACCGAAATGGCGTGCCAGAGCGAAATATTCTTGAATACCGGTTTCTTCGTTTTTGGTATTATTTTTTTCTCAATCAGTTCCTTCTAAAAATAAGTTGGTTTCATCTCATAAAAGTAAGGTTTTGTCTGGCAATACCGGATAATCAAAATCTAATAATCTCATATGTCCTAAACTTAATTTTTGGGTTTCTAGTAATGGAAATGTTGATGCGATATGATATTTCTTCTTTTTTAATAATTTTGATGCGTATACTAGAAAGGCGGTTTTTCCAGTTCCTAATGAACCAATAACAATATTTAATGGTGAATTTTTTAAGAAATTAATAACTTTGTTAATTTGTGTTAAATTACTGATTTTAAAAAGAAAAATTAAAATACAACCTGCTAAAAATAAATAACTTACAATGTTTTTAAAATAACCGTTGTAAATATATCAAATTGCTCCTCAATGTCATAAAATTAAAAATGAGGTGCGATTCAATTCAATAAAATGGTTATTTTTTTCTATTATTCATTTGCAAAATTTCATCTTGCACCTCACTTTATTTTTTTGTTAGCGTACAGCTCCAAGTAATTTTTCAAACATTTTAAAGCAAATAAAGAATATTGCCAAAATAAATGGAAAAATGAATATTCAGTAGTCAGCAAAGAAATTACCGACTTGTGGCATATTAACAGCAATAATTTCCCACATTTTAGTAAACGCTGTTATAATCGCATTTCATAATTTAGTCATCGCGTCACTAGCTGTTATCTTTGTTACTGCTGGTGCTTCTGTTAAGAAAGTTCCAATCATATAATCACCCCCTTTCTTTTTAAAACATTCATCATTTATATTCAAAGTTTTTCTTAAATTTATTAAAACCACGATTAACCTTAACACGACTGTATTTTTTACTAATTAATTTTGAATTTCTTTGTGAATGCATTACAATGTAACTTCTTGACATTACTTTTGTTTCTATCTAAATACTGATATGGTTTTTCAAAGTAGCATTAGAATAAATCACACCATAATCGCTGTTAAGAATCAAAAAGCAATGTTTGCCATTAAAAGTCAAAGTGTTTCTTGGGTTAAATCAATTTCTTTACCACCACTAATATGAGCCGGAATAGTTGTAATTTGGATAAACAAATCTCAGAAAGTTTGTTTAATTTGTTCTCAATTAAATTCTTTTAAATTTACTGTCATTTTTTATCTCCCAAAAATCATTTTTATTGGTAAATATATAATTGAAATTAATGCGAAAAGAAAAGTAATGATAATAATTAATCCGGCAATAAACGCAACTTGTGCAGGCATTTTTTCTATCGGAACAAACAGTTTTAAAAATTCCATAATAATTTCTCAAAACATTATTTTTTATCCGCATTATTTGCTTTTGAATTAGGGGTTTTAACTCATTCTTCAAAGCGAGCAATAAACACTTTTTCGTCTTTTGTAAAATTACCAGTATTACTTTTAATGGCATTTTTATATTTAATTCGCATTTTTATTTTGGCATAAATTTTATAAGCAAAATATGCCAATAGCATGATGCTGATAATAATAAATATTAGTCCAATTGCAATATTCATTTTTAAGCTCCTTTAAAATAGTTATAATTTATATCTTTTTTGTTGTTTTCTTTTTCGGCAACGAAGAAGCCTAATAATTCTTGCCCTTTAATTAACTTGGTTTCTTGCTCTTGTTGATTAATTGAAATTACTTGATATTTACTATCTTTTATTATTCCAATACAAATCGAATTTTCATATTTTCCTTTATAAACAAATCGCTTTGGAAACCAAATGCCGATTTGTTCATTAAATCATGGAATTTTAGGTGCTTTAATAAGCATTGCGTTTTGTGTTTCTTTTAAGAGATATTTTTTAGTATTTAAGAAAATGTTTTCAATGTTTTTCATAATAAATTACCTTTCTTATTTGTTATAAACTAAGTTACATTAACTAAGTTAGTTGACTAAGTTTTTTAAACACTTATATATCGCAGATTTAAGTGTTTAACAAGCTTTGTTAGTAAATTTTGTTTTTTTAATTAGATAAAGATTTTAATAATTTTAAACTTAGTATACCCCTATATAGAAATTTCTACACTTTAACATCCGCATCCTACCCTTGGAACTAATTTAATAGCGTGTATATTTTTAGGAAATCCACCCATTCATTTTTTTATTGCAAAATGAAACAAATTGCTATAGCTAATAGGATGTTATCTATCAACTGGTAAAACTTCTTTTGGTTATGGCGACCACCCACAATTTATCGTGCTTTAATACATACCAACATTATTAATTCACTTGTATTTAATTTTCAAAGAACAAATTTTTAACACCTTATAAAATAAAAAGACAATCATTGCTGACTGTCTTAATAATTATTCAAATCTTTGCCTACCTAAAAAAACTTTATGCGTCCATTTATGTACCAACTTATATATGAATAATACAGATAACATATCTGTAAATAAATTGATTAAAAAATATTTTCGTGGTAGTAAAATGACATTTTATATTTGAGCTAAAAAAATTATTAATGGTTATTATCAAGACAACTTTTATGAATTGCAATTCAAATCAACAACACCAAAAAATATTAAATATCAATTTTCATTAGAAACCAGAAAACAAATTTGTGATTATTACTTTGATTACAAATTTGTAGGTGCGGGCGGTGTATTATCGCTTTATCATAATATTCATCAAAAAAATGTGCATGATATCGATACAAATAATGTCCCCAAATCAATTAATACTTTTTATCGTTGAATTAAACAAGACAAACGCTATGGAGAAATAAAAACGCAAATGAAAAAAGCAAAACGCCATTTTAAGCGTTATGAAGTTTCCGAGATTGGTCTTTTACAAATGGATGCTAAAGTGTTTACTGATAAAAATTTTCCTATTGCTAAGTATAGATTATATGTTTATGATTTCATTGACGAAATAACAAGAATTGCTTTTGGATATGTGTATGATAGTTTAGGAACCAATAATGCCATTAATGCCATGCAAAGAGCAATGAAAGATTTTGGCGAACTTGGCATAACAATTAAACGCATTCGCACTGATAATGCTCCGGAATTCACTACTACTAATTGAAGTAATAAAAAAGCATACAAAGTAAAAGAAAGGCCTTTTACGGCCTTTCTTTCAAGGAATGGGGTTATCCACGAAATCACACCAATCCGTTCTCCTCAGAGCAACGGAAAGATTGAACGGTTTCACCGTAATTATAATAGTTTATTTTGGTTTAAAAAATGTGGTTTTGAAATAAAATTTGATGTTAAACAATTACAAATTCATTTGAATGAGTGGTACGCATTTTATAATTTCAAACGAAAACATAAAAGCTTGAATTACAAAACTCCATTTGAAACTTTAAATAAATTTATTATTGCAAAATAATTATTTAAAAAATAATAGAAACTCTTGAAAAATGTTTTAATTTGGTTAAATTTTGAATTAAATATTTTTTATTGTGAATAAAATTAATTTTTTTAATTTTAATAACACAAAATATGGTATGATGAAATCAATTAAGAGAAGCATAGTCTAATAACTGTGTGTGATTTACAGATTACTATCTTTATTTTTCATTAATTGCACAAAATAAAGCAGAAAACAGAAAACAATCACATGTTTATTTTCATAAGTTTAAAAATAGAGAATTAGTAAAATATGTACAACAAAAATTACTATTAGGTTGATCGCCTGAACAAATTTATGGCAGAATTAAAAATTTTCATAAAGAATGAATTATTAGTTTTAAAACAATTTACAATTGAATTTATTCTGGATTACTTGAAAAAGTTACTAATAAAAATTTAAGAAGAAAAGGTAAGAAACGAAAATCTCAAGAAAATCGCGGTAAATTTAATGGTAAATCAATTAAAGAACGAAATATTAATGTTAATAATCGTATAACTGTTGGTCATTGAGAAGGTGATACTGTAGTATCATCACGAGGTAAAAGTAAATCATGTTTAATAACTTTAGTTGAAAGAACATCAAGATTTACTTTAGCAATGTTAGTTGAAAATAGAACTACTAAAGTTGTTAACGAAAACATTAGCCATTATTTATCAATTCTTCCAAATAATCTTGTTAAGACTATAACATTTGATAGGGGTAAAGAATTTTCTAATTGACAACAACTTGAAAAAAATTTAAATGTGAAAATTTATTTTGCTAATGCGTATTCGCCTTGACAAAGAGGTACTAATGAAAATACTAATGGTTTAATTAGAGAAAAATTTCCTAAAAAATTTAATTTTTCAAATACTACTAAAAATGCAGTTCATAAATTTATATTGTCTTTAAACCAAAGACCAAGAAAAATACTAAATTATCTTTCACCAATCGAATATTTGGTTAGAAAAATAATTTAGTTGCACTTAACTTTACAATTTGGCATATTTTAAAAGAAGCTGAGTTAAAAAAGTTTAAAAGAGGTGGTAAAAATAATAAATTATCATTAGAAAATAGATTATTGATGACTTTATCATATTGACGAGAATATCGTACTTATTTTCATCTTGGTAAAAGTTTTGATATTAGTGAAGCTAGTTGTTATCGAAATATCAAGTGAATTGAAGATATTTTAATCAAACATCCTGATTTTCAACAACTTGCTGGTAAAAAAGCATTAATAAATGATTATTTTAATGATAAAACAATTATTATTGATGCTACAGAAACACCCATTCAACGCCCAAAAAAAGACAAAAACAATCTTATTCAGGAAAAAAGAAAAAACACACTATTAAAACACAAGTAATTATTGAAAAAGAAAGCAAAATAATTATTGCAACAAATTTTTCTCTCGGTAAAAAGCATGATTTTTGTTTATTTAAAGAATCAAAAATCCCAATTTTAAAAAATACTAAATTAATAGTTGATAATGGTTATCAAGGAATACAAAAAATTCATAGTAATGTTCTAATACCTAAGAAAAAAACAAAGAAAAACCCTTTAAATAAAGAACAAAAACATAATAATAAATTAATTTCAAAAATGAGAATTATTATTGAAAATATTTTTGCTATTCTTAAAAAATTTAAAATTATTACTGAAAAATATCGTAATCGTAGAAAACGATTTAGTTTAAGATTTAATTTAATTGCTTCAATTTATAATTTGCAATTATAGATAACATAAAATATTTATTTAAAATTAAATTTAAATAATAAAATAATTTTTTGTTGTGTCAAAATTTACACATTTAATAAAATCCATAAGTATTAACCTAATAAAAGTTAGAAATTACTATATAGTATTTTTTATTTACAAATAATTTGTAATTATTTTAATAAGTAATGCAAGAAGTCTAATTAACTTCATCATTATCGTTTCAAATATTGTTTATTGCTTCTAAAGTATTAAACTCAAAATATGATCCAATTGTTTCCAATCCTTCTTTTATTTTAGTGGCATTGTTAGATACTTTGCGAGTCAAAATATTATCTCACTTGCTTAAAAATATTTTATCATTACTATCTAACTTAGTTTTATGATTTTCTTTTAAAATATCTGTAAATCATCCAGAGATATCATCGTTAGGTTGCATAATTAAGTTAATAAAATCAATATTCCGGTCAAAAGAAACTTTTTCTCGTTGTAAGATTTCAAAATAATTATGAGAATAAATTTCATTAATTTTATGATTATTAATCGCTTGATAAAAACTATTTCCTAATGTAATAACGGATATTAAACATCCACTTACTATTTTTCGCATAGTTAGTATCCTTTCATTTAATATTAATTCATATTAATGATTTCATTATTAACAACATCAATATTATATGCTTGTGGACTCTTACTTAATCCTGGCATTGTAATAATATCTCCTGTACTAATAATAATAAAATCTGCGCCACTATTTACTTTTAAATTACGAACAGTAATATCAAAATTTTTTGGAGCTCCTAAAATTTTAGGATTATCAGTTAAAGATACTGGGGTTTTAGCAAAACATATTGGTAATTGAGCATAAGAACTATTTTCTAATTGTTGTAACTTTTCTTCTGCTTGTGGTGTATAAATAACATTATTTCCTTGATAAATCTTTTGAACAACAGTTAAAATTTTTTCTCGTAGCGAATAATTACTGTCATAAATAGGAAGATATTGTTGTTCTGGTTTATTTAATTGTTCAAGAACTACTTTTGCTAATGCTATTGCACCAACTCCACCGTCTTTAACTGCAGTTGATATTGCTACTGGTATATTTTGACTTTCACATCATTGTAATAACATTGCAATTTCTTCATCACTATCATCTGGTCAACGATTAATACAAACAACCAACTTACGGTTAAAGGTTTTAACAATATTTATATGACGAGATAAATTAGCAATTCCTGTTTGCAATCTTTCTAATTCATTAGGGTTATTACTATCTGTTATACCATGAAGTTTTAAAGCCTTAATTGTTGATACAATAACAACAATATCTGGTATAATGTCTGTTTTTCTTGCTTTAATATTCATAAATTTTTCTAATCCTAAATCAGCACCAAACCCAGCTTCAGTAATAACAAAATCACTTAATTTTAATGCTAAATCAGTAGCAATAACAGAATTACAACCGTGAGCAATATTAGCAAACGGACCACAATGAATTAATGCCGGAACACCTTCTAATGATTGAACAAGATTAGGGTTTAAAGCATCTTTTAAAATCGCTAAAATTGAACCAACAATTTGTAAATCAGCAATCGTAATTTCTTTTCCCGTATTACTGTAAGCAACTACTGTTCTTTTTAATCGGACTTTTAAGTCCTCAAAGTCTTTAGCTAAAGCCATAATTGCCATAATATCACTAGCAGTAGTAATTTGAAATTGTTCTTTTCTTTTAATAGTTTTTGAGATTGTAACTTCAACATTACGAAGTGAACGGTCATTAAGGTCTAAACATCGTTTTCAAATAATGTTATTAATATCAATATCAAGACTATTACCTTGAAAAATATAATTATCAATAATTGCACTAACTAAATTATTAGCCGTAGTAATAGCATGAAAATCACCAGTAAAATGTAAATTAATATTATCTTTAGGTTCAATAATACTTAATCCTCCACCAATGGCACCACCTTTAATTCCAAAAATTGGACCTAAACTAGGTTCTCGTAATGCTAGACAAACACTCTGATTTAATTGTTTAAGGCCTTGTGCTAAACCAATACTCATTGTTGTTTTTCCTTCTCCAGATGGTGTTGGATTAGTACTAGTAAATAGGATTAATTTCCCTTTACGGCGTTGATTAATATTTTGAAATTTAATTTTTGCCATTGATGAACCATAAGCAATTAAATCATCATCTTTAATTCCTAAATCATTAGCAACCAATTTAATATTTTTCATTGTTAATCTCCTCTTTTCTCGAATTCAAATAAATTCTATTTAAATATTCATACTTTCATAAAATATAAGCATAATATCATGATTATTAATAATCATACACTAGAAAGAATAAAATAGATTATTTTTCGTCTTCTTTGTTCTTTCTTAATTGGTCGAAATCCAAAATGTTGTCGACAAAAACTATTTTGATAAGGATCATAGTATGTTCAAGGCAATAAAAATACTGGCGTAATAGATAAAAAACATAATCATTTAATAGTAACAATTAAACCAATTAATATTTTTCGCTTATAACTAGCATTTTTATTTTAACGCCAAATTGTAAAGTTAAGTGCAACTAAATTATTTTTCTAACCAAATATTCGATTGGTGAAAAATAATTTAGTATTTTTCTTGGTCTTTGGTTTAAAGACAATATAAATTTATGAACTGCATTTTTAGTAGTATTTGAAAAATTAAATTTTTTAGGAAATTTTTCTCTAATTAAACCATTAGTATTTTCATTAGTACCTCTTTGTCAAGGCGAATACGCATTAGCAAAATAAATTTTCACATTTAAATTTTTTTCAAGTTGTTGTCAATTAGAAAATTCTTTACCCCTATCAAATGTTATAGTCTTAACAAGATTATTTGGAAAAATTGATAAATAATGGCTAATGTTTTCGTTAACAACTTTAGTAGTTCTATTTTCAACTAACATTGCTAAAGTAAATCTTGATGTTCTTTCAACTAAAGTTATTAAACATGATTTACTTTTACCTCGTGATGATACTACAGTATCACCTTCTCAATGACCAACAGTTATACGATTATTAACATTAATATTTCGTTCTTTAATTGATTTACCATTAAATTTACCGCGATTTTCTTGAGATTTTCGTTTCTTACCTTTTCTTCTTAAATTTTTATTAGTAACTTTTTCAAGTAATCCAGAATAAATTCAATTGTAAATTGTTTTAAAACTAATAATTCATTCTTTATGAAAATTTTTAATTCTGCCATAAATTTGTTCAGGCGATCAACCTAATAGTAATTTTTGTTGTACATATTTTACTAATTCTCTATTTTTAAACTTATGAAAATAAACATGTGATTGTTTTCTGTTTTCTGCTTTATTTTGTGCAATTAATGAAAAATAATGATTACTATCTTTATTTCTATTGACTTCTCGAATAATAGTACTAATACTTCGATTAAGATTTTTAGCTATTTCACTAATTTTTACTTTAAACTTCAATTGATTCTCAATATAAATTCTTTCATATATGCCAAGATGTTTGTAACCCATATAAAAACTCCTTGCTTTGTTTTTTCTAAAATAAACTTAGCATCATGAAATTTTTATATGAGATTTTTTGCAATTTTATTTACTTGCACTTACAAGTATAATTCAGCAAACACCTTATCGCGTTGATACATAACTGATTTTTTATTGTTATTATGTGATAAACTTCAACTATCTAAATACCTTGTTGCTTGAACACAATTTCTTGCTAATTTATTAAGCATATAAAAATACATTAGACTTGGTACATAACCTTTAATTTTATCTACTATTTTGATAATATTATTTCCTAGGTGAAGTACAAATGTTAGATAAATACAAAGACGAAAATGAATTTTATAGTTTGGTAGGTACAAAATGTTATAGTTATGTACCAAGTCTATTGATTGATCAATATTTAAATTTATTGGTGTATTTTCTAAATATGTTCTAATAGTTGAAATATTTTCAATAGCAATTAATTGTTGTAAAAAATTAAAAATTTCCTTTTGGTTTTGTTGAGTATAATTAATATTTAATGCTTTAATCCGATAATTAATCATATTAATAATATTATCTAATTGCTTTTTTCCAATTATCATTTTTTGAACTTCATTATTAATGTATTGTATTTCTTGAGCAAAGATTAGTGATTCGTTATATTCTGAACTACATTGTGTTAACAAAGCGACTGTTTTTTCATAAAACTTGGTACATAACTATAACTAGCTTAATTCAAAACTATATATTCCTGAAATTAAGTTAAATCGTAATCCAAATCTTCTAATCTTATTGCGATAACGATAAACTAGTATTTTAAATCTTTTTAATCTAGCAAAAACATGTTCAATGGCAATTCTAACTTTACTTAAAAAGCTATTATATTCCTTTTTATCTGGATTTAAAGGATTATTTTTACTCTTTTTAATTGGCAATAATGTATTTTTATGAACATTTTGCAAACCTTGATATCCTGAATCAACAATTAATTCTAATTTTGGATTTATAAGTGTATTTGATTTTAAAAATAACTTATAATCATGAATACTGCCATAACAAAAATCTACTGAAATAATTTTATTGTTAAATAAATCAATAATTATTTGCGATTTTAATGAATGTTGCCTTTTCTTACCAGAAAATAATAATTTTAGTTTTTTTTAATTCTTTCAATTGGAATTTCTGTAGCATCAATTGCTAATAAATTATTATTAGTACCCTTATTTTCCAATAATATCTTTTTGCCAGCCTTTTACTATACCTTTCAATTTTTAATCGGTTTTGCCATTTTTCTAATGATTTTAAGAATTTTTGTATAATAGACTTGGTACATAACTATAACATTTTGCACCTACCAAACTATAAAATTCATTTTCGTCTTTGTATTTATCTAACATTTGTACTTCACCTAGGAAATAATATTAGACTTCTTGCATTACTTATTAAAATAATTACAAATTATTTGTAAATAAAAAATACTATATAGTAATTTCTAACTTTTATTAGGTTAATACTTATGGATTTTATTAAATGTGTAAATTTTGACACAACAAAAAATTATTTTATTATTTGCTGAATTATACTTGTAAGTGCAAGTAAATAAAATTGCAAAAAATCTCATATAAAAATTTCATGATGCTAAGTTTATTTTAGAAAAAACAAAGCAAGGAGTTTTTATATGGGTTACAAACATCTTGGCATATATGAAAGAATTTATATTGAGAATCAATTGAAGTTTAAAGTAAAAATTAGTGAAATAGCTAAAAATCTTAATCGAAGTATTAGTACTATTATTCGAGAAGTCAATAGAAATAAAGATAGTAATCATTATTTTTCATTAATTGCACAAAATAAAGCAGAAAACAGAAAACAATCACATGTTTATTTTCATAAGTTTAAAAATAGAGAATTAGTAAAATATGTACAACAAAAATTACTATTAGGTTGATCGCCTGAACAAATTTATGGCAGAATTAAAAATTTTCATAAAGAATGAATTATTAGTTTTAAAACAATTTACAATTGAATTTATTCTGGATTACTTGAAAAAGTTACTAATAAAAATTTAAGAAGAAAAGGTAAGAAACGAAAATCTCAAGAAAATCGCGGTAAATTTAATGGTAAATCAATTAAAGAACGAAATATTAATGTTAATAATCGTATAACTGTTGGTCATTGAGAAGGTGATACTGTAGTATCATCACGAGGTAAAAGTAAATCATGTTTAATAACTTTAGTTGAAAGAACATCAAGATTTACTTTAGCAATGTTAGTTGAAAATAGAACTACTAAAGTTGTTAACGAAAACATTAGCCATTATTTATCAATTCTTCCAAATAATCTTGTTAAGACTATAACATTTGATAGGGGTAAAGAATTTTCTAATTGACAACAACTTGAAAAAAATTTAAATGTGAAAATTTATTTTGCTAATGCGTATTCGCCTTGACAAAGAGGTACTAATGAAAATACTAATGGTTTAATTAGAGAAAAATTTCCTAAAAAATTTAATTTTTCAAATACTACTAAAAATGCAGTTCATAAATTTATATTGTCTTTAAACCAAAGACCAAGAAAAATACTAAATTATCTTTCACCAATCGAATATTTGGTTAGAAAAATAATTTAGTTGCACTTAACTTTACAATTTGGCATTTAAATTTAATTTTAAATAAATATTTTATGTTATCTATAATTGCAAATTATAAATTGAAGCAATTAAATTAAATCTTAAACTAAATCGTTTTCTACGATTACGATATTTTTCAGTAATAATTTTAAATTTTTTAAGAATAGCAAAAATATTTTCAATAATAATTCTCATTTTTGAAATTAATTTATTATTATGTTTTTGTTCTTTATTTAAAGGGTTTTTCTTTGTTTTTTTCTTAGGTATTAGAACATTACTATGAATTTTTTGTATTCCTTGATAACCATTATCAACTATTAATTTAGTATTTTTTAAAATTGGGATTTTTGATTCTTTAAATAAACAAAAATCATGCTTTTTACCGAGAGAAAAATTTGTTGCAATAATTATTTTGCTTTCTTTTTCAATAATTACTTGTGTTTTAATAGTGTGTTTTTTCTTTTTTCCTGAATAAGATTGTTTTTGTCTTTTTTTGGGCGTTGAATGGGTGTTTCTGTAGCATCAATAATAATTGTTTTATCATTAAAATAATCATTTATTAATGCTTTTTTACCAGCAAGTTGTTGAAAATCAGGATGTTTGATTAAAATATCTTCAATTCACTTGATATTTCGATAACAACTAGCTTCACTAATATCAAAACTTTTACCAAGATGAAAATAAGTACGATATTCTCGTCAATATGATAAAGTCATCAATAATCTATTTTCTAATGATAATTTATTATTTTTACCACCTCTTTTAAACTTTTTTAACTCAGCTTCTTTTAAAATATTTAACATTTTATTAAAAGTACTTTGCTTTATTCCAGTTAATCGTAATAATTCTTTATCATTAATAAAATTAAATTTATCAAATTTCATAATCTTAAATTCCTTATAATTTCTATTTTAAATATATTTTATAGGAATTTTGTTTAATAAATAAGTAATGCAAGAAGTCTATTATCAAAATAGTAGATAAAATTAAAGGTTATGTACCAAGTCTAATGATTAATTACAAATATCTGCTTAGTTGTTACCATCTTCAATTTTTATTTTAATAGCATATTACAGTGATGACTGCACAGTATAAATTAAATTTCTTGGTAATATAATTGATTTAACTATATTATCACTAGTAACAATATCAATATAAAATGGACCTTCAACACCAACAGGAAGTCCAGTAACACTTCAAAGAAAAAAAATAATTGTTCCCATTAATAAGAAAGACAGTGAATATGGAAACATGATTGACATCATTGAACCAATTTCAAATTTCTCTTTTTGTTTTGGCTGAATTCATTCTTTTGCTCATATAATTATTAAAGGAAAATACGGCATTAGTGGTGAAATCATATTTGTTGAAGCATCACCAATACGATAAGCAGCAATCGCAGCCGCTGGATGAATTTGCGACTTTAATAAAGCCATTACAAATATTGAACCTAAAATCCCTCATTTAACAGACATTGAACCAATAAATAAATTAATAATTGTTACGATTAAAATAAATACAAATAAAGTTAATGTTGTATTATTAAAGTTAATTGCGGAACCAATATAATATCCTAAAGCAATATCAATTCCTGATTGTGCAAAACCAGCAATAAACTGTGTCATAACTAAAAATAAAATTAAACTTGGAGCAGTTTTTTTAAATCCAATAACCAAAGCATTAACAATATCATCTTTATTTTTAAATGTCTTGGCAGCAAAACCATAAGTTATTCCAATACCTAAAAATAAAAACCCAATAATTAATACTAAGTGTGTCGTTAATTGATAGTCTTTCGGTTCTAATTTTTTATTAGGAGTAATATTAGTAATATTTTTAATAAAACCATTAAATGGTGCTTGGGGAATAAAAGTCATTAATAATATTCCAATAATATAAATAATCACAAATCCTAAAACAAATCACATTGCTTTTCGCTGTTGATCATCTAAATGAAAATTTTTATTAACTTGCAAATCATCTCTTTTTGCAATTGGATAATGAGCAATAATTCTTTTATCAACAACTTTTTCAGTAATAAATCAACCAATTAATGTAAACACAAATAAAAGTAATAATGTAAAATAATAAGTTGATAATGGATTTACTTGATAAGAAGAACCTTCGCCTAAAAAATCATTTGTTAATGAAGCCATTATAAACTCAACGCTTCCTGGAATAAGTGATGTTGTAAATCCACCAGCAACACCAGCAAATACTGCCGCCATTCCTGTTAAAGGATGTCTACCAACACGATAATATAATGTGCCTGCCAAGGGAATTAAAATTAAATAACCAGCATCAGCAGCTAATGATGAAATACATCCTAGAAAAATGCAAGCCGGAGTTAAAATTACTTTTGGTAAACTAGAACCAACTTTTCTTAAAGAAACATCAATAAATCCTGATTTATCAGCCACACCAACAAATACTGTTGTTAACAATACAATTCCCGTTGTTGCTAAACCCATAAAATTACTAATAAAGTTTTTTAATCATCATACAATGCCATCACGACCAATAAGATTAAAAAACTTTAGTTGATATTTATCAACTACTTGCTGGGTATTACGGTCATAAAATTTTTCTAAAACAACACCATCAGGTAAAACATAACTTAATATTAATGATACTAACATTAAAATAATAATCAAATAAATAAATAAATAAAATGGTTTTGGTAATTTATTTCCTAATCATTCAATACCATTTAATGATTTATTAATTCCTTTATTAACACCATTACTAACTTTTTTTCAAGTTCTTTGCCGCCTATTAATATTTTCTTCCATAAATAAAATCTCCGTTTCTATATACTATCCAAAGCGATAATTGCTTGAATATAAATTTTCAATATGCTTTTTTTAAATCTGAAATTAAAACTTGCTCATTATATTGATGTTCAGTTGAAGTATTACTATCAAAAATAGCCCCAAAAGCAACACAATTTTCCATACTCCGAGCAAGTCCCACCACCAATTGCTAACGGCTGCGACATATCATTAGTTGCTTGCTGATAAACATTTAATAATTTTTTAACAATTAATGAGTTTTTATCAAAAAATAATTTTTCTTTTAAATCAACTTGCTCAATTACTAAATTATATGGTGCTAATGAAGCTTCTAATTTCTTTAAAATTACATTAACATCTATATGAATGGGAATTCTAAAATCACAACCAATAAAACCAACATTAAGAGTTAATTTGCCTGATTCATCTTCAATATTAGTAAAAATATTAATAGCATCGGGGTCTAATCTTAATTGTTGTGCAATTCACATGACTATTTTACTATCATTATTAATTGTTGCTAATGCCATTACTAATTGTAATCCGGCATTTATTCCCTCTTGTGGTTTTGAACCATGAACAACTTTTCCTAAAACAATAACTTTATTATCTTGTTTTTTATATAAAAACTTATTTTGTTCTAATACCGTAATTAATGTTTCTAATTGTGAACCACGATATTCTGCTTGATCACAAGTAACATTATAAGCTACACCACCATTTATTGTAAAATCTTGTTGCGGATTTTTTTCAATAATTTTTAAATTTAAAATCGTTTTTTCAGCATAGACAAGCGGAAATTAACCATCCGGAGTATATGCAAATTTTGGTTTTTCTTCATTATTCATATAATGCTTAATAGCATCTCATGTTGTTTCTTCAGTAATGCCAAAAATTAACCGAATTCTTTTCTGAGGAATAAAACCTTCATCAACTAAATACTTTAAAGCAAATAAATTTATAATGGCCGGCCCTTTATCATCAATAACTCCCCGACCATAAAGAATACCATCTTTAATAGTTGGTTCAAAAGGAGGAAATTCTCATTTTGATAAATCACCCCGGGGGGAAAAACAACATCAAGATGACATAAAATCCCAATTAATTCTTTAATTAATTCTTTACCAGCACCAAACTCAATATATCCATAACGATTTTGTATTCCTAATTTAGTTTTAAAACCAAGTTTTTTGCCTAAATCAATAACATCCTCTAATACTTGATGAACATTTTTTCCATAAGGATATTGTTCATTAACTTCACCATTACTAAATGAAGGTACTTTAATTATTGCTTTAATTTCTTCCAAAGAAGTTTGAAACAAATTATTAAACCGCTGTTCATTAATATCTGATTCCATTTTTTCTTTACCCTTTCTTTAAAATAGTAATAGTAATACTTTGATTTTAACATATTTGTCATATTTTATAAAATCAGATAGTAAACTAGGTTTTATTTTCAAAATTTGAAAATAAAACCATATTGTAAATAAATTTAATACTAATATTTATTACCACAAATATAAAAAAATATCGTTGATTAACGATATTTTTTAACTATTTAAATTTTTTAATAAATTCATTGTTAGGATTAAAATCTAATTCATCACTTAACTGTTGTAAAACCTTTTCTTGTTGTTTTGAAATATGTTTTGGAAAAGCAATTTCTATTTTAACAAAAATATCACCGCGTTTTTTGCTATTTAAAGGATGATAACTTCCCATTTTAGGAATTGTAAAAACAGCATTATTTTTAGTTTTAGGAGGAATTTTAAATTCCACTGTTTTCTCAAATGTTGGAACTTTAATAATTGCTCCTAACATTGCATCAACAAAAGATATCGGAATCGTAATTAATAAATCTAAATCATCACGCTGAAAAAATGCATGCTTTTGAACTTCAATTTCAATATAAACATCACCACGAGATTGTCCTTTAAGCCCATAATGACCCTTTTCCTGAACACGCACTTTTTGTCCAGAAAAAATTCCTTTCGGGACATCAAGACTAATGGTTTCTTGTTTAGTAATAAACTTTTTACCTTTACATTGTAAACATTTATTTTTAATAATTTCACCAATTCCGTGACAAGAATGACAAGGTCTTTCTTGTCTAATAATTCCTAACATTGTTCTTTGCTCAGTAACTTCAATCCCCCGACCATTACAATTTGAACATTTTACAACATCTCCTGCTGTTTTAGCACCTGTTTGATGACATTCATCACAAGGAAAATTAACATTAACTTTAAACTGAATCGTTGTTCCCAAAATTGCATCTTTTAAACTAATAGTTTCGCGATAAAAGATATCTTCACCCTTATGTGATTGTGAATGCCGTTGTCGCGTTCTTTGACCACCACCAAAAATATCGCCAAAAAAATCACCAAAAACACTACCAATATCACCAAACATATCTTCAAAATTACCAAAACCTTGACCACCACTAAACATATTTGGGTCAGCACTGCCATATTGATCATACATTTGTCGTTTTTGAGAATCAGACAATACTTCATACGCTTCATTAATTTCTTGAATTTTAGCTTCAGCATCACTTTGTTTATAAACATCAGGATGATATTGCTTAGCTAACTTACGATAAGCTCGTTTAATATCATCATTGCTCGCATTACGCGATAAACCTAATATTTTATAAAAGTCTCGCTTGTTTTTAGTGCTCATTTTTAACCCTACCTTGCTCATAAAATAATTCTTACTACACATTGTAGTAAGAATCATTCCTAATTTACTTCTTCTCATCACTAGATTCAACACCAGAATCATTAGATTCAGCATCAATAACATCATCTTTTTTATCATTATTTTCTTGTTCATTAATTTCTGGAGCTTCAGAATTAGCTTGTTGTTGCATAAACTGTGCTACTTGCATCATCATTTGTTCCAAGTCAGTCATTTTTTTCTCTAAACCAACATAATCTTCTTCTTTAATCAGTTTTTCAATTTCTGCTTTCATATCATTCATCGCTGTTTTTTGTTCTTCAGTCACTTTTTCTTTGCCTTCTTCAATTCCTCGTTCAATATCATGTAAATAAGTTTGGGATTTATTTACTAACTCAACATTTTTGCGACGAGCTTCATCAGCTTCTTTATTAGCTTCTGCTTCTTCAACCATTCTTTTAATATCTGCTTCACTTAAACCTTCATCAGATTTAATTGTAATTGATTGTTCTTTATTATTTTTCAAGTCTTTAGCTTTAACCGCAACAATACCATTAACATCAATTGAAAATGTTACTTCAATTTGTGGTACTCCTCTTGGTGCCTTATCAATTCCTGATAATTGAAAACGACCTAAAGTCTTATTATCATTAGCCATTGGTCTTTCACCTTGTAAAACATGAATATCCACAGCCGGTTGATTATCATCAGCAGTAGAAAATACTTGTGACTTTGATGTTGGAATTGTTGTATTTCTTGGAATTAAAGGTGTCATTACACCACCTAAAGTTTCAATTCCTAATGACAATGGGGTTACATCTAGCAATAAAATATCTTTAACATCACCAGCAATAATTCCACCTTGAATAGCAGCTCCTAAAGCAACAACTTCATCAGGATTAATACTACGATTAGGTTCTTTCCCTAATATTTTTTTAACTGCTTCTTGAACAGCTGGAATTCTTGTTGAACCACCCACTAATAAAACTTGATCTAAATCACTAGCTTTTAATTTGGCATCATTTAATGCATTTTCAACAGGCTTTAAAGTTCGTTCAACTAATAATCTTGTCATTTTATCAAATTCTGCTCGTGTTAAGGTTTTTTGTAAATGTACTGGTCCTGATTCATTAGCTGAAATAAATGATAATAAAATTGTTGTTTGTAAATTACCAGATAATTCTTTTTTAGCTTGTTCTGAAGCTTCTTTTACTCTTTGCATTGCCAATTTATCTTTTGATAAATCAATACCAGTTTCTTTTTTAAAGTCAGCAACTAATCAATCAGTAATTATTTGATCAAAATCATCACCACCTAATTTATTATCACCTGATGTTGCTAACACTTGAAAAACACCATCAGCTAATTCCAAAATTGAAACATCAAAAGTTCCGCCTCCTAAATCATAAACTAATATTTTTTGCTCTTTATTAACTTTATCAATACCATATGCTAACGCCGCTGCTGTTGGTTCATTAATAATTCGTTCAACTTCAAAACCAGCAATTTTACCAGCATTTTCTGTTGCTTGTCTTTGCGCATTATTAAAATATGCTGGAACCGTAATTACTGCTTTAATAATTTTTTCACCAAGTTTCTTTTCTGAAAAATCACGCACATAACTTAAAATTTTTGCCGAAATTTCTTCTGGTGTATAGTTCTTACCATTAATATTAATTTTTTCCTCAGTTCCCATTTTACTTTTAATTGAAAAAATAGTATTAATATTCGCTACTGCTTGGTGTTTTGCACTATTTCCAACAAGAATTTCTTCATTTTTAAATGCTACTACCGATGGTACCGTTCTGGCTCCATCTGGAGTTTCAATTACTCTTGGTTCAGCACCATCCATAAATGCCACACAAGAATTTGTTGTCCCTAAATCTATTCCAATAATTTTTGCCATTTTATTTTTCCTCTTTTATTTCCATATTTTCTTGATTTTCTTCATTATTATTAATCATCTTTTCCTTTGCTACCTGTACGGTGACAACTCGTAAAACCCGATTATATAAATGATATCCTTTTTGTAAAATTTTAATAATTTCATTTGGTTGATATTTATCACTTTCAACTTGTTCAATTGCATAATGCAAATGACTATTAAACATATCACCAACTTTAACATCAATCTCAGTAACACCTTCATTAGTTAAAATTACTTTTAATTGATTAATCATCATTTCAAAACCTTGAAGAAAATTTTTAACATCAGCACCAACATTTTTTACATTTAATGCTCGTTCAAAATTATCCATAATTGGTAATAATTGCACAATCATTGCTTGCGAACGATACTTTCTAACTTCTTTAAGGTCATTATCGTATTGTTTTCTTGCATTATCTCAATCAGCTAAAGCACGAATTTTATCATTCTCAGTTGTTTCTAATAACATTTTTAAATTTGTAATTTCTAATTGTAATTTGGTAATATCATCATCAATAATATCATCCGTTGTTCCACTAACATCAGTTAAATTTTGATTATCAAGTTCTTTTTGTTTATCATTATTCATAATATCTCTTATCCCTTTCTCTTAAAAACTCTCTTCAATTTTGCGTGATATTCAATCTAATAATTCTGACATCTTATCATAATCAATCCGCTTAGGACCAATTACTGCTAACTGCCCAATTTGCTTATTACCAGTATGATAATCAGTACTAATAACAGCAATATCATCTGTTTGTTTTCCTAGTTCATTGCCAATAAGAATATGAATATTTTCTTGATTATATTCTTGCTGTTCTTTTTCTGTTTTTATAAACTGTTTTCAAGGCGAATAATCTTCAATAAATCGGACAATTTCTTTAATTTTATTAACATCATTAAATTCAGGATTATCTAACATATATTGAAGACCATGTGTTGAATGTTCACGCTTTTTAAAACTAACTAAAGTATTAATAAATGACTGTAAAATATATTCATGTTTCAAAACTTGTTTTTCCAATATTGGTTGTAAAGCTTGCATTTTTTCTTTAATATCTTCTAATTTTGTACCAATTAAACGACTATTAAATAATTCAATCGCTAAAACTAAATCTTGCAAGGTGACATCTTTAATATTAAAAGTCTTATTAACAACATGTCCCTTTTCACTAATAAAAATTGCAACTGCATTTTCTTCACTAATAGGTACTAATTCAATTTTTTTCAAACAATCTTCTTGCGAATTAGAACCAATAACTACTGTAATCAAATTAGTCATCGCACTTAATATTTCAGCTGTTTGTTCAATAATATCTTCAATTGCTAACTGTCGATTAGCAAAAATATTTTCTAATTGTTGCTTAATAACATTATCACCATTACGAACATCCATTAAATTATCAACATAATAGCGATAACCAAGTGATGCTGGTATCCGACCACTAGAAACATGAGTTTTTTCTAATAATCCTGTCTCTTCTAAAAACGCACACTCACTACGAATTGTCGCTGAAGAATAAGGTAACTTATACTTTTCAATTAAGATTTTACTTGATACTGGTTGCGCACTTTGAATATATTCATCAATAATAAACTTCAATATTTCTTTTTGTCTTATCGTTAACATAATTTCATTCCTACTTTTAGCACTTAATCTTGTTTACTGCCAATAATAAAATTATATAACAATTACTAGAAAAATCAATCATTAATTTAACTTTTCCTTACTAGTAATGATAATTTTATCATTCTTAACAGTTAATGAATAAATGCGATTTTCTTTAATATTGTCTTCAATAATTGACTTAGCAAGTAAATTTTCAATATGCTTTTGAATATATCGCTTAATTGGCCGGGCACCAAATTGCTGATCATAACCTTCTTCAAGAATTTTTTCTTTAACCTTATTATCAAAAACTAATTTAATATCTTTAGTCATTTCTAAACGTTTATTCAATAATGCTAACTCTTTATCAATAATTTCTTTAATAATCTTTTCCGATAATGAATTAAAAATAACAATTTCATCAATCCGATTAACTAATTCCGGACGAAATGTTGTTTTTAATTTTTGCATTACCAATGCTTTGCTGTCTTCTCTTGGCGACAATAAAAATTCCGAACCAAGATTTGAAGTCATAATAATAATCGTATTTTTAAAATCAATTATTTTACCATGCCGGTCACTAACTATTCCTTCATCTAAAATTTGTAATAAGATATTAAAAATATCACTATGTGCCTTTTCAATCTCATCAAATAAAATAATACTATATGGATTTCTGCGAACTTTTTCTGTTAATTGTCCGCCTTGCAAATAACCCACATAACCTGGAGGGGCCCCAAGCAAATTACTTACCGAATGTTTTTCCATATATTCTGACATATCTAGCCTAATAATATTTTTTTCTGAACCAAATAAATATTCTCCAAGAGCACGAGCTACTTCAGTTTTTCCAACTCCAGTAGGACCTAAAAAAATAAATGAACCAATCGGTCGATTTGGATCTTTAATCCCACTTCTTGCTCTAATAATTGCATCACTTACTAAGTGTAAAACTTCATCTTGACCTTTAACTCTAATTCGCAAATGCTTACTCAAATTAAGTAACTTATGTTTTTCACTTTCAACGAGACGACTAACAGGAATCCCCGTCCATCTTTCAACAATATTAGCAACATCTTGTTCAGTAACATCTTCTTTTAATAATGCATTAATTTTTGTTTTATTAGTAATCTCATCCAATTTCTTTTCTAATTTTGGTAATAAACCATATTGAATTTCACCAGCACGGTTAAAGTTACCTTTTAATTGTGTTTGTTCCAATTCTGTTTTTAATTGTTCTACCTGTAATCTGGTATTTTTAATTTCATCTAATTGTGTTTTTTCTTCATTCCAAACTAATTCTAAAGAATTTTCTTTCACTTTCAATTTTTCTAATTCTGCAATTAATTCATCTAACCGTTGTTTTGACTTATGATCCTTTTCCTTTAATAAAGCCGCCTTTTCAATTTCCAATTGCATTACTTTTCGCTTCACATCATCAAGCGGAGCAGGAATTGAACCAATTTCTGTTTTAATGTTTGCGCATGCTTCATCAATTAAATCAATTGCTTTATCAGGTAAAAATCGATCACTAATATATTTATTAGCTAAATTAGCGGCAGCAACAATAGCATTATCATGAATTCGCACACCATGATACGATTCATAACGATCTTTTAAACCGCGTAAAATTGAAATTGTTTCATCAACAGTTGGTTCTTTAATAAGAACTCTTTGAAATCTTCGTTCTAAAGCACCATCTTTTTCAATATATTCGCGATATTCATCTAATGTTGTTGCTCCCACACATCGCAATTCGCCACGAGCTAACATTGGCTTTAAAATATTTGAAGCATCAATTGCTCCCTGAGTTTTACCCATTCCCACAATTAAATGCAATTCATCAATAAACAAAATAATTTCTCCAGCTGAGGCTTTAACTTTGTTAATAACTGCCTTTAATCGCTCTTCAAATTCACCTTGAAATTTAGCACCGGCAATTATTGATGACATATCCAGTTCATAAATAATTTTATTTTTTAAATTACTAGGAACATCACCCTTAACAATTCTTTGTGCTAATCCTTCAATAATAGCTGTTTTACCAACTCCAGGCTCACCAATAAGTACTGGATTATTTTTTTGTTTTCGCGATAAAATTTCAATAATTCGTCGCGTTTCATCATCACGACCAATTATTGGATCAGTTTTGCCTTCAATATGCATCTCATTTAAATTACGAGCAAATTTTTCCAAAATCTTAGGATCATTGTTGTAATTAGGTATTTCATTAATTTGCATATTTATCAAACCTCCCCATTTATTTTAGCAGTCTACATGCTAGAATGCTGATAAAATAATTATAGTATATTATTTTGGCAGTGTCAATAGTAAATTGCTAATTTTTGTAAATCACACACAGTTATTAGACTATGCTTCTCTTAATTGATTTCATCATACCATATTTTGTATTATTAAAATTAAAAAAATTAATTTTATTCACAATGCCAAATTGTAAAGTTAAGTGCAACTAAATTATTTTTCTAACCAAATATTCGATTGGTGAAAGATAATTTAGTATTTTTCTTGGTCTTTGGTTTAAAGACAATATAAATTTATGAACTGCATTTTTAGTAGTATTTGAAAAATTAAATTTTTTAGGAAATTTTTCTCTAATTAAACCATTAGTATTTTCATTAGTACCTCTTTGTCAAGGCGAATACGCATTAGCAAAATAAATTTTCACATTTAAATTTTTTTCAAGTTGTTGTCAATTAGAAAATTCTTTACCCCTATCAAATGTTATAGTCTTAACAAGATTATTTGGAAGAATTGATAAATAATGGCTAATGTTTTCGTTAACAACTTTAGTAGTTCTATTTTCAACTAACATTGCTAAAGTAAATCTTGATGTTCTTTCAACTAAAGTTATTAAACATGATTTACTTTTACCTCGTGATGATACTACAGTATCACCTTCTCAATGACCAACAGTTATACGATTATTAACATTAATATTTCGTTCTTTAATTGATTTACCATTAAATTTACCGCGATTTTCTTGAGATTTTCGTTTCTTACCTTTTCTTCTTAAATTTTTATTAGTAACTTTTTCAAGTAATCCAGAATAAATTCAATTGTAAATTGTTTTAAAACTAATAATTCATTCTTTATGAAAATTTTTAATTCTGCCATAAATTTGTTCAGGCGATCAACCTAATAGTAATTTTTGTTGTACATATTTTACTAATTCTCTATTTTTAAACTTATGAAAATAAACATGTGATTGTTTTCTGTTTTCTGCTTTATTTTGTGCAATTAATGAAAAATAATGATTACTATCTTTATTTCTATTGACTTCTCGAATAATAGTACTAATACTTCGATTAAGATTTTTAGCTATTTCACTAATTTTTACTTTAAACTTCAATTGATTCTCAATATAAATTCTTTCATATATGCCAAGATGTTTGTAACCCATATAAAAACTCCTTGCTTTGTTTTTTCTAAAATAAACTTAGCATCATGAAATTTTTATATAAGATTTTTTGCAATTTTATTTACTTGCACTTACAAGTATAATTCAGCACAATAAAAAATATTTAATTCAAAATTTAACCAAATTAAAACATTTTTCAAGAGTTTCTATTATTTTTTAAATAATTATTTTGCAATAATAGACTTCTTGCATTACTTATTAAAATAATTACAAATTATTTGTAAATAAAAAATACTATATAGTAATTTCTAACTTTTATTAGGTTAATACTTATGGATTTTATTAAATGTGTAAATTTTGACACAACAAAAAATTATTTTATTATTTAAATTTAATTTTAAATAAATATTTTATGTTATCTATAATTGCAAATTATAAATTGAAGCAATTAAATTAAATCTTAAACTAAATCGTTTTCTACGATTACGATATTTTTCAGTAATAATTTTAAATTTTTTAAGAATAGCAAAAATATTTTCAATAATAATTCTCATTTTTGAAATTAATTTATTATTATGTTTTTGTTCTTTATTTAAAGGGTTTTTCTTTGTTTTTTTCTTAGGTATTAGAACATTACTATGAATTTTTTGTATTCCTTGATAACCATTATCAACTATTAATTTAGTATTTTTTAAAATTGGGATTTTTGATTCTTTAAATAAACAAAAATCATGCTTTTTACCGAGAGAAAAATTTGTTGCAATAATTATTTTGCTTTCTTTTTCAATAATTACTTGTGTTTTAATAGTGTGTTTTTTCTTTTTTCCTGAATAAGATTGTTTTTGTCTTTTTTTGGGCGTTGAATGGGTGTTTCTGTAGCATCAATAATAATTGTTTTATCATTAAAATAATCATTTATTAATGCTTTTTTACCAGCAAGTTGTTGAAAATCAGGATGTTTGATTAAAATATCTTCAATTCACTTGATATTTCGATAACAACTAGCTTCACTAATATCAAAACTTTTACCAAGATGAAAATAAGTACGATATTCTCGTCAATATGATAAAGTCATCAATAATCTATTTTCTAATGATAATTTATTATTTTTACCACCTCTTTTAAACTTTTTTAACTCAGCTTCTTTTAAAATATTTAACATTTTATTAAAAGTACTTTGCTTTATTCCAGTTAATCGTAATAATTCTTTATCATTAATAAAATTAAATTTATCAAATTTCATAATCTTAAATTCCTTATAATTTCTATTTTAAATATATTTTATAGGAATTTTGTTTAATAAATAAGTAATGCAAGAAGTCTAATAAATTTATTTAAAGTTTCAAATGGAGTTTTGTAATTCAAGCTTTTATGTTTTCGTTTGAAATTATAAAATGCGTACCACTCATTCAAATGAATTTGTAATTGTTTAACATCAAATTTTATTTCAAAACCACATTTTTTAAACCAAAATAAACTATTATAATTACGGTGAAACCGTTCAATCTTTCCGTTGCTCTGAGGAGAACGGATTGGTGTGGTTTCATGGATAATTCCATTTTTTGAAAGAAAGGTTGTAAAAGGCCTTTCTTTTACTTTGTATGCTTTTTTATTACTTCAATTAGTAGTAGTGAATTCCGGAGCATTATCAGTGCGAATGCGTTTAATTGTTATGCCAAGTTCGCCAAAATCTTTCATTGCTCTTTGCATGGCATTAATGGCATTATTGGTTCCTAAACTATCATACACATATCCAAAAGCAATTCTTGTTATTTCGTCAATGAAATCATAAACATATAATCTATACTTAGCAATAGGAAAATTTTTATCAGTAAACACTTTAGCATCCATTTGTAAAAGACCAATCTCGGAAACTTCATAACGCTTAAAATGGCGTTTTGCTTTTTTCATTTGCGTTTTTATTTCTCCATAGCGTTTGTCTTGTTTAATTCAACGATAAAAAGTATTAATTGATTTGGGGACATTATTTGTATCGATATCATGCACATTTTTTTGATGAATATTATGATAAAGCGATAATACACCGCCCGCACCTACAAATTTGTAATCAAAGTAATAATCACAAATTTGTTTTCTGGTTTCTAATGAAAATTGATATTTAATATTTTTTGGTGTTGTTGATTTGAATTGCAATTCATAAAAGTTGTCTTGATAATAACCATTAATAATTTTTTTAGCTCAAATATAAAATGTCATTTTACTACCACGAAAATATTTTTTAATCAATTTATTTACAGATATGTTATCTGTATTATTCATATATAAGTTGGTACATAAATTGAGATATTTACTTACTCATTTTTTTACTTTATAATAATATTTTTCATGATAAATCGTAGTCATTCAAGATTGTAATTTAGCTTTTAAATCTGCTAAATCATTTTTAGATACAATATACTTCATTTTCTATTTCCTTTTTTATTTTTTTCTATATCAAACACATAAAACAGTTAATATCCATAGATAATAATTAGTATAATAGACTTCTTGCATTACTTATTAAAATAATTACAAATTATTTGTAAATAAAAAATACTATATAGTAATTTCTAACTTTTATTAGGTTAATACTTATGGATTTTATTAAATGTGTAAATTTTGACACAACAAAAAATTATTTTATTATTTAAATTTAATTTTAAATAAATATTTTATGTTATCTATAATTGCAAATTATAAATTGAAGCAATTAAATTAAATCTTAAACTAAATCGTTTTCTACGATTACGATATTTTTCAGTAATAATTTTAAATTTTTTAAGAATAGCAAAAATATTTTCAATAATAATTCTCATTTTTGAAATTAATTTATTATTATGTTTTTGTTCTTTATTTAAAGGGTTTTTCTTTGTTTTTTTCTTAGGTATTAGAAACATTACTATGAATTTTTTGTATTCCTTGATAACCATTATCAACTATTAATTTAGTATTTTTTAAAATTGGGATTTTTGATTCTTTAAATAAACAAAAATCATGCTTTTTACCGAGAGAAAAATTTGTTACAATAATTATTTTGCTTTCTTTTTCAATAATTACTTGTGTTTTAATAGTGTGTTTTTTCTTTTTTCCTGAATAAGATTGTTTTTGTCTTTTTTTGGGCGTTAAATGGGTGTTTCTGTAGCATCAATAATAATTGTTTTATCATTAAAATAATCATTTATTAATGCTTTTTTACCAGCAAGTTGTTGAAAATCAGGATGTTTGATTAAAATATCTTCAATTCACTTGATATTTCGATAACAACTAGCTTCACTAATATCAAAACTTTTACCAAGATGAAAATAAGTACGATATTCTCGTCAATATGATAAAGTCATCAATAATCTATTTTCTAATGATAATTTATTATTTTTACCACCTCTTTTAAACTTTTTTAACTCAGCTTCTTTTAAAATATTTAACATTTTATTAAAAGTACTTTGCTTTATTCCAGTTAATCGTAATAATTCTTTATCATTAATAAAATTAAATTTATCAAATTTCATAATCTTAAATTCCTTATAATTTCTATTTTAAATATATTTTATAGGAATTTTGTTTAATAAATAAGTAATGCAAGAAGTCTAATGAAAAAAATAACTAATTACTCACAATTAAATAAAAAATATGACTTAAATTTTAGCGACAATAATTTTGGTTTTACATGAGAAATCTTTAAGGAACTAGTTGGCGATGATTGAGCAGAATATTTTACAACGAGGTGTTTTTATCGATTTGTACCTACCGCTAGAATGACCTTTAAAACTTGAAACTGTTTAGCTTGGGATTTATGAATTTGTTGTAACTTTACAGATACATCCGCTCAAGAAGTACGACGCTATGAAAATACACATCCTGAAACAACAATTGCTGATTTACATAATTTATGTCAATATTTAGAAGAAAAGTATGGCGTTCAAATTGGACCTGAGCACTCTACGGTGACTGGGATAGTTTGAAAATTGAATAAAGAGGGCGGAGAAATAATTTTTCCTTCCAATCAACGAATAACTTTTATTGGTTATGCCAACGGTAATAGAATTTTTGGAACAGCTGTAAAAGGTTCTAGTTTTTTGTGTTCACGAACTGACGAAATAATTATGGCAGAAGAAAAAGAAACTTTGAGTGATAAACAATTAATTTATAGATATGAGCGTTTACAAATGTCAATGTTTCGTAGCAATCGGATTAAAGTTTCTGACAAAACCATAAAAGAACTTTCTTGAACCTTTGTTGATAAAATGACAGGACAACAAGAAACGCGCTACTTATGAAAAAGTTTTTTTGTCGCCTTCACTTGCAACCCCTATGATAAATATCACCCATTTTATGAAAAATACTGTACGCCATTTTTACCATTAAACGACAAGATAATGAATTTATTAAAAGAAACTGGTAAAGTTTGATACGAAAATGAAAAAGAATTTGAGGGTTTAGGAATTTTTGTTTTAAGACTAACATTAGACTCCACTTGAAATAAATTACCAGAAATTTCAAGAAAAAAAGTAAACCAACTTAAAAAAGATAATCCCGATGAATATGCTATTGTAAAATATGGTTTTGAGTACTCAGACAGTGATAGTACTATCTTTCCGTTTCGAAAACATTTAAAATATACACAAAAATATGATTTAAAAGATTTTTATGTTGCCACTATTGATATGTATAAATTTGATTTTTATAGTATCGGGATTGATTGAGCAACTGGACCAATCGATCATACTGTGCTAAAGTTTTGGGGATTTCAAGAATATAAAAAAACTGAACTTTACGATTCATATTTAATATGTGAGATTGTTGTAACACCTGAAGATAATTTTTCTGAAAATGAAAAAATTAGTTATCTTGTAGAAGAAATCATGACTTTAAGAGCAAATTTTTATAATTTTGCTGATGTTATTTTTAATTATGATGATAAGGCAAAAACCGCTATGGAATGAATTAAAACAAAATTAATCGAAGATTATAGTTTTAACATTCGTACCAGCACAGCCATTAAGCACACAACACCATTAACCAAAGAAGCTGGTTTAACAGACCGCGTTATTTGAATGCGTAATTTGTTTGGATTTGGTAATTGTCATATAAATTTACAGAATAATCCTTTTACTGCCAAATGCTACGAGGAATTAAGATATGATGAAAAACGCACTAATGTTCCTGACCCAAAAATGTATCTTGATCCTTATGATGCAGATTTTTATGCGTTATATGCTGTAAGACAGTTTATTCGTGGAAAAAATACTAATTAATTATTATATCCCGATCACTTGGCAAACTAATATCAAGTCCGTTTCTTGCTTTTATTCAATATTCAGATTTATGTGCTTCTGCTACAAGAAGCATAGCTGACAATTTTGAATAATCAATTAAAGCTTCATCAATTAATTTACAAACAGTTTCATTTTTTAAATCAGGAATTATTTTTTTAGATGTTTTTATTTCAACAATTTTATTATCTCTAAACTTTATTTCTGAAGACGGAAAATAATTAAAAAATAAACCGTAATCTCTTGTATGATAATAAATTTCTCTTAAAACTGGACCATATACTCATGCTTCAAATTTTTCATCAAACAACAATAAACCAGTTTTTTTGTAAAAATATATGTAAGAAAAATACATCAATTTTTGTAATTTAATAGAACTATTAATATTAGACTTCTTGCATTACTTATTTATTAAACAAAATTCCTATAAAATATATTTAAAATAGAAATTATAAGGAATTTAAGATTATGAAATTTGATAAATTTAATTTTATTAATGATAAAGAATTATTACGATTAACTGGAATAAAGCAAAGTACTTTTAATAAAATGTTAAATATTTTAAAAGAAGCTGAGTTAAAAAAGTTTAAAAGAGGTGGTAAAAATAATAAATTATCATTAGAAAATAGATTAGACTTCTTGCATTACTTATTAAAATAATTACAAATTATTTGTAAATAAAAAATACTATATAGTAATTTCTAACTTTTATTAGGTTAATACTTATGGATTTTATTAAATGTGTAAATTTTGACACAACAAAAAATTATTTTATTATTTAAATTTAATTTGCTGAATTATACTTGTAAGTGCAAGTAAATAAAATTGCAAAAAATCTCATATAAAAATTTCATGATGCTAAGTTTATTTTAGAAAAAACAAAGCAAGGAGTTTTTATATGGGTTACAAACATCTTGGCATATATGAAAGAATTTATATTGAGAATCAATTGAAGTTTAAAGTAAAAATTAGTGAAATAGCTAAAAATCTTAATCGAAGTATTAGTACTATTATTCGAGAAGTCAATAGAAATAAAGATAGTAATCATTATTTTTCATTAATTGCACAAAATAAAGCAGAAAACAGAAAACAATCACATGTTTATTTTCATAAGTTTAAAAATAGAGAATTAGTAAAATATATACAACAAAAATTACTATTAGGTTGATCGCCTGAACAAATTTATGGCAGAATTAAAAATTTTCATAAAGAATGAATTATTAGTTTTAAAACAATTTACAATTGAATTTATTCTGGATTACTTGAAAAAGTTACTAATAAAAATTTAAGAAGAAAAGGTAAGAAACGAAAATCTCAAGAAAATCGCGGTAAATTTAATGGTAAATCAATTAAAGAACGAAATATTAATGTTAATAATCGTATAACTGTTGGTCATTGAGAAGGTGATACTGTAGTATCATCACGAGGTAAAAGTAAATCATGTTTAATAACTTTAGTTGAAAGAACATCAAGATTTACTTTAGCAATGTTAGTTGAAAATAGAACTACTAAAGTTGTTAACGAAAACATTAGCCATTATTTATCAATTCTTCCAAATAATCTTGTTAAGACTATAACATTTGATAGGGGTAAAGAATTTTCTAATTGACAACAACTTGAAAAAAATTTAAATGTGAAAATTTATTTTGCTAATGCGTATTCGCCTTGACAAAGAGGTACTAATGAAAATACTAATGGTTTAATTAGAGAAAAATTTCCTAAAAAATTTAATTTTTCAAATACTACTAAAAATGCAGTTCATAAATTTATATTGTCTTTAAACCAAAGACCAAGAAAAATACTAAATTATCTTTCACCAATCGAATATTTGGTTAGAAAAATAATTTAGTTGCACTTAACTTTACAATTTGGCAAAATTTTAAATAAATATTTTATGTTATCTATAATTGCAAATTATAAATTGAAGCAATTAAATTAAATCTTAAACTAAATCGTTTTCTACGATTACGATATTTTTCAGTAATAATTTTAAATTTTTTAAGAATAGCAAAAATATTTTCAATAATAATTCTCATTTTTGAAATTAATTTATTATTATGTTTTTGTTCTTTATTTAAAGGGTTTTTCTTTGTTTTTTTCTTAGGTATTAGAACATTACTATGAATTTTTTGTATTCCTTGATAACCATTATCAACTATTAATTTAGTATTTTTTAAAATTGGGATTTTTGATTCTTTAAATAAACAAAAATCATGCTTTTTACCGAGAGAAAAATTTGTTGCAATAATTATTTTGCTTTCTTTTTCAATAATTACTTGTGTTTTAATAGTGTGTTTTTTCTTTTTTCCTGAATAAGATTGTTTTTGTCTTTTTTTGGGCGTTGAATGGGTGTTTCTGTAGCATCAATAATAATTGTTTTATCATTAAAATAATCATTTATTAATGCTTTTTTACCAGCAAGTTGTTGAAAATCAGGATGTTTGATTAAAATATCTTCAATTCACTTGATATTTCGATAACAACTAGCTTCACTAATATCAAAACTTTTACCAAGATGAAAATAAGTACGATATTCTCGTCAATATGATAAAGTCATCAATAATCTATTTTCTAATGATAATTTATTATTTTTACCACCTCTTTTAAACTTTTTTAACTCAGCTTCTTTTAAAATATTTAACATTTTATTAAAAGTACTTTGCTTTATTCCAGTTAATCGTAATAATTCTTTATCATTAATAAAATTAAATTTATCAAATTTCATAATCTTAAATTCCTTATAATTTCTATTTTAAATATATTTTATAGGAATTTTGTTTAATAAATAAGTAATGCAAGAAGTCTATTATTCATTTGCAAAATTTCATCTTGCACCTCACTTTATTTTTTGTTAGCGGACTGCGCCAAGTAATTTTTCAAACATTTTAAAGCAAATAAAGAATATTGCCAAAATAAATGGAAAAATGAAGATTCAGTAGTCAGCAAAGAAGTTACCGACTTGTGGCATATTAACCGCAATGATTTCTCACATTTTAGTAAACGCTGTTATAATTGCATTTCACAATTTAGTCATCGCATCACTAGCTGTTATTTTTGCTGGTGCATCAACTAAGAAAGTTCCAATCATATAATCACCCCCTTTCTTTTTAAAACATTTATCATTTATATTCAAAATTTTTCTTAAATTTGTAAAAACCTCGGTTAACTTTAACAAGATTGTATTTTTTACTAATTAATTTTGAATTTCTTTGGGAATGCATTGCAATGTAACTTCTTGACATTAATTTTGTTTCTATCTAAATACTGATATGCTTTTCCAAAGTAGCATTAGAATAAATCACACCATAATTGCTGTTAAGAATCAAAAAGCAATGTTTGCTATTAAAAGTCAAAGTGTTTCTTGGGTTAAATCAATTTCTTTACCACCACTAATATGAGCCGGAATAGTTGTAATTTGAATAAATAAATCTCAGAAAGTTTGTTTAATTTGTTCTCAATTAAATTCTTTTAAATTTATTGTCATTTTTTATCTTCCAAAAATCATTTTTATTGGTAAATACATAATTGAAATTAATGCGAAAAGAAAAGTAATGATAATAATTAATCCGGCAATAAATGCAACTTGTGCGGGCATTTTTTCTATCGGAACAAACAGTTTTAAGAATTCCATAATAATTTCTCAAAACATTATTTTTTATCCTTGTTATTTTCTTTTGAATTAGGGGCTTTAACTCATTCTTCAAAGCGGGCAATAAATACTTTCTCGTCTTTTGTGAAATTACCAGTATTATTTTTAATGGCATTTTTATATTTAATTCTAATTTTTATTTTGGCATAAATTTTATAAGCAAAATATGCCGATAACATTATGCTGATAATAATAAATATTAATCCAATTGCAATATTCATTTTTAATCTCCTTTAAAATAGTTATAATTTATATCTTTTTTGTTGTTTTCTTTTTTGGCAATGAAGAAACCTAATAATTCTTGGCCTTTAATTAACTTGGTTTCTTGTTCTTGTTGATTAATTGAAATTACTTGATATTTACTATCTTTTATTATTCCAATACAAATCGAATTTTCATATTTTCCTTTATAAACAAATCGCTTTGGAAACCAAATGCCGATTTGTTCATTAAATCATGGAATTTTTGGCGCTTTAATAAGCATTGCGTTTTGTGTTTCTTTTAAGAGATATTTTTTCGTATTTAAGAAAATGTTTTCAATGTTTTTCATAATAAATTACCTTTCTTATTTGTTATAAACTAAGTTATATTAACTAAGTTAGTTAACTTAGTTTTTTAAACACTTATATATCGCAGATTTAAGTGTTTAACAAGCTTTGTTAGTAAATTTTGTTTTTTAATTAGATAAAGATTTTAATAATTTTAAACTTAGCATACCCCTATATAGAAATTTCTACACTTTAATATCCGCATCCTACCCTTGGAACTAATTTAATAGCGTGTATATTTTTAGGAAATCCACCCATTCATTTTTTTATTGCAAAATGAAACAAATTGCTATAGCTAATAGGGTGTTATCTATCAACTGGTAAACTTCTTTTGGTTATGGCGACCACCCACAATTTATCGTGCTTTAATACATACCAACATTATTAATTCACTTGTATTTAATTTTCAAAGAACAAATTTTAACACCTTATAAAATAAAAAGACAATCATTGCTGACTGCCTTAATACTTATTCAAATATTTACCTACCTAACAAAACTTTATGCGTCCTACCAAGTCTAATAAAATATAAAGTACTATTATATTTTCATAAAATCAATTATAATGTAAATTGTAAAGTTAAAGATTAAACTAAGGAGAACATAATGCTAATTATTGCCATCACAGGAAAAATCGGTAGCGGAAAAAGTATTGTTAGTAAATATTTGCAAAAAAAAGGTGCCTATTGTATTGACATGGACATTCTAAGTCAAGAAATAAGAATCCTTCCCAAAGTAATAAAAGCCATCAAAAAACGCTTTGGAAGTGCTGCTTTTACTGGTAATGAATTAGACACTAAAAAACTGCGAACAATCATTTTTAATGATGCTAAAGAACGCCTAAAACTTAATAACATTATGTGACCACTACTAAAAAAAAGTCTCCAACAACAAATTAAAAATCACAGTGACAAGACACTAATTATTGTTGAAGCCGCTGTCATCTTACAAGCCAAATGAAGCAAACTTGTTAATAAAATTATTTTTGTTAACAGTGATTGAGAAACCCGTGTTAAACGAATTATTGATCGCGATAATCTTACTGTTGAAGAAATTATCAACATTAGTCAACAACAAGACGATTACGAAACTTACAAAGATATTATTGATTATCAAATCATCAATAATGACTCCAAAAAAGAACTCCATCGTCAAGTTGATGAAATCTTTGAAAAAGAACAATGAAATATTTAATCTTATTCTGTTTCCAATTCCAAAATTAAATCTCGTAACTGTGCTGCTCGTTCAAACTGTAAATCTTTTGCTGCCACTAACATTTCCTTTCGCAAATCATTAATGATTTGCGTTTTTGTTGTGACATAATCTTTAGACTTTCTTTTATTAACAATATTAAATTCTTGTAATAATTTATTAGTAAATAACGAATCATCAATCTTTTTCTTTATTGTCTGGGGAATAATATTATGTTCTTTATTATAAGCAATTTGGACATTTCTTCGGCGCAATGTTTCAGCTATTGCCTTTTGCATCGCATCCGATATTGTATCAGCATACATAATAACATTACCATTAACATTTCTTGCTGCCCGACCAATAGTTTGAATTAATGACCGCGCATCGCGTAAAAATCCTTGCTTATTAGCCTCTAAAATACAAATTAACGAAACTTCAGGAATATCTAATCCTTCGCGTAATAAATTAATCCCCACCACAGCATCATAAACCCCTTTTCTTAGTTCTAATAAAATCTTTGAACGATCTAAAGTTTTTAATTCACTATGCAAATATGCTACTTTAATATTTCGCTCCTGCAAATAAGTAGTTAAATCTTCTGCTTGTCTAATTGTTAAAGTCGTAATTAATACTCTTTCACAATTTTCTTTTCGCACTAAAATATTTTCAATAATATCATCAATTTGATTCATCGTTGGTTTAACAACAATCGTTGGATCGACTAAACCTGTCGGGCGAATAATTTGTTCCGTCACTTGATAATTAACTTGATTTAATTCAAAATCACCCGGAGTTGCTGATGTATATATAACCGTTTTTAATTTATTCATAAATTCTGTAAAATTTAATGGTCGATTATCTAAGGCACTCGGTAAGCGAAAACCATAATTAACTAATGTTTGTTTTCTACTCCGATCAGTATTAAACATTCCTCTAACTTGTGGTAAAGAAATATGTGATTCATCAATAATAGTTACAAAATCATCACCAAAATAATCAATTAAAGTATATGGTGGCACATCTTTATCTCTTAAATCTAAATGTCGTGAATAATTTTCAATACCACTACAAATACCAAACTCTTGCAACGCTTCTAAATCATGATTAGTTCTTTGTTCAATCCTTTGATATTCTAATAATTGATTATTAGCTTTTAAAACTTCTAAATATTTTATTAATTCTGCTTCAATTCTAGCAATTGCCTTTGCTAATCTTTCTTTGGAAGTAATATAGTCTTGAGCAGGAAAAATTGTAAAAGATTGATATCTTTCAATTACTTTACCAGTTAAAACATCAACCTTAGCAATTTCATTAATATCATCATCAAACAAATCAATGCGTAAATAAAATTCATCCGTTCAACCCGGTGCTAACTTAATAACATCACCTTTTGCAGTAAACATTCCCGGACGAATTTCTAAATCATTACGAGTATAACCAGAATTAACAAGAAAATGTAATAACGCTTTTCTTTCAACTTTTTCACCATTACGAATTTCAAAAAAAGATTTTTTATATTCATCAGGATCTTGGGCACCATAAATAGCAGCAACCGATGCCACAACAATAACATCTTTTCTAGTAACTAAAGCATTCATCGCGCTTAACCGCATCATTTCAATATCACTATTAGATTTTGCTGTCTTATCAATATATGTATCAGTTTTTGGCATATATGCTTCTGGTTGATAAAAATCAAAGTTGGAAACAAAATATTCCACACGATTTTCAGGAAACATTCCTTTTAATTCACCATATAATTGCATTGCCAAGGTTTTATTATGAGACAAAATTAAAGTTGGTTTATTAATTTTAGCAATAACATTAGCAATCGTATAAGTTTTTCCTGTACCAGTTGCTCCTAATAACACCTGAAATTGTTGATTTTCCTTTATTCCTTGTATTAAACTCGTAATCGCTTTTGGTTGATCACCTGCTGGTTTAAAATCAGCAACTAATTTAAACATAAAAAATTTTCCTAACCACCTTGTTTTGCCTTTGTCCTCTCAATAGCCTCCAATACCTCCTCTGATATAGCATTATCAACATCAGGACCAATTTCTAAACTACACAAACTAATAACTACTTGATGAGCAATATTAATTCGCATTCGATTAAATAATTGGGCTGATTCATCAATATATGCATGTAACGGATTTGACTGTCCATAGCTTCGCAAATAAATTCCCGTTCTTAATTTACTAGAACCATCAATATGTTCTGTTCAATGATGATCAAAAGCTTGTAAAATAATTTGATTTTCGATTTTTCATAACATCGCTTCCGGAATATTTTCAATAGTTTTCACATAGTGATTAAAAATTACCCGTCCAATTGCTAAAACAGCATCATGCCGTGTCATTGAGCGTAATTCTTTAGCATCTAATTCATGATTACTATTAATTAACTTTGTTTCTAAACTTTTTACTAAACTAACAAAATCAATCATAATTTCTTTATTAATCTCTTTTGTAAAAATATTCAATAAATCACCACTAACAGTAAAAATCATTCTTTCAACCAATGGAGCATAAACCTTAGTTTGCAAAATTGCATCGCGTTGTTCATACATTACTTCTCTTTGTTGGGCTAAAATATTATCATAATCCAACAAATTCTTTCTAGTATCAAAGTTTAATCCTTCAACTTTTTTTTGAGCATTAGTAATACTTCGCGATAATAATTTTGATTGAATATGGTCATCGCCTAAACGACTAAATAATCCTTGTAATTTTTTACTACCAAAACGAAGCATTAATTCATCTTCTACTGAAAGATAAAATCGTGAATAACCCGGATCTCCTTGACGCCCCGATCTGCCTCGTAACTGATTATCAATTCTTCTCGCTTCATTTCGTTCCGTACCTAAAACAGCCAAACCACCTAAGGCAATAACACCATCACCTAATTTAATATCAGTACCTCTTCCAGCCATATTGGTAGCAATTGTAACGGCCCCAATTTGTCCCGCACCCGCAATAATTTCTGCTTCTTGAACATGATTTCGCGCATTCAAAACATTATGAGCTATTTTAGCTTCTTTTAAAATATTTGATACTTCCTCAGATGTCGTAATTGATGCTGTTCCAATTAGTAATGGTTGTCCCCCTTTGGTATGTCTTTTTTTAATCTCTTTAAGTAAAGCCTTATATTTAGAACTTTGTGATGCAAAAACTAAATCAGTATCATCTTTTCTCACAATAGGAAGATTAGTGGGAATTTCCATTACTCGCATATTATAAATCTTAATAAACTCTTCTTCTTCCGTTTTTGCTGTTCCTGTCATCCCACTCAATTTATTATATAAGCGAAAGAAGTTTTGATAAGTAATAGTTGCCAGCGTTGTTGTTTCATGTTCAATGGTAACTGTTTCTTTAGCTTGTAATGCTTGTTGCAAACCATCACTATAAGCTCTCCCTGGCATTAACCGTCCCGTAAATTGATCAACTAAAATTATTTCATCATTTTGAGCAACATATTCAATCCCATTAGTAAAAACATGAACAGCTTTTAAAGCATTTAAAATATGATGAAATAATTCTGATTGCTCCAAACTAAATAAGTTTTTAACACCAAAATGTTTTTCTGCCTTTTTAACACCAGATATTGTTAAAGCCGCTTGCTTAGTTTCTAAATCAATTTTAATATCTGCCTTTTTATCCAAATTTTTAGCAAAGCGGGCAGCATTTTCATATAAGGGTTCACGACTTTTAGAACCACCAGAAATAATTAACGGTGTTCTTGACTCATCAATTAAAACTGAATCAGCCTCATCAACAATTGCAAAATTCAATCCGCGTTGAACTTTTTCATCATAAGTATGTACCATATTATCTCTTAAATAATCAAATCCTAATTCCGAGTTAGTAGTATATGTAACATCACACAAATAAGCTTTTCGCTTTTGGTCATTACTTAAATCTCTTAAATTAACACCAACTGTTAAACCCAAAAATCCTAACACCGCTCCATTAATTTTAGCATCACGCTGTGCTAAATATTCATTAACAGTAACAATATGAACGCCCTTGCCAAGTAAAGCATTCAAATACATTGGCATAATCGCTGTTAAAGTCTTTCCTTCACCAGTTCGCATTTCCGCAACATCACCATTATGTAAAACAATACCCCCTTCTAATTGAACAGCAAAAGCATGTAATCCCGAAACTCTTCTTGTTGCTTCACGCGCCACAGCAAAAGTTTCAATTAAAATATCATCTATAGTAGCACCAGCTTCCAATCGCTTTTTAAATTCATTAGTTTTATTTTTTAAACTATCATCAGATAATTCTTGCATTTCTAAATCTAAATTTAAAATTTCTTGAACATCAGCTCTAATGTTTTTTAAAACACTTTTATATTTATTAAAAAACTTCATATATATATCGCTCCAGTTTCTAATTTCTCGCCTATAACATTATTAATGTTATCATACTTTAAAATACTAATAAAATCTTTAATAAACAAAAAAACTGATTAATTTCAGTTTTTTATAAGATATGTTAATTTAATTAATAGACTTGGTACATAACTATAACATTTTGCACCTACCAAACTATAAAATTCACTTTCATCTTTATATTTATCTAACATTTGTACTTCACCTAGAAAATAATATTATCAAAATAGTAGATAAAATTAAAGGTTATGTACCAAGTCTAATATTATTTAATAACCGATATGTCTCTTCACAAATCATTAATTCCTCATTAGTTCGAATCGCATAAATCGCCACCGAACTCAAATCATTAGATATTTGTAAATAATCATCATATGATTGGTTATTCTTACCATAATTATAATCTAATGCCATGGTTTTAATACCTTTAATAATCATTTCTCGAATTAAAGCACTATTTTCACCAACACCAGCCGTAAAAACAATCGCATCAATCTTATTATCCAAATCATTTTGATACTGAGTAATATAATCAACAACTCTTTTAGCATATAATTGTAATGTAAATTGCGCTTGGATATTATCATCCTTAGCAGCCCAACTAACTTCTCTAATATCGGAAGAAATTTGACTAACTCCTAATAAACCAGATTCATTATTTAGTTTATTAACAACACCAACAATATCTAAATTTAATTGTTCGGCAATATATTGATGAATCGCTGGATCAATATCGCCACTACGAGAACCCATCATTAATCCTGCTAAAGGTGTGAATCCCATTGATGTATTATATGATTTCCCATTTTTAATTGCACAAATACTAGCACCATTTCCTAAATGACAAACAATCGTATTAATATTACTAACCGGTTTATTAATAATCAAACTTAGTTTATTAATAATATAATGATAACTAATACCATGAAACCCATACCTTCGAACATTATAATCAGTATATCAACTATATGGTACAGGATAAATATAATTTATTTTTGGCATTGTGATATGAAATGTTGTATCAAAAACAGCAATATGAGGACACTTAGCAACCGCTTGAAATGCTTTTAAAGCACTTAATCCCGCAGGATTATGTAATGGTGCCAACTTAATATTTTCAGCAATTATCTTTGTAATCTCATCATTAACAAGAACACTTTCTTTAATTTTTTCACCACCATGAACAATGCGATGACCCACAGCAATAATTTCATTAAAATTTTGAATCACATTTTGTGATTTTAAAAGTTCTAAAATTACTTCTGCCGCCACATTATGATTTGATAAAGGAGTATCACTAACAAATTCATTATTATTATTATATTTAATCGTTGTTTTACCATCAACAAAAATTCTTTCTGCTAATCCCTTACAAATTGGATTAAATTCTTTATTTGTTGTTATTTCATATAACTGAAACTTAATTGAACTTGAACCAGCATTAATAACTAAAATCTTTTTCTTTAAATTAGATAGCATCATTTTATTTCCTTTCATTAATATTTTAAATTGATCTTCAAGCTGTTAAAATCGCTGTCAAATAAATTTCTTCCACTGTTGACCCCCGTGATAAATCACTAACAACTTGATTTAAACCTAAAATCATTGGTCCAACAGCATGATATTGCCCTAATCGTTCAGCAATTTTATAACCAATATTACCAGAATCTAAATTAGGAAATACAAAAATATCAGCACTACCTTTCATCTTTGAATGAGGCATTTTTTTCATCCGTACTTCTTCTAACAAAGCACTATCAAACTGCATTTCACCCTCAATTAAAGCATCTAAATTTTCTTTTTGTAATATCTTTGTTGCCTCTTAAACTTTAATAACCGAATCACTACTAGCACACTATTAGCAGTAGAAAAAGATAACATTGCTACTTGTGGTGATGTTATGCCCAATTTATGAGCTAAATTAATTGCTGATTTTGTAATACTTACTAATTGTTCAATAGTCGGATCAATATTTAAAGAAATATCAGTAGACTTGGTACATAACCCTCAATTTTATCTACTATTTTGATAATATTATTTTCTAGATGAAGCACAAATATTAGATAAATATAAAGATGAAAGTGAATTTTATAGTTTGGTAGGTGCAAAATGTTATAGTTATGTACCAAGTCTTATGTATTTTCCACTATTAATGCTATCATAACACTAAACAAAATAAAAATTAAAACGAAATAACGGTCGCGTTTAGTTTTCTTAGGTATTTTTAAAAAAAGAAAAAATAATCATTTACTATAAATTATTTCAATAGACTTCTTGCATTACTTATTAAAATAATTACAAATTATTTGTAAATAAAAAATACTATATAGTAATTTCTAACTTTTATTAGGTTAATACTTATGGATTTTATTAAATGTGTAAATTTTGACACAACAAAAAATTATTTTATTATTTAAATTTAATTTTAAATAAATATTTTATGTTATCTATAATTGCAAATTATAAATTGAAGCAATTAAATTAAATCTTAAACTAAATCGTTTTCTACGATTACGATATTTTTCAGTAATAATTTTAAATTTTTTAAGAATAGCAAAAATATTTTCAATAATAATTCTCATTTTTGAAATTAATTTATTATTATGTTTTTGTTCTTTATTTAAAGGGTTTTTCTTTGTTTTTTTCTTAGGTATTAGAACATTACTATGAATTTTTTGTATTCCTTGATAACCATTATCAACTATTAATTTAGTATTTTTTAAAATTGGGATTTTTGATTCTTTAAATAAACAAAAATCATGCTTTTTACCGAGAGAAAAATTTGTTGCAATAATTATTTTGCTTTCTTTTTCAATAATTACTTGTGTTTTAATAGTGTGTTTTTTCTTTTTTCCTGAATAAGATTGTTTTTGTCTTTTTTGGGCGTTGAATGGGTGTTTCTGTAGCATCAATAATAATTGCTTTATCATTAAAATAATCATTAGACTTCTTGCATTACTTATTAAAATAATTACAAATTATTTGTAAATAAAAAATACTATATAGTAATTTCTAACTTTTATTAGGTTAATACTTATGGATTTTATTAAATGTGTAAATTTTGACACAACAAAAAATTATTTTATTATTTGCTGAATTATACTTGTAAGTGCAAGTAAATAAAATTGCAAAAAATCTCATATAAAAATTTCATGATGCTAAGTTTATTTTAGAAAAAACAAAGCAAGGAGTTTTTATATGGGTTACAAACATCTTGGCATATATGAAAGAATTTATATTGAGAATCAATTGAAGTTTAAAGTAAAAATTAGTGAAATAGCTAAAAATCTTAATCGAAGTATTAGTACTATTATTCGAGAAGTCAATAGAAATAAAGATAGTAATCATTATTTTTCATTAATTGCACAAAATAAAGCAGAAAACAGAAAACAATCACATGTTTATTTTCATAAGTTTAAAAATAGAGAATTAGTAAAATATGTACAACAAAAATTACTATTAGGTTGATCGCCTGAACAAATTTATGGCAGAATTAAAAATTTTCATAAAGAATGAATTATTAGTTTTAAAACAATTTACAATTGAATTTATTCTGGATTACTTGAAAAAGTTACTAATAAAAATTTAAGAAGAAAAGGTAAGAAACGAAAATCTCAAGAAAATCGCGGTAAATTTAATGGTAAATCAATTAAAGAACGAAATATTAATGTTAATAATCGTATAACTGTTGGTCATTGAGAAGGTGATACTGTAGTATCATCACGAGGTAAAAGTAAATCATGTTTAATAACTTTAGTTGAAAGAACATCAAGATTTACTTTAGCAATGTTAGTTGAAAATAGAACTACTAAAGTTGTTAACGAAAACATTAGCCATTATTTATCAATTCTTCCAAATAATCTTGTTAAGACTATAACATTTGATAGGGGTAAAGAATTTTCTAATTGACAACAACTTGAAAAAAATTTAAATGTGAAAATTTATTTTGCTAATGCGTATTCGCCTTGACAAAGAGGTACTAATGAAAATACTAATGGTTTAATTAGAGAAAAATTTCCTAAAAAATTTAATTTTTCAAATACTACTAAAAATGCAGTTCATAAATTTATATTGTCTTTAAACCAAAGACCAAGAAAAATACTAAATTATCTTTCACCAATCGAATATTTGGTTAGAAAAATAATTTAGTTGCACTTAACTTTACAATTTGGCGGTAGAAACGAAAATCTCAAGAAAATCGCGGTAAATTTAATGGTAAATCAATTAAAGAACGAAATATTAATGTTAATAATCGTATAACTGTTGGTCATTGAGAAGGTGATACTGTAGTATCATCACGAGGTAAAAGTAAATCATGTTTAATAACTTTAGTTGAAAGAACATCAAGATTTACTTTAGCAATGTTAGTTGAAAATAGAACTACTAAAGTTGTTAACGAAAACATTAGCCATTATTTATCAATTCTTCCAAATAATCTTGTTAAGACTATAACATTTGATAGGGGTAAAGAATTTTCTAATTGACAACAACTTGAAAAAAATTTAAATGTGAAAATTTATTTTGCTAATGCGTATTCGCCTTGACAAAGAGGTACTAATGAAAATACTAATGGTTTAATTAGAGAAAAATTTCCTAAAAAATTTAATTTTTCAAATACTACTAAAAATGCAGTTCATAAATTTATATTGTCTTTAAACCAAAGACCAAGAAAAATACTAAATTATCTTTCACCAATCGAATATTTGGTTAGAAAAATAATTTAGTTGCACTTAACTTTACAATTTGGCATTTATCTAATATTTGTGCTTCATCTAGAAAATAATATTATCAAAATAGTAGATAAAATTGAGGGTTATGTACCAAGTCTATTCTTTCAATTGGAATTTCTGTAGCATCAATTGCTAATAAATTATTATTAGTACCCTTATTTTCCAATAATATCTTTTTGCTAGGTATATGAAAGTGACTATTTTTTATTAGAGTATTTTCAACTCAAAAGATATTACGAATACAACTAACATGACTAATATTATATTTTTTTGCAATAATACGATATGTACTATATTCTTTTCAGTATTCTAAAGTCATCAATAATCTATTTTCTATTGATAATTTATTTGGTCTACCACCAATTTGTTTTTGTTTAGCTTCAACTTCTTTTAAAATTTCTACCATTTTCATGAAAGTTTTATATTTTATGCCTATTAGACTATAAAATTCATTTTCGTCTTTGTATTTAACTAATATTTGTACTTCACCTAGAAAATAATATTATCAAAATAGTAGATAAAATTAAAGGTTATGTACCAAGTCTATTCTTTCAATTGGAATTTCTGTAGCATCAATTGCTAATAAATTATTATTAGTACCCTTATTTTCCAATAATATCTTTTTGCTAGGTATATGAAAGTGACTATTTTTTATTAGAGTATTTTCAACTCAAAAGATATTACGAATACAACTAACATGACTAATATTATATTTTTTTGCAATAATACGATATGTACTATATTCTTTTCAGTATTCTAAAGTCATAAGTAATCTTTGCTCTATTGATAATTTATTTGGTCTACCACCAATTTGTTTTTGTTTAGCTTCAACTTCTTTTAAAATTTCTACCATTTTCATGAAAGTTTTATATTTTATGCCTATTAGACTATAAAATTCATTTTCGTCTTTGTATTTAACTAATATTTGTACTTCACCTAGGAAATAATATTATCAAAATAGTAGATAAAATTAAAGGTTATGTACCAAGTCTAATTAATAAGTTTGTCATTCCTTTATTTATTTTTTAAAAATATTGCTTTTAATAAAATATTATTGTAGTTTTATAATTAATGTGTAATAATATTTATTGTATATATGGCACTGTGGCCAAACTGGTTTAAGGCATTGGACTGCAACTCCTTGATTATCGGTTCGAATCCGATCAGTGCCTCCATAAAATATTAAGTAAAATCACTGTTAAGTGATTTTTTAATTAAACAATAGATAATAGACTTCTTGCATTACTTATTTATTAAACAAAATTCCTATAAAATATATTTAAAATAGAAATTATAAGGAATTTAAGATTATGAAATTTGATAAATTTAATTTTATTAATGATAAAGAATTATTACGATTAACTGGAATAAAGCAAAGTACTTTTAATAAAATGTTAAATATTTTAAAAGAAGCTGAGTTAAAAAAGTTTAAAAGAGGTGGTAAAAATAATAAATTATCATTAGAAAATAGATTATTGATGACTTTATCATATTGACGAGAATATCGTACTTATTTTCATCTTGGTAAAAGTTTTGATATTAGTGAAGCTAGTTGTTATCGAAATATCAAGTGAATTGAAGATATTTTAATCAAACATCCTGATTTTCAACAATTTGCTGGTAAAAAAGCATTAATAAATGATTATTTTAATGATAAAACAATTATTATTGATGCTACAGAAACACCCATTCAACGCCCAAAAAAAGACAAAAACAATCTTATTCAGGAAAAAAGAAAAAACACACTATTAAAACACAAGTAATTATTGAAAAAGAAAGCAAAATAATTATTGCAACAAATTTTTTTCTCGGTAAAAAGCATGATTTTTGTTTATTTAAAGAATCAAAAATCCCAATTTTAAAAAATACTAAATTAATAGTTGATAATGGTTATCAAGGAATACAAAAAATTCATAGTAATGTTCTAATACCTAAGAAAAAAACAAAGAAAAACCCTTTAAATAAAGAACAAAAACATAATAATAAATTAATTTCAAAAATGAGAATTATTATTGAAAATATTTTTGCTATTCTTAAAAAATTTAAAATTATTACTGAAAAATATCGTAATCGTAGAAAACGATTTAGTTTAAGATTTAATTTAATTGCTTCAATTTATAATTTGCAATTATAGATAACATAAAATATTTATTTAAAATTAAATTTAAATAATAAAATAATTTTTTGTTGTGTCAAAATTTACACATTTAATAAAATCCATAAGTATTAACCTAATAAAAGTTAGAAATTACTATATAGTATTTTTTATTTACAAATAATTTGTAATTATTTTAATAAGTAATGCAAGAAGTCTAATAAACAATAATTTGTGATATTACTAATTAAAGTAATGAAATATGAAATTTTTGTTGTCAACAGAGCGGTAATAATATATAATAATTTTGTTATTTAATGACACCATGTGCGCCCATAGCTCAATTGGACAGAGTGCTTGACTACGGATCAAGAGGTTGCGGGTTCAACTCCTGTTGGGCGCACCATTTTATTTTAATACGGGAAGTAGCTTAGCTTGGTAGAGCGTTCGGTTTGGGACCGAGAGGTCGTAGGTTCGAATCCTATCTTCCCGACCATATTTGGCGAGATAGCTCAGTTGGTTAGAGTGTTCGGTTCATACCCGAAAGGTCGAGAGTTCAAGTCTCTCTCTCGCTACCATAGTTAGTTATGTTTACTATTGAAAACGACTTTATTTAGAAAATAAAGTCGTTTTTTAGTGTTTCTTTTCTTTTGGTTCTAAACCTTCCATATATTCAACAAAGTTTTGTACTTCTTCATAAATTTCTTCATAAGCTTGTTCTTCGGAATAATATTCATTAATGTATTCTAGTAAGTGTTCGAGAGTATATTGAAGTTCTTCATTGTCAATTTCTAATTCTCAAAAGGCAATTAAATTGTTAGGAAGATAAATGCTATCATATTTGATAATGGTTCTTTGTAATACTTCTCTAATAACATCAAAGCATCGCTGTAAGGGATTATCTTTTAAAAAGTATTTATAATATACAGGATATAATAAGTAATCAAAGAGATAATATTTATTTAAAGGAATATTAAAGTGACTATTGGCAATATAATTATTTTTAACTGACATTCGGTGGTATAATCATTTAACTAGTCGTAAAGTTTGTAAATAATAAGTATTAGTGATTTTATTTTTTTCTTGAATATTTGTTGCTTCAATTTGTGGGAAACGAGTATAAAAATCACGACTTCTTAGGCGATAAAAAATACCTTCTAAGTATGTCTTTTTACTGTGAAGTGAATAATTATCAAAATGAAAATAACGAAATGTTGGAATTAATCTGAGATGAAAACCAGGGAAAATTTGTTTAAATAAAATAAATCCTAAATCAAAGTAGAAATCATTTTTGTCTATTAAATCTCATTTTTGAGTAATGAAGTGTTTAATTGCTTTACTAAAAAGAAAGTATTTAGCATCCTTTCAGCGTGGAAAATCTTGTTTAAATTGACTTATTTGCCGTTTTGTAAAGCGATAACCACTAGATGGCATTTCTCAATGGTATCATTCATAACACATTAATAGGACATTAGAAGTGGTTATTGTTTTATGAGTAATATAAAATGTAATTTCATTTTTAACATCAATTGTTGTATTTCAAGAACATTCTTCATCTAATAAAATTTCAATACAATCTTTTTCATTATTAAACTGAAAATTTTTAAAAATTTCTTTTAGTTGTTTATAAATTTCAAGAATTGTATTCATTTTTTGAGATGGATTACTATATATTTTAAGTTGTTCTTTAGTCATAATTTGCCACCTCTCGTTTAATATAGTTAATCTTATTATCTATTAATAGTAGTAAAAATAAAAGTAAAAGTTTTAGTTATTTTTCTAATTATTGATAAGATATTTTGCAAATAGTAAAGCAGATAAATATTTTTTATTAGACTTGGTACATAACTATAACTAGCTTAATTCAAAATTATATATTCCTGAAATTAAGTTAAATCGTAATCCAAATCTTCTAATCTTATTGCGACAACGATAAACTAGTATTTTAAATCTTTTTAATCTAGCAAAAACATGTTCAATGGCAATTCTAACTTTACTTAAAAAGCTATTATATTCCTTTTTATCTGGATTTAAAGGATTATTTTTACTCTTTTTAATTGGCAATAATGTATTTTTATGAACATTTTACAAACCTTGATATCCTGAATCAGCAATTAATTCTAATTTTGGATTTATAAGTGTATTTGATTTTAAAAATAACTTATAATCATGAATACTGCCATAACAAAAATCTACTGAAATAATTTTATTGTTAAATAAATCAATAGACTTCTTGCATTACTTATTTATTAAACAAAATTCCTATAAAATATATTTAAAATAGAAATTATAAGGAATTTAAGATTATGAAATTTGATAAATTTAATTTTATTAATGATAAAGAATTATTACGATTAACTGGAATAAAGCAAAGTACTTTTAATAAAATGTTAAATATTTTAAAAGAAGCTGAGTTAAAAAAGTTTAAAAGAGGTGGTAAAAATGCTGAATTATACTTGTAAGTGCAAGTAAATAAAATTGCAAAAAATCTCATATAAAAATTTCATGATGCTAAGTTTATTTTAGAAAAAACAAAGCAAGGAGTTTTTATATGGGTTACAAACATCTTGACATATATGAAAGAATTTATATTGAGAATCAATTGAAGTTTAAAGTAAAAATTAGTGAAATAGCTAAAAATCTTAATCGAAGTATTAGTACTATTATTCGAGAAGTCAATAGAAATAAAGATAGTAATCATTATTTTTCATTAATTGCACAAAATAAAGCAGAAAACAGAAAACAATCACATGTTTATTTTCATAAGTTTAAAAATAGAGAATTAGTAAAATATATACAACAAAAATTACTATTAGGTTGATCGCCTGAACAAATTTATGGCAGAATTAAAAATTTTCATAAAGAATGAATTATTAGTTTTAAAACAATTTACAATTGAATTTATTCTGGATTACTTGAAAAAGTTACTAATAAAAATTTAAGAAGAAAAGGTAAGAAACGAAAATCTCAAGAAAATCGCGGTAAATTTAATGGTAAATCAATTAAAGAACGAAATATTAATGTTAATAATCGTATAACTGTTGGTCATTGAGAAGGTGATACTGTAGTATCATCACGAGGTAAAAGTAAATCATGTTTAATAACTTTAGTTGAAAGAACATCAAGATTTACTTTAGCAATGTTAGTTGAAAATAGAACTACTAAAGTTGTTAACGAAAACATTAGCCATTATTTATCAATTCTTCCAAATAATCTTGTTAAGACTATAACATTTGATAGGGGTAAAGAATTTTCTAATTGACAACAATTTGAAAAAAATTTAAATGTGAAAATTTATTTTGCTAATGCGTATTCGCCTTGACAAAGAGGTACTAATGAAAATACTAATGGTTTAATTAGAGAAAAATTTCCTAAAAAATTTAATTTTTCAAATACTACTAAAAATGCAGTTCATAAATTTATATTGTCTTTAAACCAAAGACCAAGAAAAATACTAAATTATCTTTCACCAATCGAATATTTGGTTAGAAAAATAATTTAGTTGCACTTAACTTTACAATTTGGCGTTATAAATCAATAATTATTTGCGATTTTAATGAATGTTGCCTTTTCTTACCAGAAAATAATAATTTTAGTTTTTTTAATTCTTTCAATTGGAATTTCTGTAGCATCAATTGCTAATAAATTATTATTAGTACCCTTATTTTCCAATAATATCCTTTTGCCAGGTATATGAAAGTGACTATTTTTTATTAGAGTATTTTCAACTCAAAAGATATTACGAATACAACTAACATGACTAATATTATATTTTTTTGCAATAATACGATATGTACTATATTCTTTTCAGTATTCTAAAGTCATAAGTAATCTTTGCTCTATTGATAATTTATTTGGTCTACCATCAATTTGTTTTTGTTTAGCTTCAGCTTCTTTTAAAATTTCTACCATTTTCATGAAAGTTTTATATTTTATGCCTATTAGACTATAAAATTCACTTTCATCTTTATATTTATCTAACATTTGTACTTCACCTAGAAAATAATATTATCAAAATAGTAGATAAAATTAAAGGTTATGTACCAAGTCTATTGTTTGATTTTCAAAATGTATTTTTTAAGGTGTATTTTTGATTATTAATGGTTTATTTGTTAATGACAATTGTTAAGTTAATTATTAAGCGTTTTTATTTTAATAAAGTAGTTAGAAAACATCAAAAAGAAGTTATTAATATTTCTGAATGTCCATTATATTATGAATATAAATTTTCTCATGCTTTTAAAGCAATAAAAGAGAGTTTTAAGTCGTGATGAGATGCATAAGATTATTTCTTGATTTATTTATAATGTTTATTGGTTTGGTGCCATTAGGGGTGTTCTTTAATACAAAACAACCACCAAAACCTAATATGGAACAATTTTTTATGAAACGAGAAAAACGAGCTACAAACCTCAGTCAATGTGGTAATAGTTGTAATTTTGAGTTTTCTGAAATTTTGAATAGTAGTTTTACTCCTTCAACTTATAATTTAAAAGACGGATGATTAGATGTTGCTTTTGTTAAAAATCAATTACCTAATGATTTGGGCCCTGTTGGTAATTATATTTATTGGTCTATCGTAAAAACTGTTCATGATTTTTATGAAAAAAATTTTACTAGTATTGAACATAATGAATATTATATTAGACTTCTTGCATTACTTATTAAAATAATTACAAATTATTTGTAAATAAAAAATACTATATAGTAATTTCTAACTTTTATTAGGTTAATACTTATGGATTTTATTAAATGTGTAAATTTTGACACAACAAAAAATTATTTTATTATTTAAATTTAATTTTAAATAAATATTTTATGTTATCTATAATTGCAAATTATAAATTGAAGCAATTAAATTAAATCTTAAACTAAATCATTTTCTACGATTACGATATTTTTCAGTAATAATTTTAAATTTTTTAAGAATAGCAAAAATATTTTCAATAATAATTCTCATTTTTGAAATTAATTTATTATTATGTTTTTGTTCTTTATTTAAAGGGTTTTTCTTTGTTTTTTTCTTAGGTATTAGAACATTACTATGAATTTTTTGTATTCCTTGATAACCATTATCAACTATTAATTTAGTATTTTTTAAAATTGGGATTTTTGATTCTTTAAATAAACAAAAATCATGCTTTTTACCGAGAGAAAAATTTGTTGCAATAATTATTTTGCTTTCTTTTTCAATAATTACTTGTGTTTTAATAGTGTGTTTTTTCTTTTTTCCTGAATAAGATTGTTTTTGTCTTTTTTTGGGCGTTGAATGGGTGTTTCTGTAGCATCAATAATAATTGTTTTATCATTAAAATAATCATTTATTAATGCTTTTTTACCAGCAAGTTGTTGAAAATCAGGATGTTTGATTAAAATATCTTCAATTCACTTGATATTTCGATAACAACTAGCTTCACTAATATCAAAACTTTTACCAAGATGAAAATAAGTACGATATTCTCGTCAATATGATAAAGTCATCAATAATCTATTTTCTAATGATAATTTATTATTTTTACCACCTCTTTTAAACTTTTTTAACTCAGCTTCTTTTAAAATATTTAACATTTTATTAAAAGTACTTTGCTTTATTCCAGTTAATCGTAATAATTCTTTATCATTAATAAAATTAAATTTATCAAATTTCATAATCTTAAATTCCTTATAATTTCTATTTTAAATATATTTTATAGGAATTTTGTTTAATAAATAAGTAATGCAAGAAGTCTAATGTTAATAATCGTATAACTGTTGGTCATTGAGAAGGTGATACTGTAGTATCATCACGAGGTAAAAGTAAATCATGTTTAATAACTTTAGTTGAAAGAACATCAAGATTTACTTTAGCAATGTTAGTTGAAAATAGAACTACTAAAGTTGTTAACGAAAACATTAGCCATTATTTATCAATTCTTCCAAATAATCTTGTTAAGACTATAACATTTGATAGGGGTAAAGAATTTTCTAATTGACAACAACTTGAAAAAAATTTAAATGTGAAAATTTATTTTGCTAATGCGTATTCGCCTTGACAAAGAGGTACTAATGAAAATACTAATGGTTTAATTAGAGAAAAATTTCCTAAAAAATTTAATTTTTCAAATACTACTAAAAATGCAGTTCATAAATTTATATTGTCTTTAAACCAAAGACCAAGAAAAATACTAAATTTTCTTTCACCAATCGAATATTTGGTTAGAAAAATAATTTAGTTGCACTTAACTTTACAATTTGGCAAAGATTTTAATGTTTTAAAAGCATATGATAACCAACTATGAAACCCTACTAGTAATAAACTGCATTTTTACAACGCCAAAGTTGATGTGATGTATGGAATTAATATTTTTACGCTAACTTTTCCACTAGACTTGGTACATAACTATAACATTTTGCACCTACCAAACTATAAAATTCACTTTCATCTTTATCTAATATTTGTGCTTCATCTAGAAAATAATATTATCAAAATAGTAGATAAAATTGAGGGTTATGTACCAAGTCTATTTAACAATCTTAATTAATTTTAAATAAGCATCTTTTGCAGCTGCTTGCTCAGCTTTACTATGAGAACTACCATTTCCCTTACCAAAAATAATGTCACCACTTTTTACAATAGCAACATATTGATAACTATTTCTATCTTTATGTTCAAAAATAACTTTATATTCAATGGGATCTTTGCGTTCAGTTTGTAAATATTCTTGTAATAAAGTTTTATAATCTTTAACTAAATGAATACTTTTATCTCTAATTTTTTTAAATAATGTTTGCATTAGAAATATATTAACTGCTTGTTGTCCTAAATCTAAATAAATAGCACCCACAATCGCTTCAAAAACATCACCTAAAATACTATCTTTTTCACGACCACCGGTTTGAATTTCACCTTTACCTAAACGAATATATTCATTCATCTTATAAAGCCTACACACTTGTGCTAAGGTTTCTTCTCTAACAATTTGACTTCGTCAAATTGTTAACTCGCCTTCATTTAAATCATCATTTATTCGATATAAATATAATGTTGTATACATTTGCAACACTGCATCACCTAAAAATTCTAATCGTTGATAATTATAATCTAATTGCTTTTCATTAGTATATGAACTATGAGTCAAGGCTTCTTCATATAAATGAATATTTCGTGGTTCTAAATTAAATGTTTTTAACAAAATTTTAATTTCTTCAATAAACATAAATCCTTATTTTCCTTCTTCTTTAACAACATTATTTTTAATTAGTGATAATACATCTTCTAAAAGCGCTCTACGAACTAATTTTAAAGTACTAAAAAATGCTTTAGCATCACTACTACCATGAGCTTTAAAAACAATGCCATTAACACCAATTAAAATTGCTCCGCCAGTATTTCGATAGTCAAAAATTTCTTTAACTTCATTAAATGCTTTTTTCAAACATAATGATGCTAACTTACGAAAGATATTCTTAGTAAACTGATTTCGTAAAACTTGCAATAAATTCCGTGCTGTTCCTTCAACCGCTTTCAAAGAAATATTACCAGTAAAACCATCAGTTACAACAATATCAATATCACCATTCATAAAATTATTAGGTTCAATATTACCAACAAAATTTAATTGTGAATTACTACTTAATTTTATATAAGTTTCTTGATGATATTCTTTACCTTTTTTTTCTTCTGTACCAATATTTAATAATGCTACTTTTGGTTGTGATAATTCTCAAATTTTTTGAACATAAATATTTGCCATCATGGCAAATATTTCTAAATCATTACTATCATTTTCAACATTAGCGCCCGCATCAATAAGCACAACTTGTTTATTTTTTATTTTTGTTGGCATAATCGCCATAAATGCTGGGCGACTAACACCAGTTATTTCTTTTAAAATAAAATGATTAGCTGCTAAAAAAGGACCTGTAGCCCCTGCCGTTAATACCGCGTCAGCTTCTTTGTTAGCAACACATTCAATTGCTTTACTCATTGAATTATCGGTTTTTCTTCTGATATCTAAAATACTATCAGTCATCATTATTTCTTCATTAGCATTTTTAAAACTAATCCGCGATAATAATTTCTCATTTAATTTAGAACCAATTAAATATTCTTTAATTATCATTTCTTTACCAACTAAAATAATATCAATGTCATTATATTGTTGTAAAAATTTTATGACACCACTTATTAGTGGTTTATGTCCTAAATCTGAGCCCATAACATCTACTGCAATTTTCACAAACTTCACCTCTTTTTAACAATTAAATTATATCTATTCAACACCAAATATGAAAGGATATACTGGTTGTTCACCTTCAATTTTTTCATATTCAACATCAAAGTTTTCAGCAATATACTTTTCAATTAGTCGTAAATCTTGTCGTTTAGCATCTTCACCAATAAAAATTGTTACCAATTGTGATGATGATTTACTAATCATTTTGCTTAGTAACTTTTTTGCTACCAGAACTAAATCTGCTTCTTGATTATAAATTTTTTTATCTAAAATACCAAGATAATTTCCTTCTTTCACAGCAACACCATCAATAGTTGTTGTTCTAATAGCATTAGTAATTCTTGCTGACACAATGTTTTTAATAGCATTTTTCATATTATTAAAATTTTTTTTAGCACTTTTTTCTTCTTTATTAAAACTAAGAATACTAAGCATCCCCTCAGGAATTGAAGTTGTGGGAATAACATAAACATTAGATTTCTTTTCTAGTTTCGCTGCTTGTTGTGCAGTTGAAATAATATTAGAATTATTTGGTAAAATATAAACATCTTTAGCATCAACTAATTCAATCGCTTTTAAAAAATCATCAGTTGATGGGTTCATTGTTTGTCCACCACTAACTACATACGATGCTTGTAAATCATTCATAAAATATTCTGCTAAACCTTTACCAGCAGCAACAGTAATAATTGCTCAAGGATTATTTAAACTACGAATTTCTTTAATTTCTGTACTATGCTTTTTTGCTTGTAAACCCATATTTTCAATTTTTACTTTTTGAAAATCACCAAATTGCTGTAAATAAACTAATATTTGCCCTGGCATTAACGAATGAACATGAACTTTAAAAATATCTTGATCTTGAACTACAACTATTGATTTACAACCTTGTTCTTCTAAAGAAAAGCGAACTTTTTCTAAAGGAAAATTTTTCTGTTTCATTTCACTTAAAATAACAATCGTTTCTGTACAATAACCAAAATTTTCATCATCTAATTTAATAACAACTTCTTTATTATCACTAACTACTAAATTCTTTTTCTTTTTAATTTCTTTACCTTTTTCTAATGAATAAACCATTCCTTCAATAATTTTAACTAATCCAAAACCGCCAGAATCAACAACACCAACTTCTTTTAAAATTGGTAATAAGTCTGGGGTTTGTGCTAATGCATTGTTAGCATTTTCTAAAAACTTACTCATAAATTTTAATGGTAATATTGTTTCCTTAGTTTCAAGTTTAATATTATCAGTAGCAAGTCTAATAACAGTTAAAATTGTTCCTTCAACAGGCTTCATAACTGCTTTATAAGCTACTTGTTTAGCATAAGTTCATGCTTTTAGTAAATCGCTAGTACTGATAAATTCTTCATGAACTAATCCTTTACTAAAACCACGAAAAATTTGTGACAAAATAACTCCTGAATTTCCCCTAGCCCCCATAATCAAACCGCGACTAAACACATTTGCTATTTCGGTAATACTAGAAGTTTCATATTTTTTAATTTCTTTAATAGCATTTTCCATTGTTAAATTCATATTTGTTCCAGTATCACCATCAGGAACAGGAAAAACATTTAATTTATCAATTTCTAAATGATAATTATATAAGTTATTAGCAGCACTAATAAGCATGATTTTAAATAATTTTGCATCAATTTTCATTTTATCTCACCTACCTCTTAATAAATATTATTCGCTAATTAAATCATCAATGCAAATATCAATTTTAAAATTACTATCAAATTCCATTTGCTTTTCTAACTTATATTTAACACGATGTTGAACTTCTTGCAAAACTTCAAAAATATTAGTATGAATTGAACTAATAATATAGACTTGGTACATAACTATAACTAGCTTAATTCAAAATTATATATTCCTGAAATTAAGTTAAATCGTAATCCAAATCTTCTAATCTTATTGCGATAACGATAAACTAGTATTTTAAATCTTTTTAATCTAACAAAAACATGTTCAATGGCAATTCTAACTTTACTTAAAAAGCTATTATATTCCTTTTTATCTGAATTTAAAGGATTATTTTTACTCTTTTTAATTGGCAATAATGTATTTTTATGAACATTTTGCAAACCTTGATATCCTGAATCAGCAATTAATTCTAATTTTGGATTTATAAGTGTATTTGATTTTAAAAATAACTTATAATCATGAATACTGCCATAACAAAAATCTACTGAAATAATTTTATTGTTAAATAAATCAATAATTATTTGCGATTTTAATGAATGTTGCCTTTTCTTACCAGAAAATAATAATTTTAGTTTTTTTTAATTCTTTCAATTGGAATTTCTGTAGCATCAATTGCTAATAAATTATTATTAGTACCCTTATTTTCCAATAATATCTTTTTGCCAGGTATATGAAAGTGACTATTTTTTATTAGAGTATTTTCAACTCAAAAGATATTACGAATACAACTAACATGACTAATATTATATTTTTTTGCAATAATACGATATGTACTATATTCTTTTCAGTATTCTAAAGTCATAAGTAATCTTTGCTCTATTGATAATTTATTTGGTCTACCACCAATTTGTTTTTGTTTAGCTTCAGCTTCTTTTAAAATTTCTACCATTTTCATGAAAGTTTTATATTTTATGCCTATTGCCAAATTGTAAAGTTAAGTGCAACTAAATTATTTTTCTAACCAAATATTCGATTGGTGAAAGATAATTTAGTATTTTTCTTGGTCTTTGGTTTAAAGACAATATAAATTTATGAACTGCATTTTTAGTAGTATTTGAAAAATTAAATTTTTTAGGAAATTTTTCTCTAATTAAACCATTAGTATTTTCATTAGTACCTCTTTGTCAAGGCGAATACGCATTAGCAAAATAAATTTTCACATTTAAATTTTTTTCAAGTTGTTGTCAATTAGAAAATTCTTTACCCCTATCAAATGTTATAGTCTTAACAAGATTATTTGGAAGAATTGATAAATAATGGCTAATGTTTTCGTTAACAACTTTAGTAGTTCTATTTTCAACTAACATTGCTAAAGTAAATCTTGATGTTCTTTCAACTAAAGTTATTAAACATGATTTACTTTTACCTCGTGATGATACTACAGTATCACCTTCTCAATGACCAACAGTTATACGATTATTAACATTAATATTTCGTTCTTTAATTGATTTACCATTAAATTTACCGCGATTTTCTTGAGATTTTCGTTTCTTACCTTTTCTTCTTAAATTTTTATTAGTAACTTTTTCAAGTAATCCAGAATAAATTCAATTGTAAATTGTTTTAAAACTAATAATTCATTCTTTATGAAAATTTTTAATTCTGCCATAAATTTGTTCAGGCGATCAACCTAATAGTAATTTTTGTTGTACATATTTTACTAATTCTCTATTTTTAAACTTATGAAAATAAACATGTGATTGTTTTCTGTTTTCTGCTTTATTTTGTGCAATTAATGAAAAATAATGATTACTATCTTTATTTCTATTGACTTCTCGAATAATAGTACTAATACTTCGATTAAGATTTTTAGCTATTTCACTAATTTTTACTTTAAACTTCAATTGATTCTCAATATAAATTCTTTCATATATGCCAAGATGTTTGTAACCCATATAAAAACTCCTTGCTTTGTTTTTTCTAAAATAAACTTAGCATCATGAAATTTTTATATGAGATTTTTTGCAATTTTATTTACTTGCACTTACAAGTATAATTCAGCAAATTTATTAATGTAATTGATATGTACTTTTCTTCTTTACTTAATAAAATGTTATGAAATTATTATATTAACATTTATAAAAATAATCCGGATTTTTTTCAATATCCACCTGATAATAATATTAATAATATTGAAATTTTTAAACAATAGACTTGGTACATAACTATAACATTTTGCACCTACCAAACTATAAAATTCACTTTCATCTTTATCTAATATTTGTGCTTCATCTAGAAAATAATATTATCAAAATAGTAGATAAAATTGAGGGTTATGTACCAAGTCTATTATTAAAATTATTTTGTAATGCATCAAAACTTTTAAAATTAGTTAAACTTTTATTAACTTTATTAAACTCTTCACTACTTTTTAAAGAAGCTTTTTAAAAAAGCACTGCTTCACAATTTCTTAAAAATTTAACATCATACTTTGTTAAATTATGAATCACAAAATTAGTTTCACCCTTTGTGCCTCGTTCTTGTTGAGCAATTTTCAATTCTTGAAAAACATCAGGATTTAATAAAGAATTTTCTTTACGAATTGAATCATTAACAATTTGTTCAGAAATTTCTAATCCTTTAATATTACAACTAACATTATCAGTTTTAATGTTATAAGTCATGGGATTAAAATTAACATAACTTAATAAAAGTCCCAAAGTAACTGAAAACATAACAAAACCAATAATAATGACTATTAATGTATTAGATACTTTCCGACTCATTAATATCAACACCTTATTAACATTTTTTTATTAAAAATATAATACAATAGTTAATAATAATTGTTGTATTATATTTTTAATAAAAAAATGAATTAATAACTTAAAAAATCTGGCACCGTCTTATTTTCCCTGTGAATAATTTTCACCATGAAGGTATCGTCAGCGCAGGCATGCTTAACTTCTGTGTTCGGAATGGGAACAGGTGTGACCACGCCGCTATAGGCACCAGATTGAGAGATTGCTCTCTCAAAACTAGACATAAACATTATTTTAGACTTTCAACAATAGGAATTACTTTTAAAATAAAGTAAGCCCTCGACCTATTAGTATTGGTCAGCTAAATATGTCACCATACTTACACACCCAACCTATCAACCTCATAATCTTTAAGGGGTCTTATTCCATTTCTGGATGGGAAGTCTCATCTTGAAGTTTGCTTCGTGCTTAGATGCTTTCAGCACTTATCAATTCCCTACATAGCTACCCAGCTGTGCCATTGGCATGACAACTGGAGCACCAGAGGTAGGTCCATTCCGGTCCTCTCGTACTAAGAACAGATCTCCTCAAACTTCCTACGCCCACAACAGATAGGGACCAAACTGTCTCACGACGTTCTAAACCCAGCTCACGTACCACTTTATTGGGCGAACAGCCCGACCCTTGGAACCAACTTCAGCTCCAGGATGTGATGAGCCGACATCGAGGTGCCAAACCTCCCCGTCGATGTGAACTCTTGGGGGAGATAAGCCTGTTATCCCCGAGGTAACTTTTATCCGTTGAGCGACGGCCTTTCCACTCAGGACCGCCGGATCACTAAACCCAACTTTCGTTCCTGTTCGACTTGTAAGTCTCACAGTCAAGCACCCTTCTACTTTTGCGCTCTGCGTATGATTTCCATACATACTGAAGGTACCTTTGGGCGCCTCCGTTACTCTTTAGGAGGCGACCGCCCCAGTCAAACTACCCACCTGACACTGTTCCTATTCAGGATAACTGAATAAGGTTAGATTTTCAAAATAATAAGGGTGGTATCCCAAGGTTAACTCCATAGATACTAGCGTATCTACTTCAAAGTCTCCCACCTATCCTGTACATATTAGATTAAAAATCAATATCAAGTTATAGTAAAGCTCTACGGGGTCTTTCCGTCTAGTTGCGGGTAACCTGCATCTTCACAGGTACTAAAATTTCACCGAGTCTATAGCCGAGACAGCGCCGGGATCGTTACGCCTTTCGTGCGGGTCAGAACTTACCTGACAAGGAATTTCGCTACCTTAGGACCGTTATAGTTACGGCCGCCGTTCACTGGGGCTTCAATTCTGAGCTTCATAATAAAATTATTATTAACCCCTCCTCTTAACCTTCCAGCACTGGGCAGGCGTCACCCCCTATACATCGTCTTACGACTTAGCAGAGAGCTGTGTTTTTGTTAAACAGTCGCCCCGGCCTTTTCACTGCGGCTCACATAATTACTTATGTGAGCTTCCCTTCTTGCTAACTTACGGGATGATTTTGCAGAGTTCCTTAGCTATAGTTATCTCGCTTGCCTTAGGATTTTCTCCTTGACCACGTGTGTTCGTTCTCGGTACGAGCACCATGATAGTTAATAGTAGAAGTTTTTCTTGGAAGCGTGGCGTCAGACTCTTCGCTACTTGCCGAAGCTTTCACTCCCCATAACGCTTCAAGGTTATGTCATAAAATTTACTAAATGACCCTCTTTGCGCTTAGCCCGGAATATCCATTAACCGGGATATCTTAGCCTTCTCCGTCACTCCATTCCATACCATGGTGGTACAGGAATATCAACCTGTTGTCCATCGACTACGCCTTTCGGCCTCGCCTTAGGTCCCGACTAACCCTGGGTGGACGAACCTTGCCCAGGAAACCTTAGTCAAACGGCATGAAAGATTCTCACTTTCAATCGTTACTCATGCCGGCATTCTCACTTCTAAACAGTCCAGTAGTCCTTACGATCTACCTTCGCCCCATTTAGAACGCTCCCCTACCACTTTAAAATAATTTAAAAATTATTTAAAATCCATAGTTTCGGTACAATGCTTAGCCCCGGTACATCTTTGGCGCAGAAAAACTTGACTTGTACTTGTACTCGACTTGTGAGCTGTTACGCACTCTTTAAAGGATGGCTGCTTCTAAGCCAACCTACAAGCTGTCTTGGTTATTCCACATCCTTTTACACTTAGCATTGATTTTGGGACCTTAACTGATGATCTGGGCTGTTTCCCTCTCGTCCATGGACCTTATCACCCACAGACTGACTGCCAAACATACAACAACGGCATTCAGAGTTTGATTGCATTCAGTACCCCGAGGTGGGGCCATCATACATTCAGTGCTTTACCTCCGTTGCGCTAATTTTGACGCTAGTCCTAAAACTATTTCGGGGAGAACCAGCTATCTCCAGGCTCGATTGGAATTTCACCACTAGCCACAAGTCATCCACGGTCTTTTCACGAACGTTGGTTCGGTCCTCCATTAAGTATTACCTCAACTTCAACCTGCTCATGGCTAGATCGCCTGGTTTCGGGTCTACGACTACATACTAAACGCCCTATTAAGACTCGCTTTCACTACGGCTCCATGTTTTCCACTTAACCTTGCATATAATCGTAACTCGCCGGCTCATTCTACAAAAGGCACGCCGTCACTCATTAACGAGCTCCGACTTCTTGTAAGCATATAGTTTCAGATACTATTTCACTCCCCTCTCGGGGTACTTTTCACCTTTCCCTCACGGTACTGGTTCACTATCGGTGATTAGGTAGTATTTAGGATTACGCAGTGGTCTGCGCGTATTCCGACAAGATTTCTCGTGTCTCGCCGTACTCCGGATCTCATCAAGAGACTTTTCAATTTCGTATACGAGGCTTTCACTCTCTATGGCATCGCATCCCAGCGATTTCTACTATCAAAAAATTTTCTAAAACTCTATATAGATGGTCCAAACCCCATCCCGAAGAATGGTTTGTCCTGTTCCCTCTTCGCTCGCCGCTACTAAGGGAATCGCATTCGCTTTCTTTTCCTCTAGGTACTAAGATGTTTCATTTCCCTAGGTATCCCATCAATATGACTATGTATTCATCATATGACACTATTCGATTAAGAATAGTAGGTTGCCCCATTCAGAAATCCCTGGCTCAAAGCTTACTTCCAGCTCCCCAAGGCTTATCGCAGGTAATCACGTCTTTCATCGGCTCCTAATCCCAAGGCATCCACTATATGCTCTTATTAACTTACTAATTTTTCTTTGTCAAAAGAAAAACCTATTGCAATTATAAAAATAAATGTTTATATCCAGTTTTCAAAGAACAATGCTCATAGAAATTACAGTGTAATTTCTCATATTGCGTTTGAGAGATAAATAATCTCTCAAAACTAAACAGAACATCCTCAACCAAAGTTGTTTGTTAAAATCTAATGTAATTAGTTTATAAATATAAACTCCATAGAAAGGAGGTGATCCATCCGCACCTTCCGGTACGGATACCTTGTTACGACTTCACCCCAATCATCAATCCTACCTTGGGTCGCTCTCCCAGTAAACTGTTAAGATACGAACTTCTGGCATTACCAACTCTCGTGGTGTGACGGGCGGTGTGTACAAGACCCGAGAACGTATTCACCGCGGCATTGCTGATCCGCGATTACTAGCGATTTCAACTTCATGAAGTCGAGTTGCAGACTTCAATCCGAACTGAGATCGGCTTTTTGAGATTAGCTTGCCCTTGCGAATTTGCAACTCTTTGTACCGACCATTGTATCACGTGTGTAGCCCCAGACATAAAGGGCATGATGATTTGACGTCATCCCCACCTTCCTCTAGCTTGCACTAGCAGTCTCATTAGAGTCCTCAACTAAATGTTAGCAACTAATGATAAGGGTTGCGCTCGTTGCGGGACTTAACCCAACATCTCACGACACGAGCTGACGACAACCATGCACCACCTGTCTCAGTGTTAACCTCCACTATATTTCTATAGCATTGCACTGGATGTCAAGTCTGGGTAAGGTTCTTCGCGTTGCTTCGAATTAAACCACATGATCCACCGCTTGTGCGGGTCCCCGTCAATTCCTTTGAGTTTCACTCTTGCGAGCATACTACTCAGGCGGAGTACTTAATGCGTTAGCTGCAGCACCGACATTAAAGCCGACACTTAGTACTCATCGTTTACGGCAGGAACTACTAGGGTATCTAATCCTATTTGATACTCCTGCTTTCGTGCCTCAGCGTCAGTTACAGGCCAGTTAGTCGCCTTCGCCACTGGTGTTCCTCCATATATCTACGCATTTCACCGCTACACATGGAATTCCACTAACCTCTCCTGTACTCTAGTTATACAGTTTCCAAGGCGAATCAAAGTTGAGCTTCGATCTTTAACCTTAGACTTATATTACCGCCTGCGCACCCTTTACGCCCAATAAATCCGGATAACGCTTGCCACCTATGTATTACCGCGGCTGCTGGCACATAGTTTGCCGTGGCTTTCTGGTAAGGTACCGTCAAATAAGAATCATTTCCTATTCTTACTATTCTTTCCTTACAACAGACCTTTACAACCCAAAGGCCTTCATCAGTCACGCGGCATTGCTCCATCAGGCTTTCGCCCATTGTGAAAAATTCCCTACTGCTGCCTCCCGTAGGAGTCTGGGCCGTGTCTCAGTCCCAGTGTGGCCGTTCACCCTCTCAGGTCGGCTATGCATCATCGTCTTGGTAAGCCATTACCTTACCAACTAACTAATGCAGCGCATCCTTATCTTTTTGTGGTGCAAACGCACCTTTAATTATCATTAGATGCCTAAAGATAACCTATGCGGTATTAGCCGCCGTTTCCAACGGTTATTCCCCTCAAAAAGGCAAATTAGATACGTGTTACTCACCCGTTCGCCACTTATAAGTGCTAAAAAAAAAGCACTCTCGTTCGACTTGCATGTATTAGGCATGCCGCCAGCGTTAATCCTGAGCCAGGATCAAACTCTCATTAAAAAGTGAAAATAAAAAAACATTTTATAGTAATGTTTTCAATTTTTATTGTTTGTTTCATAACTCATCAGATTGACAGATTGTTCTGTTTAGTTTTCAAAGATCATTTTGTAATAGTAAGAAGTTTAACGACTTAATTACTAGTACATTTAAGATAATACTGAATTTGGAAATAAATGTCAACATAAATTTAAACTTTTTTTAAAATAATTTTAATTATCTTTTAAACCAATATTTAATCAATTTAATCAATTAAATTCAATATATATCCTCGGAGTGTTTCAAAAACATAAGTATATATTACCACAAATTTTAATTATTTAACGATATAAATTAAATATTTTTAAAAAATAAAACCATCAACTTTATATTCTAATTTTAAAAAACAACAGTTTTCATTGACATTTTTGAATAAGTTAATAATAAATCTATTCTATAGACTTCTTGCATTACTTATTTATTAAACAAAATTCTATTTATTCTCTCTTCACATATAAACTAAACAATCAGCTGGTTCACCACAAGCACAAGTACCAGCATTTTCTTTATCTTCTTTAAATTCTACTTGCGCATCAAAAAATTCTGAATAACCAGTTTCAATTGATTTATTTGCTAATGGTCCTTTATTAACAGCCATAATAATTGTTTTTCCTTCGCTTAATGCTGATGCAACTAAATCAGCATTACCATCAAAGATTTCTACAACATTTTCTAAGTTTTTAGGCATTACCATTATACTCCTTAAAAATATATCTTCCTTACTAATTAATAGCTTCAATAGCGACAGTAATAACTTTTCTTAAAGCATCACAAGAACTATTAAATTGGTCTTGTTCTTGTTCACTAATATCCAATTGTACTACTCTTTCAATCCCATTACTTCCTATGACTGCAGGAATACCTGTATAAATATTTTTTTGGTGATATTCACCGTTTAAATAAGCACCAACAGGTAAAATCACTTGTTCATCATTTAAAACTGCTTTAACAATTCTTGCTAAACAAACACCAATTCCATAATGAGTAGCTTTTTTTAATTTAATTATTTCATAAGCTTTTTGAATAACTAATTTATGAATTGATTTTAATGTTTCATCATTAATCAACTGTTTTTTCTTTAAAGTCATTAAATTTTCAGCACCAACAATTGCTTTGGAATATAATGCAACGGATGAATCACCATGTTCACCAGCAATATATGCTGTCACCGATGTTGGTGAAATTTTAAAATGTTCTCCTAAAGCAAACATTAATCGTGAAGAATCAAGAATTGTTCCTGATCCAAAAATACGATTTGTAGCAAAACCACTAACTTTTTGGGCAACGAATGTTAATACATCAACAGGATTAGAAGCAATAATTACAATACCGCCAAATCCAGAATTTTTAATTTCTTTCATAATATTACTAATTATTTTAGCATTATCGACTACTAAATCTAGTCTTGTTTCATCAGGTTTTTGCGGACGACCTGCGGTAACAACAATAATATCAGCATCTTTACAATCAAGATACGAACCGTTTGTTACTTTATGAAAGGATCTTTCTTGTCATGCTAAAGTATCCTCAAAGTCTAATCTATTACCGTGAGCAACATCTTGAAAAGCATCAATTAAAACATATTCTGATGCTAAACCGGTATTAATGCAAGAATACAAGAATGATGACCCTACTGCTCCACAACCAACTAAAACTATTTTCCTTCTATTATTCAATATTACCTACCTCCTATTAAGTTTATTTTATCATTTTTTTAACATAAATTATTTTACAAATATTAAATCTCTTGAAGACTTAGTTAATATTTCATAACCTTTCTTAGTTACTAAAATATCATCTTCAATTCTAACCACCTAATTGAGGAATATAAATTCCTGGTTCAACAGTAATTACCATTCCTACTTCTAAAGTAATATCCGAATTATTGGTTATATATGGATATTCATGAACTTCAATTCCTAAACCATGACCAGTACTATGAGTAAAATATTTGCCATAACCTTTTTTAGTAATATATTCACGACATATTTTGTCAATCGTACCTGATGATATTCCAGGAGCAATCGCCTTAATTCCTAAATCTTGAGCTTCTAAAACAATCTTATAAATATCTTCCAATTTTTTATCTAGTTTATTACCAATAACAAAAGTTCTTGTCATATCAGAACACAATCCTTGATAAATAACACCAAAATCACAAGTAACAATTTCATTATTATTAATTACTTTATTAGTAGCTCTACCATGGGGTAACGACGAAGGAACGCCTGATGCTACAATGCAATCAAAACTCGGCTTTTCACCACCAAATTTAAGGAAATTATCAATAATAATTCTTTCTAATCGCTTTTCAGTCATATTAGGTTTTACTTTTTTAATAATTGCTTTAAATGTTTTATCGCCAATCTTAGCAGCTTGTTTTAATTTTTTAATTTCATCTTTAGTTTTAATCATGCGCATTTTATTTACTAATACAGCTTTTAATGAAACTGCTAATTTTTCACTTCAAGTTGTAAATAAAGCATATGAAGTATATTCACTTTCAAATCCTAATGTTATAATAGACTTCTTGCATTACTTATTAAAATAATTACAAATTATTTGTAAATAAAAAATACTATATAGTAATTTCTAACTTTTATTAGCTTAATACTTATGGATTTTATTAAATGTGTAAATTTTGACACAACAAAAAATTATTTTATTAGCCAAATTGTAAAGTTAAGTGCAACTAAATTATTTTTCTAACCAAATATTCGATTGGTGAAAGATAATTTAGTATTTTTCTTGGTCTTTGGTTTAAAGACAATATAAATTTATGAACTGCATTTTTAGTAGTATTTGAAAAATTAAATTTTTTAGGAAATTTTTCTCTAATTAAACCATTAGTATTTTCATTAGTACCTCTTTGTCAAGGCGAATACGCATTAGCAAAATAAATTTTCACATTTAAATTTTTTTCAAGTTGTTGTCAATTAGAAAATTCTTTACCCCTATCAAATGTTATAGTCTTAACAAGATTATTTGGAAGAATTGATAAATAATGGCTAATGTTTTCGTTAACAACTTTAGTAGTTCTATTTTCAACTAACATTGCTAAAGTAAATCTTGATGTTCTTTCAACTAAAGTTATTAAACATGATTTACTTTTACCTCGTGATGATACTACAGTATCACCTTCTCAATGACCAACAGTTATACGATTATTAACATTAATATTTCGTTCTTTAATTGATTTACCATTAAATTTACCGCGATTTTCTTGAGATTTTCGTTTCTTACCTTTTCTTCTTAAATTTTTATTAGTAACTTTTTCAAGTAATCCAGAATAAATTCAATTGTAAATTGTTTTAAAACTAATAATTCATTCTTTATGAAAATTTTTAATTCTGCCATAAATTTGTTCAGGCGATCAACCTAATAGTAATTTTTGTTGTACATATTTTACTAATTCTCTATTTTTAAACTTATGAAAATAAACATGTGATTGTTTTCTGTTTTCTGCTTTATTTTGTGCAATTAATGAAAAATAATGATTACTATCTTTATTTCTATTGACTTCTCGAATAATAGTACTAATACTTCGATTAAGATTTTTAGCTATTTCACTAATTTTTACTTTAAACTTCAATTGATTCTCAATATAAATTCTTTCATATATGCCAAGATGTTTGTAACCCATATAAAAACTCCTTGCTTTGTTTTTTCTAAAATAAACTTAGCATCATGAAATTTTTATATGAGATTTTTTGCAATTTTATTTACTTGCACTTACAAGTATAATTCAGCATTTACAAATAATTTGTAATTATTTTAATAAGTAATGCAAGAAGTCTATTTTATTAAAAGTACTTTGCTTTATTCCAGTTAATCGTAATAATTCTTTATCATTAATAAAATTAAATTTATCAAATTTCATAATCTTAAATTCCTTATAATTTCTATTTTAAATATATTTTATAGGAATTTTGTTTAATAAATAAGTAATGCAAGAAGTCTAATGTTATGTTTCTTAATTAATTCATTTAATTGTTCATAAATATTTTCCATTAAAATAATGTCATCAATATTTTTTGCTTGCACTTTTCCATCTTCAATAATATCGTCCATCTAAAATTAAAAACGACTTTTCTTTAGTAACTAATAAATATCCTGCTGTTGAAGAAAATGTTGTATATCACAAACGATTATAATCAGATGTAATTAATAAAGCATCAACCTTTTGTTCTTTTAATAGTTTTTTAACAATTTTATTTTGCATAAAATTTATCCTTTCGTATTAATAAATTAATATGCTGAATTATACTTGTAAGTGCAAGTAAATAAAATTGCAAAAAATCTCATATAAAAATTTCATGATGCTAAGTTTATTTTAGAAAAAACAAAGCAAGGAGTTTTTATATGGGTTACAAACATCTTGGCATATATGAAAGAATTTATATTGAGAATCAATTGAAGTTTAAAGTAAAAATTAGTGAAATAGCTAAAAATCTTAATCGAAGTATTAGTACTATTATTCGAGAAGTCAATAGAAATAAAGATAGTAATCATTATTTTTCATTAATTGCACAAAATAAAGCAGAAAACAGAAAACAATCACATGTTTATTTTCATAAGTTTAAAAATAGAGAATTAGTAAAATATGTACAACAAAAATTACTATTAGGTTGATCGCCTGAACAAATTTATGGCAGAATTAAAAATTTTCATAAAGAATGAATTATTAGTTTTAAAACAATTTACAATTGAATTTATTCTGGATTACTTGAAAAAGTTACTAATAAAAATTTAAGAAGAAAAGGTAAGAAACGAAAATCTCAAGAAAATCGCGGTAAATTTAATGGTAAATCAATTAAAGAACGAAATATTAATGTTAATAATCGTATAACTGTTGGTCATTGAGAAGGTGATACTGTAGTATCATCACGAGGTAAAAGTAAATCATGTTTAATAACTTTAGTTGAAAGAACATCAAGATTTACTTTAGCAATGTTAGTTGAAAATAGAACTACTAAAGTTGTTAACGAAAACATTAGCCATTATTTATCAATTCTTCCAAATAATCTTGTTAAGACTATAACATTTGATAGGGGTAAAGAATTTTCTAATTGACAACAACTTGAAAAAAATTTAAATGTGAAAATTTATTTTGCTAATGCGTATTCGCCTTGACAAAGAGGTACTAATGAAAATACTAATGGTTTAATTAGAGAAAAATTTCCTAAAAAATTTAATTTTTCAAATACTACTAAAAATGCAGTTCATAAATTTATATTGTCTTTAAACCAAAGACCAAGAAAAATACTAAATTATCTTTCACCAATCGAATATTTGGTTAGAAAAATAATTTAGTTGCACTTAACTTTACAATTTGGCATATAAAAAAAGAAAAGGATTATTTCTTTTCTTTATGCATTGTTTTTGCGTTACAACGCGAACAATATTTATTAAATTCTACTCGTTCGGGATGCAACCTTTTATTTTTCTTATCAATATAATTTTCTTCTTTACAAATTTCACAACGTAATGTGATATCTTCGCGCATCCTTGTTCCTCCTTTTATACCCAATATGTTAAATTATATAACAAATTACTAACAAATTACCAACACATAAAGACTGCAACAATTAATGTCAACACTAAACTGATAATACTCTTTTGCAATATTAAAAGTTAAATCATGATTATTTATTAACTAATTTTGGACAATAAAATAAAAATATAAAAAACCAAAACCACCAAAAAAGATATTAATAAAAATAAATTAACTTTAAAACGATACAAACAAACAAAACTAATAATAAAACTGATTACTAAATAAAGCATTACTTGAATAGTTTTAGCACTCTTTTCATAAATCCATGAAAAATTACTATCTAAAAAAATATTACTAATTAGACCAATAACTACTCAAATTAAAATTGCAATCGTTACTGGTTTCATTATTTTATAAATATTATGAAATAGTTTATTTTTTATATTTTTTCAAGATTTATTATTAGCTCAAATCATAATGAATGCTGCTGGCATAGTCATCAAGATATATGCTACTAAAACTACAATAATAGTAACACCAATATTATGATTAGGTTTAGTTATTATTGTTGCTAAAAATCCTGTAATTTTTGTTGCAAAAGGTCCAGGTGTTGCATTTGTTAAACCAAAAATAGTTTCCAATTCAGGAGAACTAATAAGTAATATATCACTAACACGATTTAAAATATCGCCAAATTGTAAAGTTAAGTGCAACTAAATTATTTTTCTAACCAAATATTCGATTGGTGAAAGATAATTTAGTATTTTTCTTGGTCTTTGGTTTAAAGACAATATAAATTTATGAACTGCATTTTTAGTAGTATTTGAAAAATTAAATTTTTTAGGAAATTTTTCTCTAATTAAACCATTAGTATTTTCATTAGTACCTCTTTGTCAAGGCGAATACGCATTAGCAAAATAAATTTTCACATTTAAATTTTTTTCAAGTTGTTGTCAATTAGAAAATTCTTTACCCCTATCAAATGTTATAGTCTTAACAAGATTATTTGGAAGAATTGATAAATAATGGCTAATGTTTTCGTTAACAACTTTAGTAGTTCTATTTTCAACTAACATTGCTAAAGTAAATCTTGATGTTCTTTCAACTAAAGTTATTAAACATGATTTACTTTTACCTCGTGATGATACTACAGTATCACCTTCTCAATGACCAACAGTTATACGATTATTAACATTAATATTTCGTTCTTTAATTGATTTACCATTAAATTTACCGCGATTTTCTTGAGATTTTCGTTTCTTACCTTTTCTTCTTAAATTTTTATTAGTAACTTTTTCAAGTAATCCAGAATAAATTCAATTGTAAATTGTTTTAAAACTAATAATTCATTCTTTATGAAAATTTTTAATTCTGCCATAAATTTGTTCAGGCGATCAACCTAATAGTAATTTTTGTTGTACATATTTTACTAATTCTCTATTTTTAAACTTATGAAAATAAACATGTGATTGTTTTCTGTTTTCTGCTTTATTTTGTGCAATTAATGAAAAATAATGATTACTATCTTTATTTCTATTGACTTCTCGAATAATAGTACTAATACTTCGATTAAGATTTTTAGCTATTTCACTAATTTTTACTTTAAACTTCAATTGATTCTCAATATAAATTCTTTCATATATGCCAAGATGTTTGTAACCCATATAAAAACTCCTTGCTTTGTTTTTTCTAAAATAAACTTAGCATCATGAAATTTTTATATGAGATTTTTTGCAATTTTATTTACTTGCACTTACAAGTATAATTCAGCATATTTAAAAAATATCTAATAATTTAAATTTTAATATTCTTCATCATAAGCAATTTTTCCTCTAGCAATAATATCTTCAGAATCTAATAATCCTGTTCCCGCAGGAATTAAATTACCTAAAATAACATTTTCTTTTAATCCTTCTAAAGTATCAACTTTACCTTTAATAATTGCTTTCGTTAATACTCGTGTAGTATCTTGAAATGATGCTGCCGATAAGAAAGAATTACATTCCAATGGTGCTTTTTTAATACCAAACATAATTGGGAATCCAAAAGGCGGGCGACGTTCCTCTGATAATAACTTACCAACAATATCTTTAAATTCTTTAATCGTAACTGTTTCCCCAACTAATAAGTCACTATCACCATTATCAATAATTTGAATTTTATTTAACATTTGTTTAATAATAATTTCAATATATTTATCAGAAATTTGAATTCCTTGCAAACGATACACTTTTTGAACTTCTTTTAAAATATATTCTTGAACTTCTTTAATCCCAGCAATTTCTAATAAATGTTTAACATTAATTGCTCCTTCAGTTAATTTTTGACCAGCTTTAACTAGCGAACCAACTTTAACACGAATATTAGAGTTATAAGGAGTTTTATATTTTCTTTCATTATGTTCAGAGACAACAGTAATAATATTAATACCATTTTCTTCACTTATTTCTTGAACGGTACCATCAATTTCAGAAATAATTGCAACTGCTCCCTTAGGAATCGTATTATCTAATAACTCTTTAATTCTTGGTAACCCTTGAGTAATATCTAAACCACCAGCAACACCACCCGTATGGAAAGTACGCATTGTTAATTGTGTCCCTGGTTCACCAATTGATTGGGCTGCGATAATCCCAACAGTTTCACCAATATCAACAATTGCACCAGTTGCTAAATTAAGTCCATAACATTTTTTACATACCCCTTTAGAAGCATCACAAGTTAAAACGGAACGAATTTCAAATTCCGTAATATTATTTTTTTCAATTTCATTATTAATATCTTCAGTAATTAAAGTATTAGCAGGAACAATTTCCTTACCATTTTTATTAATTACGGCTGACTTTGTAAATCGTCCAAAAGCACGATCTTGTAAGGGCACAATAACAATATAATTTTTAGTATCAACAATATCTTTAATTAAGAATCCTTTTTCTGATTGACAATCTTCCATCACAATAATAATTTCTTGGGCAACATCTACTAATCTTCTTGTAAAATAACCAGAATCAGCTGTTTTTAAAGCCATATCAACCATTCCTTTTCTCGCCCCATGCGTAGAAATATAGAACTCAAGAACCGTTAATCCTTGTATAAAAGAAGAAAGAATCGGTAATTCAATAACTTCTCCCTTAGGATTATTCATTAATCCTCGCATCCCTACTAACTGTGTAAAGTTAGAAAGATTACTTCGAGCACCCGAATCAGTCATAATCGTAATCGGATTATTAATATCTTGCTTTAACACTATTTCTAATTTCTTTTGAATTAAATCTTTAACATCCGATCATTTTTCAATAATTAATTTATGTTTTTCGCGTTCAGTTATCATTCCTAAACGATAAAATTCTTGAACTTGAGCAATATATTTATCAGCTTCAATAAAGTTTTCTTTTTTATCATCATATGCTTGCATATCTTGTGACGAAATCGTAATACCAGAAATTGTTGAAAATTTAAATCCTAAATTTTTCATATTATCTAACATTTCAGCAGTTTTTTGCGTTCCATATTTCTTAAAAAACTTAGTAATAATATTTGATAAACTACTTTTCTTAAATGGAGAAATTGCTTCTCGTGATGCAACAAATTTTCGGATATCCTCAGTAATTAAAATAATATGACGGTCATCTAAATAATCAAGATTTTCTGCTGTTGGTTCATTAAAATAAGGAAAATCAACAGGAAAAATTTTATTAAAAATTAATTTTCCAACCGTTGTTATTAATACCTTATTTTTACTATCATTAACATTAATCTTACCACCCATGGCATCAACAGGAATAGCAATTATCGCATGTAAATGTAATTGTTTATTATCATAAGCTAAAACAGCATCATCAAAATTCCGATAAATATTTCCTTCACCAATTTTACCTTTACTTTCAAAAGTTAAATAGTAATTTCCTAAAACCATATCCTGTGTTGGCGTTACAATTGGTTTTCCATCTTTCGGCCCTAAAATATTTTTTGAACCTAACATTAAATATCGTGCTTCAGCAACAGCTTCTGCTGTTATCGGCACATGAACTGCCATTTGGTCACCATCAAAATCAGCATTAAATGCTGGTGTTACTAATGGATGCAAACGAATTGCTTTCCCTTTTACTAACTTTGGTTCAAAAGCTTGAATTCCTAAACGATGAAGTGTTGGTGCCCGATTTAATAATATTGGCCGTTCTTTAATAACTACTTCTAAATAATCTCATACTCGTTCATCGCGTTGATCAATCATCTTTTCTGCCATCTTATAAGTTAAATTACTATTACTTTCTTTAGCTTCTCTTAATAATTCAGCAATAATAAATGGTTTAAAAAGAACAATTGCCATATCGCGTGGCAAACCACACTGATACATTTTTAATTCTGGACCCACAGCAATAACACTTCTTCCAGAATAATCAACTCGTTTTCCTAATAAGTTTTGACGAAAACGACCTTGTTTCCCTTTTAAAATTGCTGTTAATGATTTTAAAGGTCGCTTATCTCTTCCGGTTACAGGGCGCGCTTTACGATCATTATCAATTAAAGCATCAACTGCTTCTTGCAACATCCTTTTTTCATTATTAATAATAATTGAAGGGGCTCCCATTTGTTTAACACGTTTTAATCGTTCATTTCTTATAATAATCTTACGATATAAATCATTTAATTCTGATGCTGTAAATCTACCTCCATCTAATTGAATAATTGGTCTAATATCTGGTGGTAACACCGGAATAGCATGTAAAATCATTCACTCAGGTTTATTTCCTGAACACAAAAAATCATTTAAGGTTTTTAAAGAACGCATTAATTTTAATTTATCCGTTTGCGATTTTTTACCTTGAATTTTTCTTTTAATTTTCTTAATTTCTTCTTTCAAATCTAAATTTTTAAGTAAATGTTCAATTGCCTCAGCACCAATACCAAATTTAGCATTAGTATATTTATTAATAAATTGAGCACATTCTTCCATTGAAAAAGGAATATTAGTATTTTTTAAATCTTCAATCATTCCTTGTGCTCTTTCAAAAGCAATTGATTCCACAGTTAAATCTTTTTTAATATTTTCTAAAGTTTTAATTAATCGTTCACGAGTTTCTTGTGAAGTTTTAGCATTACCTAAATCTAAAACCATTTTATCTCTTAAATTTTTAGCATCACCAGCATCTAAAACAATATAAGAAACAAAATAAATCACTTCCTCTAAATCTTTAGTACGCATATTTAATGCCAAAGCAATTTGTGAAGGTGATGCTTTTAACATTCAAATATGTGATACCGGATCTTCTAATTCAATATGTCCCATTCTTTTTCTTCTAACAATTGACTCTGTTAATTGAACTCCACAGCGTTCACAAATTTTACCACGATTATTTTCTTTTTTATATTTTCCACATTCACATTCATAGTTTTTAATTGGTCCAAAAATTCGTTGATCAAAAAGACCATCCTTTTCTGGTTTTAACGATTTATAATTAATAGTTTCTGGTTTTGTTACTTCACCATACGATCAAGAACGAATATCTTCTGGAGAAGCTAAACTAATTTTAATTTCTTTAAAGTTTTTGTGATCATTAAACATTTATCATTTCTTCCTCTCTAGAATTTACTTTCTTCATCTTCTTCATAATTTAACATCTTATGTTCTTTACCATCTTTAGTTTTTAAAACAACATTGATTGATAAACCTTGTAATTCTTTAATTAAAACATTAAATGACTCAGGAATTCCTGACAATGGCAATTTTTCACCCTTAGCAATTTTAGTATATAACTTTGTTCTTCCAATAATATCATCAGATTTAATTGTTAATATTTCTCTTAAAGTATGAGCAGCACCATAAGCTTCCAAAGCTCATACTTCCATTTCTCCAAATCTTTGACCACCATTTTGTGCTTTCCCACCTAATGGTTGTTGAGTTATTAAAGAATATGGTCCAACATTACGAGCATGAATTTTATCTTCCACCATATGTGATAGTTTTAACATATACATTACACCAACAGATATTTTATTACCAAATGTTTCACCTGTTTGACCATCAATTAAAGTTTCTTTTCCAAAATTATCCATCTTGGCTTCTGTCATAATGGCAATTAATTCTTCATTACTTACACCTTCAAAAACTGGGGTAGCTACTTTTAACCCTAACTTTTTAGCAGCCATTCCCAAATGTAATTCTAGTACTTGACCAATATTCATTCGCGAAGGAACTCCTAAAGGATTTAACATAATATCTACCGGCGTCCCATCAATAAGATGGGGCATATCTTCAATCGGTAAAACTTTAGAAATAACACCCTTATTACCATGTCTTCCCGCCATTTTATCACCTTCTTGAATTTTTCGTTTTTGAACAACATATATTTTAACAATTTCTAATACCGAAACTGGTAAATCATGTCCATCTTTACGAGAAAATCTTTTCACAGCTTGAATAATTCCCGCACCACCATTCGGAACAATTAAAGAATTATCTTTAACATTACGAGACTTTTCACCAAAAATAGCTTGTAATAATTTATCTTCTGCTGATAATTGGGTTTGTCCTTTAGGTGTTACTTTCCCAACAAGAATATCGCCTTCTTTAACTTCCGCACCAATCATTACAATCCCATCAACATCTAAATAACGACGCATACTATCTGGAATATTGGGAATTTCACGAGTTATTTCTTCTTCACCTTGTTTTGTTTGTCGGCGTTCAATAGTATATTCTTCAATATGAATTGATGTAAAGACATCATCATATACTAATCTTTCACTAATAATAATCGCATCTTCATAGTTATAACCATTTCAAGTTGTAAATGCCACCATAACATTTTGACCTAACGCTAATTCACCTTTTTCCATTGAAGCACCATCAGCTAAAATTTGACCTTTGCTAACAGTATCACCAGGTTTTACCAATGGTGAATGAATTAAAGCCGTACCACTATTACTACGATCAAAACTATTTAATTCATAAACTTTAACTCGTTCCTTATGCTTAACAGTAATTTTTTTACTATCAACATAATCAACAATTCCATCATCTAAAGAAATAATTGCTAATCCTGAATCTCTAGCAGCAGCATGTTCTACACCAGTACCTACTAACGGTGATTGTGGTTTAATTAAAGGAATTGCTTGGCGTTGCATATTAGCACCCATTAAAGCACGGTTAGCATCATCATTTTCTAAAAAAGGAATACAAGATGTTGCAATGGAAACAATTTGTCGTGGTGAAACATCAATATAATCAACTTCATTGTTAGGAGCAATAATATTTTCACCACTAAAACGAGCAGCAACTTGCTTTTCAATAATCTTTCCTTGATCATCAATTGCAATATTTGCTTGACTAATAACATAATTTTTTTCTTGATCAGCAGTTAAATAATGATTAACTTCAAATACAATACCATTATTTACTTTCCGATATGGAGTTTCAATAAAACCATATTTATTAATATGAGCATAAGTTGATAAATTATTAATTAAACCAATATTTGGTCCTTCAGGAGTTTCAATCGGACAAATTCTGCCATAATGCGAGTAGTGCACATCGCGAACTTCTATACCAGCTCGTTCACGAGATAATCCCCCTGGACCTAAAGCAGTAATTCTTCTTTTATTAGTTAATTCTGATAACGGATTAGTTTGATCCATAAACTGTGATAACTGTGATAAGTTAAAAAACTCACCAATAACGGCTGTTAACGGTTTATTATTAATAATATTTGATGGCTTAATAACAGAACTATCAGCAGTTGACATCTTTTCTTTAACATTTTTTTCAATTCTTGCCATCCCAATCCGAAATTGATTTTGTAATAACTCACCAACGGTTCGCACACGACGATTACCTAAATGATCAATATCATCAATATTTCCTAAACCTTTAGTAATATTTAATAAATATGAAAAAGAAGCAATAATATCTGGAATCGTAATATGTTCCATTTTATTACTCGGATCAACACCTAAAATCGCAATACTATCATCAGGATTAATCATTTCATTATTAGCATAAACTAAAACTCTTTGAATTTTATTATGACTTTTAATATCCGGATGAAAACTGATTTCTTGCAACATTGCCCCTACATTTAAAATCGTATGCAACAATTCTAAATCTTTTTTAGTAATTAAATATCCCTTTTTAAAAACAACATTACCTTTAACATCTTTAATATCTTCAGCCAAAATCCGGTTTAATAACCGATCAACAATTGATAACTTTTGAATCAATTTAAATCTGCCCGCTTTAGTTAAATCATATTTTCTTTTATCAAATAATAATCCAAAAAGAAACTTACTAGCACCATCAACAGTAGCTGTTTCACCTGATCTAATTTTTTTATAAATTTCTTGAACCGCAAATTCTCAACTGCCTTTTTCTAAACCACTAATATAATCACTTTCATAAGTATCAACTAATAACTGATCATCATTATACAACGCTAATAAATCATCTCTTTTTAAACCTAATGCTGTAAACAAAACAGTAACATTAGTTTTTCGTGACTTATCAATTTTTACTTGAAAAATATGTTTATATAAATTATTTTGTTTAGTTTTAACTTTTTTAATATGACTTTCAAACTCTAATCATGTCCCCCGTGAAGGGATAATATCATTAAAATAAATAATTTTTCCTGTTTTAGAATCAATATTCTTTTTGTAATAACTTCCTGGTGACCTTACTAATTGAGAAACAACAACCTTTTCACTACCATTAATAATGAAAGTCCCTTTATCGGTCATTAACGGAAAATCACCTAAAAAAACTTCACCAGCTCTTCAAAGGGTATAATCAACTAACATTTCTTCTTCATCTTGCTTTTTAATAATAATTTCAACAGCAATTTTATCTTCAGCATTAATATCTTCAAAATAAAAAACATTATCATCTTGTTTTGATAATACTGGATTTTTAAATCCAAATTCTTCTTTTACTCATAATAACATTGCTTGATCTGGCGTTTTAGCAATTTGACTATTAATCCTTTCATCATCTTTAATAACAGTTAATTGCAACTTAGCATAAATTGGTACTTCATAAATCTTTGATTCTTCTTCCGTTTGTTTTAAGTTGCGTCGTGGTTTTTTTACTTCTCAACTTAACAATGATAATGTTGTTTTTCCCTCAGGGTCAGTTATTGGAAATACTTCATCAAAAACCTCCTGAATGCCTTCTTTTATAAATCATTGATAATTATCAGTTTGTACTTCAATCAAATTGGGTAATTCTAATTTCCCTGAAACCTTGGAATAATCTCTTCTTTGAACATAATCTCCAAAATGTTTCATCTTAAATGCCATTAACAAATCCCCCTTGTTTTTCATAACTAAAACTATATAATTTTATACTAATTATACTGCTAAATCAATACATACTTTTGATAATGTTGTAGAAACCATATACATATGATAAGATTTTGGTTTTTACAAATTTGCTGTTAATTAATAAATAAATATGAGCTCATTTATTTATTACAAGAAATATAAGGTTAAATTAATATTTATTATTTTTAGTTATGCCTTGTATTTTTTTGTGCCTTGATAGTAATAAACTAAGTTAATTAGTAAACGAAGTTTACTAACAAATTTTGTTAAACATTTATGTTTAACAAAATAAATATTTAACTTAGTTAGATAACTAAGCTAAATATAACTTAGTTTAATATAACTAAATATTGTAAGGATGGTATGTATATGAGAAATATTGAAAATATTTTTTTAAATACTGAAAAATATCTTTTAAAAGAAACACAAAATGCAGTACTTATTAAAGCACCAGCAATTCCGTGATTGAATGAATCTACTGGTATTTGGTTTTCGAAACGATTTGTTTATAAAGGAAAATATGAGAATTCTATTTGTATAGGAATAATTAGAGATGGTGAATATCGGTTAGTTTTTATTAATGATAAAGGTCAAGAGTCTAGTTTGATTTTAGGTCATGAGTTGTTAGGTTTTTTTGTTGCTGAAAAAGAACATGATAAAAAGGTTGTAAGTTTTGATTATTTTAAAAATTCATTTTAAAAATGTTTTACGGTGTTTTAAGAATAGGAGTAAATAAAAAAATATTTTAGTTAGTTTTTATGGTGATTAAACGGTGCGGAAAGCGTATGCTCCGCCCGTTAATTATCTATGTTAGTTGAGTTATTTAACTAAGTTATTGCAATTTTTTTGAGGAGTTTTAGAAATGAAAATGTGAGTTAGTGTGGATGAGCCTGGCAAAGATTATTGTCAAGAGTTTATATATTCTATTAATAAAAAAACCGGATTAGAACAAAAAATTTGAGCGTCTAAATCTGCAGTTGATTCTGTTAGAACTGATTTAGTTGGTGATAATTGACTTTGTGTTGATTTTGTTGAACATAATTGTTTAAAAAAATAAATTAATTAGAAAATTAAGGAGAAAAGAGAAAGATGAGTATATTTGGATTAGTGTTTTTTACGATTTTAACATTATTACTAGCATACTATATTGCGGTTAATATTTATCGGTTTTTTAAAGATAAAAAGAAATATGGTAGTGAAGCAAAACAGTTGCCAAAAGATTTTACTTATTCACAACGAATATTTATTGCAAAGTTTAAGCGAAATTTATTAGAACAAGATGAAAAAGAAATTAAAAAGTAGGTTTAGAAAATGTTTAAAAAAATAATTGTTGAGTTAATTGAATTAATTTATCCGACTGCCGATTTACCACCCCAAGTTGTATTTTTGTTTTCAATTTTAATAATTGTAATGCTCTTCTCAGCCATTATTTTTCTACTCTTTTGACCTTTTAAGCGGTAATTATTATGTTTTTAGTTGCTTGAAAAGATTTAGATTGAGAAATGACAAAATTGTATTTTTGAGATTTATTTATCCAAATTACAACTATTCCGGCGTGAGTTTCTGGTAAAGAAATTGATTTAACCAAAGAACCACTTTGACTTTTAATAGCAAATATTGCCTTTTGAATGGTATTAGTATTCATTGTCTTATTTATGGTTATTTTATTTTATAAGGTTAAATCATATTTTGTTTAGAAAGGGGGTGATTATATGTTAATAAATTTCTTAGTAGAAGGAAATACATCAGGAGCAATTACTGGTGAACAAGCGGTTACTAACTTATGAAAAGCATTAATTAAAGCATTTGGTAATATTTGAACTGATATTATTGGTGGTAATATGCCAAATGTTGTTAATTTCTTTGCTACATATTGAGTTTTCTTGCTTGGTGTGATTATTGGTTTATTTTTAATTGCTTTCAAAATGTTTGAAAAATTAATGCCCGGCAGATAGTAATAAAAATAAAGAAAGTGTGATTTAAGTGATGCTATTGTTTAAAAAAATAAATTTAAGATTATATGATTTTGTGGCTTTAAATCGCACTTTATTTATTATTGCGTGATTCTATGGTGCGATTTTGCATTATTATAATCCTCAAAGTTGAAGAATGTTATTTGATGTTATTTACTTATTAATTGTTTTGTAT